>JBILFP010000080.1:0-7305 GCA_044351535.1 Methylacidiphilales bacterium
GATCAGGTTTAGCCAACGTTCGGGTCCTTCCCCGTCGGTTTTCAGCACCCGGGCTCTTCCATAAAGCCCCGCACACCGCAGCACGGCACCCCCGGCGTTCCGACAGGCCCTCTCGGCTTCCACCATCACCAGCGACCGCGCATCTTCCGTCGCCACGGGAGATTCTTCATCCACCCACGCTCCGCCATCCTCCGCATAAACCGAGGTGGATGAAATATACACAAAAGGAATCCGGCGGCGGCGGGCCCACTGGGCTGCCCGAACCGCTCCCTGCCGATGCATGGCAAGGAAGTCATCCTCAGGTCTCGCCCGGGAAGGTGCCATCGACCATACCATCCCTCCGCACGTGGGTGCCTGCCGCTCCCAGAAATCCGCCGAGACCGCATCGGCCGCCAGGGCTTCTGGAAAATCACGCTTCAGGGCATCCGCGGACTCTCTGGACCGAACCACTGGCAGAACTTGCCATCCCCCTCGTTGAGCTTCTTCACCCACCACCCGGCCCAAAAAACCCGCCCCAATCACGGTCAGTCGCGGGGGGGCTGAACTCGCCATGGGGGCGGTTTTCCTCTAAGGATAAAAAACGGGACGAGTGGCGGAGTGGTTGAACGCGGCGGTCTTGAAAACCGCAGGCGCCGCAAGGCGCTCGTAGGTTCGAATCCTACCTCGTCCGCCGTTTATCCACGCAGGTGATAGTGACCCGGCCCGATCTTTTTGAGACCCCGGATCTTTTTCACGTTCTGGTAAAACCAGGTGTCCAGCCGCTGGCGTTGAATGTTCAGCTTGCCGGCCAGGTCCTTGATTTTGAGCCCGGTTTTGCCGGCCCGCTTCAACTGCTTGAGAACCACCTCGCGCAACCCACCCCGACGGCCAAACTTACGACCCGTCGAGCGACGACCCTTGGGGCGACCCCGGCGGCCGACCCGGCCCCGTCCCGAGGCGATCCGGCGCGCCCGGCGCGCCACCAGGGAAGCGCCGGCTCCCACCACTTTGGCCACCGAACGTTCCACTTGGCCGAGTTTCTTCTCGAGGCTTTCCTTTCGGCGCAGAAGTTTGACGATCCGGCCGAACTCTTTGGCAGTCAGTTTTGTTAGATCCATAAGTTAGATACACTAACGAAAGCTCTAACGATTCACCAGAAAAAAATACCCCGCCGGGGACAGGCCTCGGCGGGGTATCTCAAGCTCGCTTTCCCCAGGTGGCGGAACAGGTTCCGCTACCCAAGGAAGAAAGTCTTATTTAACGTGCTTGCTGGCGTACTTGGTCAACTCAAACATGTTGGCGGAGCTTTTCCCGCCGAAAAGGGGCTTGAGCAGCTCGTCCGCGTGGATCATCCGCCTGTTTTTCTTGTCCTGCAGGCCCTTCTTCTTGATGTGCGCCCACAGTTTCTTCGTCAGCTCGGTCCGGGGAAGCGGCTTGCTTCCGACGATGGCGGCGAGGACGGCGTCCGGCTGGACGGGTTTCATGAATGCTGCATTGGGTTTTCTGGCCATGATGTGTTCTGTCTCCTTGGTTTGGGTTTCGTTGTCGAATCAGAGGGCAAAATGCCCTTCCGGGGACGGCTGACAACTCTTTTTTCCGAGGGAAAACGGGTTTTTCACAATCCCGTAAAGGGTGGTCCGGCGCCGTGGAATCCGCCCGGCCCGAAGGATGGCCGCCTCGATTGCTTCCGACTCCAACCGTTCCCCGTGCCTTCCCCCGCTCGAACGCGTGATCGACTCCTCATACAGCGTGCCGCCGAAATCGTTGCAGCCCCAATCCAGCGATTCGGCCGCCCCTTCCACCCCCAGTTTGACCCAGCTGGTCTGCAGATTCGGAATCAAATCGCCCAAACTCAGCCGGGCCAACGGGTACAGCCTTCGGGCTCGACGCCGGATTCTCTCCTCCAGTCGCGCCATGCCGCCGTGGCGCCGGGCCAGCATTCTACCAAGCCGGTTCTCGTAGGGCACAAAAGCCAGCGGCACAAACTCGGTGAATCCCCCGGTCTCCCCTTGGACCCGGCGCAAGACTTCAAAGTGGGCCCGGATGTCATCCCAGGTCTCCACGTGCCCAAACAGGATCGTCGCGCTGGAACGCAGCCCCGCCAAATGGGCGGCCCGGACGATCCGGATCCAGCGTTCCGCCGGCAACTTGTTACGTGAAATTTTTCTTCTTACCCGGTTCACGAGTATTTCCGCCGCTGTTCCCGGAATACTTCCCACCCCGGCGGCCCGCAGTCGCACCACCATCTCCTCCGGCTCCTGGCCCGACTTCTCACACAGCGAATCAATCTCCATCGGGGAAAAAGCATGCAGATGCATCATGGGAAAGGCGGAGCGCAGCGCTCGAACGAGGTCGAAGTAGTAGTCCGGCGAAAGACTTGGGTCGATTCCACCCTGGAGACAGACCTCCGTAACCCACGGGGTCTTGGCAACCCGTGCCACCACCTGGTCAATCGTGTCGGAGGTGGCTCCAACTGTTCCCGGCCTTCGCCCAAACCCGCAGAACGCACAACCCACCTGACACACCCGGGTGAAGTTGGCGTTGCGGTTGACCACGTAGGTCACGGTATTCCCGTGGACAGCTTGGGCGGCCTCGCGGGCCCGTTCGGTCAATTCAGCCAGCGGCAGATCCCAGACATCCTTCATGCCGCCACCTCGGCCCGGAAGGCCTCCACTCGCGGCAACCACTTGGGTGCCAGCCAGCGCTCGCTCCCATGGGATTCATAAATGGGCAGACGCTCCACCAACTCTCTGCCCGATTCCCTGCATTTCTCCGCATACGATTCAACTCTCTCCCAGGGACTCGTCGGGTTGACCTCGTCCTTGGCCCAGGAAATTCCCCCGAGGTCATCGAGCCACGGCAACAGTTCCGGCCAACGTGGCTCCAGGTTCGGCGGGATCTGAATGGCGACTCCCGGCGCCCACTCCTTCCACCGCATCATCATCTCCTCATACTCCGCCAAGGTCGGGGCCGAACCCGCCGGCCAACGGGATCCCTCGTTGGGCACGTAGCGCTGGATTAAAATCTCCTGCAACTGCCCATGACGGTCGTGCAGCTCCGCCAGTTTTTCCAGGGACTGCAGACGGGAGGATTGGGATTCACCCCACCCCACCAGGATCCCGCTGGTGAAAGCCACCCGGGCCCTCCCGGCTGCCTCAATTCCGGCGATCCGCCCCGCGGATCTCTTTTCCGGTGCCAAGTCGCGAACATCCTCCAGACTCTCCAGCATCATCCCCATCGAGACAAAATGGGGCCGCAGCCGAATCAGTTCCTCTTCCTCCATCCGGCCAAAATTCCCATGGGGAAAAAGTCCCGCCGCCGCGCACCGGTCGGCCACGTGGTTGGCAAAGTCCCAAAAATCGGAAAATCCCCGGCGCCCCAGTTCCCGCCGGATGTGGGGTAAGCCATCCGGACGTTCCCCCGAAATCAGCAACGCTTCCTTGGCGCCTTGCCCCGCCGCCTCGGCTAAAAGCTCCTCGAGCATCGATTCGGACAGCAGGCCCTCCGCATCGGTCCGAAACCCGCAGTAGGAGCAGTGCCAAGGGCAGTCATGGGTAAGGACAAAAGTCAGGGAACGGGAATACGTGACCGGTGATCCGGAGCCCAAACCCTCATCGTTAACGGCTTTCAAGAACAACATCTCTCCCCTAAAAATCCTCGATGGCTTTGACTGAAGCAAGACCCTTCCTGATCGGCGCCGCCGTGCTTCTGGGCGCCTGCCTGTGGTTGGGTTGGTGGATCCCCTCCGGACTGGCCGCCCTCCTGTTGGCGGGTCTTCTCCTCTTTTTCCGTGACCCCCACCGCACCCCTCCTACCGGCCCCCTCGCTTTGGTCAGTCCGGCCGACGGCAAGGTGATCTGCGTGGATGAGGCGGAGGATCCCTGCTTCGGTCTGGGGAAGTTTCGCCGTGTGGGCATCTTCCTCTCCGTTCTGGATGTCCACGTCAATCGCAGCCCCTGCGATGCCCAGATTGAAAAGACCCACTACTCTGCCGGAGAGTTCCTCGATGCCCGCCATCTGGAGGTCGATCTCCGGAACGAAAACCAGACCTGGCTTCTCCAAAGCACCCGCGGCCCGGTTTTGGTTCGCCAGATCGCCGGCCTGATCGCCCGCCGCATCGTCGCCTGGAAAAAGCCGGACGAGATGGTTCGCCGCGGCGAGCGAATTGGCATGATCCGCTTCGGCTCCCGTACCGACCTCTATGTTCCCCTTGCCTGCTCCATCAAAGTCCAGGTCGGTCAACGGGTGAAGGGAGGGGAAACCGTTCTCGCCACATGGCCCGCCTAAAAAATCGCCCCAAGCTGCCTTCGCCCAAAAGCGCGGCTTATCTCCTCCCGAGTCTCATGACGGCGGGAAATCTCTTTTGCGGCTTCATGGCCGTTCTCCAGATCATCCAAGGCAGTCTCATGCAGGCAGCCGAAAACGGCGACTGGATCGCCCCGTACGAAACCAGTCTTCTCTGGATCCTGGGCGCCTTAATTTTCGACATGCTGGATGGCCGCCTCGCCCGCCTCGGGGGCCATGAAAGCGCCTTTGGCCGGGAGTTTGACTCCTTGGCCGATATCATCTCGTTTGGCATCGCTCCCGCCCTGCTCGTTTTTAAAATCGTTCTCGCCGAGCTTCCCGCACGCATCGGTTGGATGATCGCGTTTGTTTACTTGGTCTGTGGGGCCATGCGTCTGGCCCGCTTCAACTCCCTCACCGCCCAGCCTGACCCAACCAACCGCGCCAAGGACTTCACCGGCTTCCCCATTCCCGCCGCCGCCGGCCTCGTCGCTTCCGTCACTCTGCTCCTGCTCCAATACTATGAATCTGACCGTGTCATCGGGGACTGGAAATACCTCCTCGCCGGCCTGCTCCTCTTCCTCAGCTTCATGATGTTCAGTAAAGTTCGTTACCCCAGCTTCAAGACCATCGACTGGCGAACCCAGCGACCGGTCCCACGCATGCTCCTGATCGTGGCTCTACTGGCCCTGATTGTGCAGACCTACCGCTACTCGCTGGCCGTCCTCTTCACGGGGTACCTGGTCTACGGCTTCATCCGGCCCCACATCAGCCGCAAATGGCGACATGAACTGGAAGATGAAGAAACTCTAACCACTACCCCCGCCCGCCGCCGCCCTTCCCTCTGACCCTTGCCTTAAGCCCTCTCGGTTTCCTTAATCTGAATCCAGCTGGCTCAATTCAAACCCACCGCTCTGAGTAGGTTCGTGAATTCCGGTGTTTCCAGGAGAACGTTGTAGGTAAACACTGCCCCCGCCACGCCCAGGAGAACCGCAATCGCCACAATGCACCGGATGACATAGGAGATTTCTTCCGTTTCCATGCCCTCAATCTACGGGGATTGCCTTATTTGGAAATTCGAAAATAGCCTGTCCAAACATCATTACCGCTACGCTGGTCGCCCTGAACGCTCACTGCCGCCCCTGCACTAATCCCGCCCTCTTGCCGCGCCCGAACCAGATCAAAACTCAGGCTTTCCGATAAAGTCTGGCCCGGCATGAGCGATCCAAAATAGAACTTTCGCCGGTTGTTGCCGGCAGTGATCTCCAGGACCGGGGAATTGACCGTTTCCGTGCCTCGGTTCTGCATCGCCGCAGTCACTCTACCCAGGCTCCCCTCCTCTTTCAGGGTCACGCCCGCAACCGCCACATCCAAGATTCCCCTTTGGTTTCGCTCCAAAACTCGTTGCAAGTTCACCATCCCGCTGCCGGTCTCATCGTCCCGACCCAGCGCGCCGACATCATCGGCATAGTCCGCGATCAACTTGGCCGCCTGCGTTCCGGTCAAACCCGGCTCTTTGGCCAGCAGGGCAGCAATCGCCCCGCTCACCAAGGCCGTGGAACCGGAAGTTCCGCTGACCTCGACATATTTTTGCCCCGGCCAGGCCGCTATCACCTCATAACCCGGAGCGGCCACCGCCACCTGCGGCCCGCGGTTGGAGAAATAGAGTTGCTGACGGGAGGCATCCACCGAGGCCACGGCCACCACCCCTGCATAAGCGGCGGGATAATTGACCCGGTTCACCGAATCATTTCCCGCCGCCGCCACCAAGGCCACCTTTTTGGAAAGCGCGTAGGCCACCGCCTCACGCACCACCGCACTGTCACCCGGGGATCCGAGGCTCATGTTAATTACCCGGGCGCCTTGATCCACCGCCTTAAGAATCGCTTCGGCCAGAGAAAAGGCGTCTCCGATTCCGTCTTTTCCCAAAACCGGAAAATCAAGCAGCTTGGCCCCGGGAGCCGCTCCCTGAGCCGGTCGGGAAGCACCTCCAATCAGGGAAGCCATCGCCGTTCCATGGCCCTCATCCATCCCTTCGGCGGTCGAGGCCGAAATGCCGGTATCCATCACGGCCACCGCCACGGATTTTCCCCAGTCTCCGGTCACCTCGGCCGCCCCGATCATCTCCAGGCTTTTGGCTCCCACTCCCTCATAAAGGGCTTCTCCCTTATCTCTAAAATCCAAAGGTACGCGGGGTGCCTCCACATAGTAGTTCGGTGCCTCGATCGCCTCGGAGGCTTGGGCATCCGACCGGAACCAATCCCCGTCCCGGATCCGAATCGCCCGGAGCCTGTCGATCTTTCCAAGCAGCGCGCCGGCGGGAATCGATGAAAGGAACCTTCGGTAGGCCGCATCATCCCGGAAAACTAAAATCTTCTCGCCCGGAATCTCTTTTCCCGATCCGGTCTCAAGGTCAACCACTGGAGGGGTTTTCTGTTTCTTGCTAGTCGACGGGGATACAGCTGCCGGGAATTCACCGGTAAGTTTCGCGAAGGAACCGTTATTTTTAGAAGTCGTTGTTTCGGAAGAATTCCCAGGTGGCGGAGGATTGAGAATCCAAATCAGCAGCCCCAGGAGACCGACGGTCGCCAAGGTTAACAGCCATCGCTTCGCCATGACTGAACTTAACCGTTTTCCCGAGCGGGAAAACCCCTTGTCGGAAGGCCCCGCCGGGAGGATTCTATTCTATTCGTAGCCGGTGTGGCGGAACTGGCAGACGCGACGGACTCAAAATCCGTTGCCCGCAAGGGCGTGTGGGTTCGATCCCCTCCACCGGCACTTACTCCCCGGAAGCCCTCACCAGTAGAAAACTTCCCGCCCGTCCTACCACCTCCCAGCGATCCCGGTCAAAATCACGCTCGAAGACATGTTTCAGGGTAATGCCCTCGACTTTTTGCCCTGCTCCCAGCCCCCGGGTCAGCTCATTGGGTTTTTCAAAAAACCTCCCCTTGGCTTCGGCGGTGGGAAACACCACCACATCGGCATCCGCCGGATTGATCCAGCAACGCCGGTCCAGCGTGAACAGAAAGCCTGCTGCCCTCG
>JBILFP010000014.1:0-22032 GCA_044351535.1 Methylacidiphilales bacterium
AGCTGACGGAGTTAGCCCTGACCCGTCCAGGGGTCAGGAATTTCCGGGTGGATGTACGTGAAGAGAAAGACCGGGTGGTGTTTCTTCGCCGGATCGTGGAGGGAGGAGCGGACCGGAGTTACGGCATCCAGGTAGCGCGATTGGCGGGTCTGCCGGGGGAGGTTTTGCAAAGGGCGGAGGAAATTCTTAAGGGGTTGGAGGCGGGAGAGTTGAATGCGGCGGGAAAGCCGGCCCGGATCCGGCCCAAGGCTACCCGAAGCCGTACCGATGGGAAAAAGGACGAGCAGGACCTCTTTGCCTGAGAGGGCTTTTCGGAGTTTTGCAGGCCGACAAACCGGATAAGATCCGGAAATGGCCCAAGCCCGTCACAAGGTTCTCATTTTGTCGACCAGCGCCGGGACCGGGCATCTGCGGGCAGCGGCGGCTTTGGAGAAAGTCTGCCGGAGCAGTCCCGGGGTGGACCAAGTGGCTCACGTGGACGCTCTGGCTTTCACCAACAAGCTCTTCCGCGATTTTTATTCCAAACTGTACATCAAGCTGGTGGAGGATGCCCCAACCCTGCTCGGTTGGTGGTATGAAAAGAGCGACGAGCCGTGGAAGACGGATCGGATGCGTTTCTTGCTCGATCGGCTAAACACCGGGCCGCTCATCCGGCTGCTGTCCGATCTGCAACCCGACATCACCATTTGCACCCACTTTATGCCGGCCGAGATCATCTCCCACCTCATCACCCGAAAGCAGATCCGCGCCAAACTCTCCATCGTGGTGACGGATTACGACTTTCATGCCATGTGGCTCTCCCGGGCCTTTCACCGTTACTTTGTGGCCCTGGATGAAACCAAGGCCTACCTCAGCGCGCTGGGCCTGCCGGCCGGACGCATCACCGTCAGCGGAATTCCCGTTGACCCCGCCTTTTCCAAAAACACGGACAAGCCGGCCCTGCGAAAGCAGCTCCAGCTGCGCCCCGACCAGCCGGTGATCCTGGTTTCCGCCGGTGCGCTCGGGGTCAATCCGGCGGAACAGGTGGTGAGATCGCTACGGAACCTGACCCATCGGGCCCAGGTCGCGGTGATCTGCGGAAAAAACCCCGAAGCCAAGGAGCGGGTGGAGGCCGAACTGCGCCAAGGCAAGGGCGGCAAGGCGGATTTTCGCGTGCTGGGCTATGTGGAGGACATGCCGGCCTGGATGGGGGCGGCTGACCTTTTGGTGAGCAAACCCGGAGGGATGACTTCCGCGGAGGCGATGGCCTCCGGTCTGCCCATGGCGATCTATGATCCCATTCCCGGACAGGAAGAGCGGAACAGCGACCAGCTCCTGGAAAAGGGAGTGGCCATCAAATGCAACGAAATCTCCATTCTGGGGTACAAGGTGGACCGCTTGCTGGGTGAACCCGAGCACCTGAAAGCCATGCAGGCGGCCGCCCGAAAGATGGGCCGGCCGCATGCCGCCGAAACGGTGGTTCAGACCCTCTTATCCGATCCGGAACACGAGCCGATCCACGTGAATGAGGAGAAGCAGGAGGAGATGGCGGAAAGCGTTCGCAAACGGTGAGCGAAGGATTTTTGTGGGGCGTCTCGACCAGCCCCTATCAACACGAGGGCGGTTACAACGGCGAGGGTCAACCCCGCAACAACTGGTACGAGTGGGAGATGTCCGGAAAGGTGGAGCGATCCGGCCGGGCGGTGGATTTCTGGAATCGGTTTGAGGAGGATTTCGACCGGGCGGAGATGATGGGCATGACATCTTACCGGCTGGGCATCGAGTGGGCCCGCCTGCAGCCGGACGGCCCCCGCCAAGAGTTGGTGCCCGCAGCCCTGGACCGTTACGCGGAGATGGTGGCCGGTTTGCGCCGGAGAGACCTGGAGCCTCTGATCACTCTCCAGCATTTCACCACGCCTCGGTGGCTGGGGTTGGATCCCTGGCTGGAGGAGGGGACGCCGGAAGTTTTTTCCTCCTACGTGTGCACCATGCTCCGAGGCTTGAATCGGCGTTTGGAGGAAAAAGGGGTGGCCCCGCCGCGGTGGTTCATCACCGTGAACGAGCCAAACATGCTCGCCTCCTCCACCTACAACCTGGGGGCCTTTCCGGCGGGGAGAAGGGCTTGGTGGGCTGCCGCTCTCTGCGCGTTGCAGACGATGTTGGATTCGCACGTGGTGGTTCGTCGGCAAGTCCACGCGCTTTATGCGGAACATCCGGCGTGGGGACGCCCCATGCTTTCTTTCAACACCTTTGCCAGCGACCTGTACTGGATGGACAAGATGCTTTTTGATGTGCTGGAGGCCGCTCGTCAGACCCGCGGCAAGGAGCCCATTCTTGCGTACCTAAACGAGCGGGCCCGGGAGTTCACGCGAGCCTACCGCTCGATGGATTTTCCCCGCCACAGTCTTTTTTCCGAAGCGGCGGGAGAGCTGATCAAACAGATCCAGAACTCCCTCAGTCACCGTTTTCTCCGGGAAACGACCTTTTCAAAGCTGGTGGAGCGCATCCGAGAGAGACCGCGGGAGGGGAATTTGGATTTTATCTCCTTTGATTACTATGACCCGTTTGTCGGGAACGCGGTGCGGTTGCCGACGCCTGGGGAGCTCCGCCTGGGGAGATTAAGTCTGCGCGAATGGTTCACTCAGGGGCTGGCCACCAAGTGGTGGGATTGGCATGCCTTGCCCCGCGGGCTGCGTTTTTTTGTGGAACGGTACGCCGCGGATTATCCGGATCTCCCCATCGTCATTGCCGAGAACGGCATGGCCGAACGCCGTTGCGGCAAGGAGAACCAGGATTGCGAACTACGCGGGGACCGGCAGAGCCGCAGTTACTTTATCCGGCAGCATGTCGGGGAGGTGCAGCGGTTGCGGAAAGAGGGGTACCCGCTAGCAGGGTATTTCCATTGGTCGTTGACCGACAACTACGAGTGGGGGACGTATGCGCCAAGGTTCGGAATTTTCGGGGTCGACTTTGATTCGGCCGGACTGGAAAGGAATCCCAAGGATGCCGCCGGGGACGTTCCTTGGGAGGCTTACGCGGCCGCAATCGGCCAGCGGGGTTAAACGGGGACGGGGGCGGCGGGAGTGCCGTCGGGCGAGGGAGGTGGAATCCGGTAGGTAATCCGACCCTTGGTCAGGTCGTAAGGCGACATTTCCATCTTCACCTTGTCGCCGATGTTCAGGCGGATGAAATTCTTGCGCATCTTGCCGGAGATGTGGGCCAGCACGGTATGGCCATTGACGAGTTCCACGCGAAAAAGGGTGCCTTTCAGCACGGCTTTCACCGCTCCTTCGACTTCGACGACTTCGCCTGCCATAAGGGCGTCATCCTATCAATTTTAGAGGAACGGGTGAATCAATTTATCGTGAATATAAACGCAGCACGTGAACGATGGCCCCTCGATACAAAATCAAAAATCCGGTGGTTAGACCCGGTCGTGTAGGCCGCATTCCCGTTTCCAGCCGAAGTGACGCAGATCCTTGGGATCGGAAACCTCATCCAGGCGCTTTGTGGTGACGCGGTCTCCAATGGAGACATAGCCCTTTTCCCAGAGAGGGTGGTAGGGCAGGGAATGGGACTTGAGGTAGTCGCCCACCTCGCGATCCGTCCATTCCAGGATGGGAAGAAGTTTCCAGCGGGAGTCCTGCCGGCTGAGAACTTCCTGCTTTTGGCGATGCTCGGATCCCGAGCGGCGCAAGCCGGCCAACCAGAGCGCGGGTTGAAGATCCCGGAAGGCCTGGCGCATGGGCTCCACGCGGATGATTTCGTGAAATGTTTCCAGTCCCTCGGGTCCTTGTTCCCAAAGTTTGCCGTGGCGCGACTCAATCTCTGGCGGGGTGAGCAAGGGGCGGTAGGTTTTTAGGTTAAGCTGGAACCGTTGGGTGAGTTCCCGGGCAAAGGTGAGGGTCTCCGGAAAATGGTAACCAGTATCAATGAATACCACCGGCAGACCGGGCCAATGGGTGGTCAAAAGATGAAGAAAGGCGGCGGACTGAGCCCCAAAAGAGGTGGTGGCCAGGGCCTGATTGGGGAACTTTTCCCGTGCCCATGCGATTCTGGCCCCTGCATCAAGGGCATCCATGCCTGCTCCTGCCGGTAGGTGGCCATCAGGAGTCGATTTCATCTTTTTGGCCACCGCAGGAATCATACTTGAAAGATAATGCTAAATCCTATAAAGTCTATCTTTTATGTCTTATTTGCAAACACTTGAGGATCAGAGTATTTATATTTTCCGCGAAGCTTTCGCGAATTTCAAGAATATGGCCATGCCCTGGTCCATGGGTAAGGATTCGAACACCCTGATCTGGTTGGCGAAAAAGGCTTTTGCCGGGAAAATCCCTTTTCCTCTCGTTCACATTGATACCACTTACGAATTCCCGGAGATGCTGGCCTTTCGGGAGTGGGCCCGGAAGTACTACGACATCGATTTGATCGTGATCATCAATGAAGAGGCCCGCAAGCGGGGGGTGGGCTACGAAACGCATGATCCAGTGACGGTGACCCACGAACTGAAATCCCTGGCGTTGCAACAGGCTCTGGCGAAGTACAAGTGGGATGCCTTGGTGACGGGGATCCGTCGGGATGAGGATTCGACCCGGGCCAAAGAGCGTTATTTTTCTCCGCGGACGGCAGACAACGAATGGGAATATCGGGACCAGCCGCCGGAGTTTTGGGGGCAGTTCACGACCGCGGTGAAACCGGGCGAGCATGTCCGGGTTCAGCCCCTGTTGGATTGGACGGAGTTGGATGTCTGGGAATACATCCGTCGCGAGGGGATCCCCGTGCCGAAAATGTATTTTGCCGAAAATGGTCGTCGCTATCGGTCCTTGGGCTGCTGGCCGATCACCAAGTCGGTGGAAAGCCGGGTCGACACCATCGAGGGAATTATCGAGGAGTTAAAATCGACCAAGACGGCGGAGCGGGCGGGCCGAGCCCAGGATCACCACGAGCGCAATGCCATGCAGAAGCTACGTGCCAAAGGTTTCCTATGAGCGGCATTTCCATGCCACCTGCGCCAAAGCCAGTGGCGCCCGGATTCACGCCGGCCTTTTTTCCGAAGCGGATGGGTGGGGCTTCCGCCGGCGCCGCTGGCGAACCCCGCACCCGGATCGTGGTGGTCGGTCACGTGGATCACGGAAAATCCACGCTGATTGGAAGGTTACTGGCGGACACCGACTCCCTGCCCGAAGGCAAGTTGGCCGCCGTGGAGAAGGCGTGCCGGGAGGAGGGAATGCCGCTGGAGTACGCCTTCCTGCTGGATGCGTTGCTGGAAGAGCAGGCCCAAAACATCACCATCGACACCACCCGGATTGAGTTCCGTCACCAAGGGCGCGCCTTCCAAATCATCGACGCCCCTGGTCACCGGGAATTCATCAAAAACATGGTCACCGGGGCGGCCGCGGCCGATGAGGCGATTCTTCTGATCGACGCCAAGGAAGGTCTGAAAGAACAGACCCGGCGACACGGACTACTGCTATCACTGTTGGGCGTGGGGCGGGTGATTGTGGCGGTGAACAAGATGGATCTGGTGGGCTGGCAGGAGACCCGTTTCCGCGAGCTGGAGAAAGAAATCCGCGAATACCTGGGAGGGCTAAAAATTCCTCCCCGGGAGGTGATCCCGATCTCCGCGCGGGAGGGGAGTCAGGTCAAAAATCCTGATCCCAAAAACCTTGGATGGTTCCGAGGGCCGACCCTGCTGGCGGCCCTCCTGGCCGGTTCGCCCGGCGGGGATAGCGGCGGGGATGCCCAGGGTCCTTTGCGCTTTGTGGTGCAGGACGTCTACCGGTTTGACGACCGGCGGGTGATCGCCGGCCGCATCGAGAGCGGCACCCTGCGGCCGGGGGACTCGCTGGTGTTTTTTCCGGACCGGAAATCCAGCCGGGTCAAAACCATCGAAGCCTGGGGACAGCCGGAAGGCGTCAAAGAACTGGGGCCTGGACGGTCGGCGGCGGTCACGCTGGAGGAGCAAATCTTCGTGGAGCGCGGGCATGTGGGATCGCATGAGGAACATCCGCCGGTGGAGTCCCGCGAGGTGCGCGCGCGGATCTTCTGGCTGGATCCCGAGCCCTTGCGGCTGCAGGCCCCGGTCCAACTACGTCTGGCCACTCAGAACGTGGAGGCCCGGCTGGTGGCCATCGATCGGGTTGTGGACGCGGAGAAGTTGGAGCAAAAAAGCGGAGCACGCGAAGAGGTGGGGCGTTTTGAAGTCGCGGAAGTCCGGATCCGTTGCCGAAGACCCCTGGTTTACGACGCCCATGACCGCGTGGAATCTCTGGGGCGTTTTGCCCTCCAACAAGGCCCGCGTCTCGGCGGCGGCGGGATTATTCTTACGGCTGAATACCCCGCGCGCTTGGCCCGGGCGGTCACCGGGGAGCATCTTACCTGGACCGAGGGGCGTGTTTCCCAGGAGGCCCGGGCAGCGCATTTTGGTCATGAGGGTGCGGTCATTTGGCTGACGGGTCTTTCCGGATCCGGAAAATCCACCTTGGCGGTGGCGCTGGAATCCCTGCTCTTTCGTAGGGGGATTGCCTCCATGATTTTGGACGGGGACAACCTGCGGCACGGACTTTGCGCCGACCTGGGATTCAGTCTGGAGGACCGGGCGGAAAATATTCGTCGGGCCGGAGAGGTGGCCAAACTGATGGCGGAATCTGGATTGGTGGTGATCAGCTCGCTGATCTCGCCCCTGCGCAAGGAACGGCAGGCCGTGCGGAGCGCTTGCCAGGCTTCCGGCGTAAATTTTTCCGAGATCTTTATTCATGCCCCGTTGGGGGAGTGCGAGAAGCGGGATCCTCGGGGTCTTTATCGAAAGGCGAGGGCGGGTGAGATCAAGGGGTTTACCGGGATCGATTCCCCGTACGAGGAACCGGAAAACCCCGACCTCGTGTTGCGCACCGACCGAGAGAAGGTGGATGTAAGCGTCGCGCAACTTCTCCAACACGTTCTTGGGCTGGTCAGTCTCAAGGAAGAGGACCGGGAAAGCGCCGGGGGCCCTGGCGGACAAATTTAAGCAGCGGCGCGGGGGGTCAGTTTCCAGTTTTGACCATCCCAGCTTGCCGTACCGGAGCTGGCGCGGGTGAGACGGTCCTGCAGGGCGTTTGCCCAAGGCCCTTTCGGAACCGGATCGACCAGAATTTTTTCAAAACCCGAGGCGTCGGCCTTGCGCAGAGCACGGTACAGCTCCCGGGCGACCGCTTCCTGATTCCCGCCCGCATCTAAAAAAACCGAAGAGCCGGAAAAGTCTTCGGAAGGCTTTTGAAAAAGCAGGTAAAACGATCCCGGAAGAGGGTTCTGGATCGGCTGCAGGCTCAGAAAAACCGGGGTGCGGGGAGCGTAGTGAGAGGCCAACTGGCCAGGAGCGACCTGGGAATCTCCCTGGCGGGACAAGGAGAAGGGTTCTTCCGGCGTGACGCCGAGAACTCTGGCCATTTGCGTGGCCGTGATGGCTCCGGGGCGAAGGATCTCTGGGTTAGGTGAGACCAGATTGACCACGGTAGATTCAAGGCCGATCGAGCTGGGTCCTCCGTCGAGAATCAAAGGGATCGATCCGCCCAACTCTTCCCGGACGGCCTCGGCGTCGGTGGGACTGATCCGGCCAAACCGGTTGGCGCTGGGTGCGGCGAGGGGAGTGGCAATCGCCTGCAACAATCTCTTGGCCGCGGGGTGGGCGGGACAACGCACGGCCACGGTGTCCCGTCCTGCCGTCATTTCCAGATGGACCTTTGGGCCGCGTCGTAGGATGAGCGTAAGGGGCCCGGGCCAGAAGGCTTTGGCCATGATAATCGCAGACTTGGGCAGCGGATCAGCCACCCAGCCTTCCGCCACGGCCTTCACAAGATCCGGTTCAGGCAGATGGAGAATCAACGGATCGGTCGAGGGGCGGCCTTTGGCCAAAAAAACGGCTCGGATAGATTCCAGTCGGTCGGCCCGACCGCCTAACCCGTAGACCGTCTCGGTCGGGAAAGCCACCAAGGCCCCTTCCCGAACGAGCTTTGCAGCCAAGGCAATGCCGGTGGCATCCGCAGGGAGGATTCGGGTTTCCATCCTGCAAGGGTATGAGTTTTTAGGGCGCAGGAAATGCGGGACGTTTTCCTCGACTTGGGGGCGGGCGGAATCGCACGCTGGAGTCATGAATCCTCAGGAAACATGGAAAGCCGTGGTTCGCGAGGCGGCCGCGCGTGCCGTGGGGGAGGATGTGGGTCCGGCCGATGTAACCAGCCGACTGATTCCCGCGGAACGAGCGGGGACGGCTGTACTTCTGGCCCGGGAATCTTGCGTGCTGGCTGGGCTGGAAGTTGCCGAAGCGGTGTTTCGGGAGGTGGATGGCCGTTTGAAGTGGAAGCCTCTCGCCAAGGACGGGGATCGCCTGGAGGCTGGTCAAGCTGTGGCGGAGGTAGGGGGTTCAGCCCGCAGCGTGTTGAGCGGGGAGCGCTGTGCCCTGAATTTTCTACAGCGGTTGTCGGGAGTGGCGACCCGCACGGCTGAGTTTGTTCAAGCCGTGGACGGAACCGGGGCCAAGATTCTGGATACCCGAAAAACCACGCCCGGCTTGCGGGCCTTGGAGAAGCATGCGGTGCGGTGCGGCGGGGGAATGAATCATCGCATGGGGCTGTACGACGCCGTGCTTCTCAAGGAGAACCATCTGGCCTTGGTTGCGGAAAAAGATTTGGCGGAACTGGTGCAGCGGGCGAGACAGGAGAATCCTGACCTACCGGTGATTGTGGAGGCCGATCGCGTCGGCTTGGCCAAACAACTTCTGGCCCTGAATCCCGACCGGATACTTTTGGATAATCTTAAACCCGCAGAAGTTCGTGAGGTGGTCCAAGAAAAAGAGCGTCTAGGCTGCAAAATTCCCCTCGAGGCATCCGGGGGCGTGACCTTGGAGCGGGCCAAAGCCGTGGCCACGGCCGGGGTTGACTTCATTAGCGTGGGTGCCATTACCCACAGTGCCAAGGCGATCGATTTTGCCTTGGATTGGAAAAAGTAAACCGGAGCGGCCGGGTTATTTTGTCGGGGTGGCCGGCGGAACCGCCGGCTGGTTCATCTGGATGTTGAACTGCGTGACGATCTCCTTCGCCTCGGGACTGGTGAGGCTTAACCGCATCAGGTCTTTGGCCAAGCTTTCCAGCTTGTCGGAGACGAGCCGGTAACGGGCCACGGCCTGATCCGCATTTTCGGTCACCTGTTTCACAGCGGAGCGTTCCCGCAAGATGGAAATGAACTGGACGCTGTTCACGATCAGGAGGGCGCCGAGCACCATGATCAGGGGCCAGGCACAGCAGGTGGAGGATGGGTAGGCTTCGTAGCCTTGGTTGGCGTCGTTCATGGAATTATTTTCCCTCCTCGAGCTTCACGTTCAGCTCGTGTTTTTTGAGGAGATCCCGGAAAGCGGCGTCTTTTTCTCCCGCCATGGCGATGCGGATGCTGAGGTTGCGGAGGACCATCTCCAGTTGGGGGCCATTGGCGACCTGCGCCTGGATGGCCTGGATTTTGCTAACGGAGCCACGGGTATTGAGCCCCAGGGCTAGGTTCAGCATCAGCAGCAAGCTGACCGCACCCGCTAAACTCCAGAGAAGAATCTTTTGCATAAACATACCGTGGTGGAATTTCGGTGGGGGGTCAAGCTGCTTGGGGTGGGTTTTTAGGATAACTCAGGAATTGAGATCGGTGCGGGGGGGATTCGAACCCCCGGTACGGTTTTACCCGTACAACGGTTTAGCAAACCGTCGCTTTAGACCACTCAGCCACCGCACCTTCGGTAAAAAGCATACGAATAACAACGCCATGCCGCCAACTGCCATTTTGAGGAATTTGGTTCTTTCGGAAGAGGTTTCACCGTAGGTTTTTGTGATGCGTATTTTGTTTCTCGGGGACGTGGTGGCGGAGGCGGGGCGGGAAGCCGTGCGTGACGTGGTTCCGCGTCTGATTGAGGAGTTTGCTCCGGATTTCATCGTTCTGAATGGGGAGAACGTGGCCGGCGGCAATGGCATCACCCCCAAACTGGCCTACGACCTCTTCCGGGCCAAGGTGGACGTGATCACCTTGGGGGATCATGTCTGGGACCAGAAAGAGATCTTTAGTTTCTTCGCCGAGGAGCCCCGTCTCATCCGCCCCTTCAACTTTCCGTCTACCTGTCCGGGTAAGGGATGGATCGTCGTGAACGGCAACGGCAAAAAGCTCGGCGTGATCAATGCCATGGGGCGGACCTTCATGAAGACCGATGTCGACAACCCCTTTCTCCTGATGGACCCGATTCTGGAGGAGATTCATCGGGAGACGCGGGCCATCCTGGTCGACTTCCATGCCGAGACCACCTCGGAAAAGATCGCTTTTGGCCACGCGTTCGACGGAAAAGTTTCGGCGGTGGTGGGCACCCATACGCACGTGCAGACCGCCGACGAGAAACTGCTGCCGGGTGGCACCGCCTACATCACCGATGTCGGTTTTTGCGGGGCCCATGATTCGGTGATCGGGCGAGAGAAGCTGTCCATTGTTGAGCGATTCAGAACCCTCATGCCGGTGAAAATGCACTTGGCCACCGGCGGGGTGCAGGTGGACGGGGTGGTGATCGACGTCGACGAGTCCACCGGCAAGGCCACGTCGATCGAGCGGATCCAGCGCCCGCGGTGAGCCGACCGGACCCCTTGTCCGTTTCCGCGCTGACCGCGCGGATCAAGGAGCTCCTCGAGGAGCAGGTGGGGGAAGTTTCCGTGGCGGGGGAGATTTCCAACTTCCGCCGTCAGGCTTCGGGCCACTGCTACTTTACGCTGAAGGACGAGGGCTCCCAGATCCCCTGCGCCTTGTTCAAGGGGTCGGCGGCACGACTAGGTCTACAGCCGGGGGACGGGGTGAAGGTGGTCGCCCATGGGGAGGTATCGGTCTACGAACCACGGGGGGCTTATCAGCTGATTGTTCGTGGACTAGAACCCCTCGGAAAAGGGGACCTGCACCAGCGCTTTGAGGAGTTGAAGAAAAAGCTGCAGGCCGAAGGCTTGTTCGAGGAGTCACGCAAGAGACCGATTCCCGAATTCGTGGAAAGGGTGGGAATCATCACGAGCCCGACGGGGGCGGCGGTGCGGGATGTCATCCATGTACTGCAACGAAGGTGCCCGAGAATCGCTCTCACGGTCTTCGGGGTGAAAGTGCAGGGGGAAGGGGCGGCGGAGGAGGTGGCGGAGGCGATTGCGGAGATGGGAAGGAGGGATTTTGATGTGCTCTTGGTGGTGCGGGGTGGGGGGAGTCTCGAAGATCTCTGGTCGTTCAATGAAGAGATCGTGGCGCGGGCGGTGGCGGCTAGTCCGGTGCCGGTGATCAGCGGGGTCGGGCACGAAACGGACTTCACCATTTGTGACTTTGCGGCCGATCTGCGGGCGCCCACACCTTCGGCGGCGGCGGAGATAGTGAGCCGACCGGATGCGGACTGGCAGGAAGAGGTGGAATCTCTCGGAGAGAGATTGGAAAGCGCGGTGTGGGATGTTCTGAAGGAAAAAAAGCGGAGAATCGGGGAGCTCGCGGGAAGCTATGTTTTCCGGGAGCCGGGAAAGATGGTGGAGATGAGTGCGCAGCGGGTGGATGAGCTGGCCGTGCAACTGCAAAGGGGTTTGGGAAACGCCTGGAGATATCGCAAGCAGATGGCGGAGGTGCTTTTGCAGAGATGGGGTGCGTTACGTCCGGAAAGGAGAGTGCGGGAGCTTTCCTTGCGGATGCAGGCGGCGGCCGATCGCCTGCGGGTTTTGGGGCCGGACGAGACTCTTAGGAGGGGATATACCTTGGTGCAGTCCCCGGACGGGAAACTGGTTCGCAACGTGGCGGCGGCCAAGAAACAAGGGGAGTTGGTGGTGAGGTTCTCGGATGGGAAGCTGCCAGTGGCAGTCAAGAAAGGTTGAGGCTTGTGATTTTGAGAGATCGTTTACGTTTACGATTATGTTTACGGGGTCATCAGGCCTCGGTGGTGGAATCGGCTCGACGGCCAAGCTGTTCGGCGGAAGATTTTTAAATGGCCAAAGGGGGTAAAAGTCCGGGAGAAGGCGGGTTTGAGGAGTCGCTCCAAGAGCTGGAAAAGCTGGTGGAGCAGATGGAGTCTCCGGAACTGCCTTTGGAGACCATCGTGGAGAAGTATGAGGCCGGGATGAAGTTGGTGGCCGTATGCACCGACAAGCTGAAGGCTGCGGAGAAGCGCATCTCGTTGCTGACCAAAAAGAAAGACGGGTCCCTCGAGGAAGGAGAGCTGGAGGATTCCGAGGTCGCCCCCAAGGGAAAGAAGGCTGGTCGAACCGCCCCTGACCTGCTTATCTAACCCGCTTCTATGGCCACTCCTTTGCTGGATTCCATCAAGGGTCCCCAGGACGTAAAAAAGATCCCGGTTGAGGATCTTCCGCGGCTGGCGGAAGAGATCCGGGAAGAGCTGATTGAGGTCCTGAGCAAGACCGGCGGACACCTCGGCCCCAACCTGGGCGTGGTGGAGTTGACGATCGCCCTGCACCGGGTTTTCGACACCCCGACGGATCATTTTATTTTTGACGTCAGCCATCAAGCCTACGTCCACAAGCTCCTCACCGGCCGGCGGGATCGGTTCCACACCATCCGGCAACCCGGTGGGCTCAACGGCTTTATGCTGCGGAGCGAGAGCGAGCACGACTGCTTCGGAGCCGGCCACGCGGGCACGGCCCTTTCCGCCGCTCTTGGCATGGCGACCGCCCGGGACATGCGGGGCGGCAAGGAGCATGTGATCTGTTTGGCCGGCGATGCGGCGTTCACCTGCGGAATCACCTACGAGGCCCTCAACAACGTTTCCCATCATACCAAACGGCTGATCACGATCCTCAACGACAACAAATGGTCGATCGACAAGAACGTTGGCGCGATCGCCGGTTACCTCAACAAGATCACCACCGATTCCCGGTTCATCCATTTGCACGAACGGGCCGCCCACTTCATTGAAAAGTTGGGCGGGGCGAAGGCGCTCAAGGTGGCGCGCCGGGCCGAGGAGCACGTGAAGGGGATGATTTTCCCGAGTGTGATCTTCGAGGAGCTCGGGGTGACCTACTACGGTCCGGTCGATGGACACGACATCCCGTCTCTCATCAAAATGTTCGAGTTCCTGAAAACCCAGAATTTCCCGGTAATCCTCCATGTGGTGACGGTGAAGGGGAAGGGATTCGAACCGGCCTTGGAGAAGCAAAAGAAGTTTCACGGCCTCGGCCCTTACGACCCGGAGACCGGCGAGACCAAATCCCTCGGCCAGCCCACCTTCAGCGAGGTTTTCGCCGACCATCTATCCAAGCTGGCGGACAACGACACCCGGATCGTGGCGATCACCGGGGCGATGCCCAACGGCACGGGGTTGGACCGGTTCCAGCCCAAGCATCCGGACCGGTATTTCGACGTCGGCATCGCCGAGGAACATGCGGTGCTCTTTGCCGCCGGCATGGCCACCAAGGGCTTTAAGCCCTTCTGCGCCATCTACTCCACCTTCCTGCAGCGGGCTTACGACCAGATCATCCACGACGTCTGCCTGCAAAATCTGCCGGTGGTGTTCTGCATGGACCGGGGCGGCCTTTCCGGGGACGACGGCCCGACCCATCACGGTCTTTTCGACATCTCCTACCTGCGGGGCGTGCCGAACATCATCCATATGTCCCCCAAGGATGAAGATGAGTTCGTTGACATGCTCTACACCGCCAGCCTCCATAACGGGCCGAGCGCCATCCGGTATCCCCGGGGCACTGGCCCGAACGCCACCATCAAAAAGGCCCCGATGGCCCTGCCGATCGGCAAGGCCGAGGTGATCCGGCACGGCAAGAAGGTGGTGATCTGGTCATACGGGCAGATGTTGCCGATGGCGTTGAAACTTTCCGACGAGCTCAAGGAAGAGGGGGTCGAGGCGGCCGTGATCAACGCCCGCTTTGCCAAACCAATCGACACCGCCATGCTCGAACTGTTTGCCAAAAGCGCCGACGTCATTGTCACCTTTGAGGACCATGTCCTGAAGGGCGGGTTTGGAAGTGTGATTCTCGAGGAGCTGGCTGAGCTGGGCATCTCCACACCGGTGGTGCGGGTCGGCTGGCCGGATGAGTTTGTGGACCACGGCAAACCGGACGCCCTGCGGGAGCGGTACGGACTCAGCGTGGCGGCCGCAAAGGAAAAACTCGCTCCCTACCTGGCCCGGATCAAGGGCGCCGGCCGCAAGCTCCAGCCCACCGCGGCCTGATCCGTTGCGGATCCCGGCCCACTTTTCCTCCTGATGAAAATCGTGCTCGCCTATTCCGGAGGTCTCGACACTTCCGTGCTGCTCGCCTGGCTCAAGGAGACCTACGACGCCGAGGTGATCGCCTTTTGTGCGAATATCGGCCAGGAAGAGGAGTTGCAGGGGCTGAACGCCAAGGCCAAGCGGACCGGCGCCAGCAAGGTTTATATCGACGATCTGCAGGAGGAGTTCGCGCGGGATTTCATTTTCCCGATGATGCGGGCGGGGGCGATTTATGAAGGCCAATACTTCCTAGGCACTTCGATTGCCCGGCCGTTGATCGCGAAACGGATGGTGGAGATCGCCCGGAAGGAAAAGGCCCAGGCCCTCGCCCACGGAGCGACCGGCAAGGGCAACGACCAGGTCCGGTTTGAGCTGACTGCGGCGGCCCTGAGTCCGGACGTGGACGTGATTGCCCCTTGGCGGGACGAGCGGTTCCGGCAGCAGTTTCCGGGCCGGCAGGAGATGATCCAGTATTGTGAGGAGAAGGGGATCCCCGTGCAGGCGAGTGCCAAGAAGCCGTATTCCATGGACCGGAACCTGCTCCACATCTCCTACGAGGCCGGAATGTTGGAGGATCCGTGGTTCGATGCCTTTGCGCCTTCCAACAAGAAAATGTTCACGCTCTCGGTCTCGCCGGAAGACGCACCCAACCGTCCGGAGTACGTGACCCTGGAATTCCGGAAAGGCAACTGTGTTGCGGTGAACGGCCGTAAGTTGTCGCCCCTCGGGGTCATGAAGACGCTCAACAAACTCGGCGGTAAACACGGGGTGGGCCGGGTGGATATGGTGGAAAACCGGTTTGTCGGCATGAAGAGCCGGGGTGTGTACGAGACCCCCGGCGGGGCGATCCTGCACTTTGCCCACCGGCAGATGGAAAGCCTGACGATGGACCGGGAGGTCATGCACCTGCGGGACAGCCTGATCCCGCGGTACAGTGAACTCGTCTACTACGGTTTCTGGTTTTCGCCCGAACGGCTGGCCCTGCAGGCCATGGTCGAGGAGAGCCAAAAGAACGTCACCGGCACGGTCCGGGTGAAATTGTACAAGGGCGGAATCTATGCGGCTGGCCGGAAGTCACGGCTCAGCCTGTACCACCCGGACATCGCCACCATGGAGGCGGATCCGACCCAGGCCTACAACCAGGATGATGCGACCGGCTTTATCCGGCTGAATGCCCTGCGGCTGAAAGTGGCGGCGAAGGTCGGGAAGAAAAAATAGTCGTTTGCGCCTACCGGCGGCGGGCGCCAAAAGAGTAGCCCCGGGCGGTGCGGACGCCGCGGGTACGAGTATGGGCCACGGTATGACCTTCCTCGAACAGCGCGGTGAATTTGTATGGGAAGTTGTCTAACTTCTTGCGGGGAAGTTTCTGCTGGATGAGGCGCTCGATGGCTTCGACATAGGGAAGCTCCTCGGCCACGAATAAGGTTAAGGCGTCGCCTTCCGTGGCCGCCCGGCCGGTGCGGCCGATTCGGTGCACGTAGTCTTCGGGATGTTGGGGCACATCGTAGTTGATGACGTGGGTGACGCCAGCAATGTCGAGTCCCCGGGCGGCGATGTCGGTGGCCACCAGGACGGGATACTTTCCGGAGCGAAACCCGGACAGGGCTTCATTGCGTTCGCCCTGAGAGCGGTCGGAATGCATCACGCCCACGGGATGGGGCAGGTGGGTGAGGCTGGCGGCGACCCGATCCGCCCCCATTTTGGTCCGGCAGAAGACGATGACGCTCTCGTAATGGGTTTTTTCCAAAAGGGCGAGAAGGAGCTCGTGCTTTTGATCGGAAGCGACCGGGTAGAGAGCATGACTGACGGTTTCGGCGGCGGAGCGGCGCAGTCCGATCTCGATGGTCAGGGGATCGCGCAAAACCCAGGAGGTGAGTCGTTCGATTTCCGGCGGGACGGTGGCGGAGAAAAAGAGAGTTTGGCGTTTGGAAGGGCAGAAGCCGACGATCTTTTTCACGTCGGGCAGGAAGCCCATGTCGAGCATCCGGTCGACCTCGTCCAAAACGAGGTGGGTCAGGTGGGCGAGGTGGATTTCACCCTGATCCATGAAATCAAGGAGCCGGCCGGGGGTCGCCACCATGATGTCGATGCCGCGTTGGATCTGTTCGCGCTGGCCGCCATAGCCTACCCCCCCGTAGATCAGGCCGATCCTCAGACCGGTGTGCTTGGAGAACTTTCGCAGAGCCTCAGCGACCTGGTCCGCCAACTCCCGCGTCGGCTCCAGGATGAGGGCGCGGAGCCGGCCCGGTTTTTCCAGATGCTGGAGGATGGGAAGGGCGAAGGCGGCGGTTTTGCCCGTGCCGGTCTGAGCGGAGCCGATGATATCCCGCCCGGTGAGGGCGACGGGGATGGCCTGGGCCTGGATTGGGGTGGGTTCCTTAAAACCGAGCTCCTCCACTGCTTTCAAGACGGAAGGGGCCAGCTGGAGGGAGGCGAAATCCATCATGGATCTTAGCCTGATCGGAAGGAGGGGGGCAAGGTGACGAAAGGTTACGGATGGACGCGAAGGGTGACTTTTTTTAAGATTTTATATCCATGAAGTCCGCGTATGAGCTTGCGATGGAGCGGTTGGCGTCCAAGGAGCCGGAGCGAAAACTGACCCCGGAGCAGAAGAAAAAATTAGCCGAGGTGGATGAAACCTACCGGGCCAAGATCGCCGAAAGGGAGACTTTTCTCGGCGCGAAGATCGCCGGCGCCAAGGCAGCCGGGGCTTTTGAGGAGGCGGAAGTCTTGCGGGATGAGTTGAGCCGCGACCTTCGGGGGATCCGCGAGGAGTGGGAGCAGAAGAAGGAGAAGGCCCGCGCCGCGGTCTGAGTTTGGGATGAGCGGGAACGGAGGGGCCCCCTGGCAGGGCATGATTCAGCGCATGCTACGGGCTTGGGCCAAAATCTTGGTCGCTCGGCGGAACTTGGTCCTCTGGGTCACCCTTGGATTGGTGGTAGTCGCCGGAATCCTGACCGGGACCCGGCTGGTTATCCGCAACAGCACTCTCGATCTCATTCGCAAGGATTCGCCGGTCTTCCAGAAGTATCTCGCCTACATGGAGGAGTTCGACGTTCGGGACGAAATCGTCGTGGTCCTCAAAAGCGACGATCTCAAGGCCAGCCGGGCTGCCGCCAACCGCCTGGCGGAAAAGCTCAAGACGGAGAAGGGGTTGTCCCGGGTCTACTACCGGCACGATTTTTCCCCCATGGCCGACCGGTTGCTGTTGCTGGCGGAGGAGGAGCAGTTGACGGGCATTCGGCGACAGATGGAGGAGCTGGCGGCGCTGGTCAAAGGCAACAAACAGGCCCTCAACCTCAATGGAATTCTGGGGGAGGCTTCCTCAAAGTTTAATGATCCTTACCTGCGGAAATCGTCGAATTGGCAGGAGTTCATCCCGTTTATCAAGGAGTTCGTCCGCAACCTCAAGCGGTTGGCGAAGGATCTCGAGACCCCGGTCACGAATGGCAACGGCACCCAGGGCTTGGGGGAACTCTCCGAATTTGAAGCGGACCTGCTCAAAAACGAATATCTCAGTCTCGGCGAGGATGGAAAAACCATCCTGATGTTGCTTCGCCCCAGCGTGGAAGAGCAAAAAAGTCCCACGCCTTTCACCGGGGTGATTGACCGGGTCCGCAAGCTGGTCAAGGAAACGAAGCCGGAATTCGCCAACGTCACCATGGGGGTGACCGGGGAGCCGGTGTTGCTTTACGACGAGCTCAAGCAGAGCGAGCAGGACATGATCTTCGCCTCCATCTTAACCCTGGTCCTGATCCTCATCCTCTTTTTCATCGCCTACGGGGAGTTCACCCGGCCGCTGATGGCGGTGGTGGCGCTGCTGGCGAGCATCGTGATCTGCCTGGGTTTGACGACGGCGGTGATCGGGCACCTCAACATTATTTCCCAGGCTTTCATCGTGATGATTCTGGGATTGGGCATCGATTTCGGGATTCAGTTCCTGGGCCGCTACGAGGAGGACATCAGTCTCGGGAAAACCCCGGCAGAAGCGGTCGAAAACACCATGGGAACCACGGGCTCCGCGTTGCTCACCGGAGGTGGGACCACCGCGGCCGCGTTTTATGCGATGTGTTTCAATGACTTTACCGGACTCACCGAGCTGGGCTGGATCGCCGGCACCGGAGTTTTGCTCGCGCTTGCGGCCAGTCTTTCCGTGTTGCCGGCATTGCTCTTGTGGCGGGATCGGAAGGGTACCGGCATCAAGGTGGGGGCCATGTTGCGCTTTGGTTTTGGGGAAAAGCTGGACCGTAAATTGACCTTTCATCCCTATCTGGTCCTAGCGGGTGCCGCCGCCCTGACCTGGTTTGCCTGGGAGCAGTCACGGAAGGTCACGTTCGACTACAATCTCCTGCATTTGCAGAACCCGGAGATGGAATCGGTAAAATTAACCCGGGAACTCCTCGATACCGGCAAGGGTTCCGTGATTTATGGGGTGGCCATCGCCGACTGCGTGGAGCAGGCCGACCGCATGGCCGACGAACTCCGGGAAAAGCCGGCCGTCAGCAAGGTGCGCACGCTGGGGGATTTTGTGCCCCGGGACCAGACGCAACGGATGAAGGAGGTCAGTCGGATCGCCAAGGTGGCCGGGGAGATCACGCTGGGTTCCGGCGCGGAGCAAGGGGTAGATGTCGCCAAAGCCAAGAAGGATCTGGAGTTTTTGCTGGAATCCTCGCAGGAGGGGGCCAAGCAGGCGAAGTCCTACATTGGTCTCTCCAAGCGGGCACGTCAGGCGGTGGAGACGTTTGAAAAACTGATTCCGCCGCTCGAGCGTGCGGTGACTGCCTTGGATAAACTTGATCCTGAAGAGGCCCGGAAACGGCTAGATCGGCATCAGGTCAAGCTGGTTGGCTCGATCGCCCAGAATCTCGACTGGCTAAAAACCCAGCGGGGGGATCGCCCGCTCAGCACCGAGGATCTGCCGCCGGAACTTAAGCAAAGGTACCTCTCCAAAAACGGCAAGGTGCTGATTGAGATCGAACCGGCCGTGGACGTGTGGGAACGGAAACCGACGGAACAATTTGTCGGGGAGATTCAGACGGTGGCACCCGAAGCCACCGGCACCCCGGTGATGAATCTGGAATACATCGATCTTCTTAAGGAAAGTTACGTGCAGGCGGCCCTTTATGCGGCGGGGGTAGTGGTGGTGCTGATTTTCCTGCTCTTTCGCCGAATCAAGGATGTCCTCCTGACCTTGCTGCCCCTTGGCATCGGGATTCTTTGGATGTTTGGTTTGCTGGGACTCTTTAAAATCCAGCTGAATCCCGCGAACATTGTTACCTTGCCCATGATCTTGGGGATCGGGGTGGCCTTCGGGGTGTATGTGGTGGCCCGTTATCGGGAGGAGGGGAAAGTCAGAATCTTTGAGTCCAGCACCGGCAAGGCGGTGATTCTTTCCGCGATGACAACCCTTTTTGGATTCGGGTCGATGCTGTTCGGGGAGTACCGGGGACTTGTCAGTCTGGGCATGGTCATGAGCCTTGGGGTGATCTGCACCTTGGTCAGCGCGATCGTCATCCTTCCCCAAATCCTTTCCCTGCAGGATCGTGCCGCGGGCGAAGAGGACCGGGATCCTGGTCCTTAAAACTCGAACTGGTACGGTTGCAAACGGGCAGCCAATTCCTTCAACACCCGGTCCTCATCGGCCCGGTCCTTGGCGCTAAAGGTGACGCTGAAGCGGACATTGGCCCCTGCCTCGTCCCATGGAACGGTGGAGACCAGCTGTTGTTCGATCAGCCACTTCGAGAAGGCCTCGGCATTTTCGAAACCGAATCCTTGGCCGTTCTTCGCGGCCTTGGGGGCGCGGGTGTAGAGAAAGAAGGATCCAGCGGGCTTCTCCGCTGCAAATCCGGCCGAACGCAATACCTTCACCAGACCGTCCATGCGGCGGCTGTACTTGGCGGAGGTGTCCCAGGTGATCTTGGGATTTTCAAAGGCGGTGGCGGCGGCGTGTTGCACGGCCAGGAACTGTCCGGAGTCGGTGTTGTCCTTGATGTCGGCGTAGGCCTTCACCAGGAGGGGATGACCGACCACAAAACCGCAGCGCCAACCGGTCATGTTGAAAGCCTTGCTGACCGTGTGGAGTTCCAGCCCCACTTCCTTGGCTCCAGGAACGGAGAGAAAGCTGAGCGGCTTGCCCTCGAAAATCAGGGCGGTGTAGGCGGCATCATGGATGACCACGATCTCCTCCCGCTTCGCGAACTCCACCACTTGGCGGAAGAATTCCAGGGTGGCGGACGCCCCGGTCGGGTTATTGGGGTAGTTGAGGACAAGCACCTTGGCCTTGTCCAAAACTTCACGCGGGATGGTGTCGAGCCTGGGCAGGAATTTGTTTTCTGCGGTGAGGGGAAGGGAGTGCACGACCCCGCCGTAATAGGCGGCGTGGGTGCCGAAGACGGGGTAGCCCGGTGTGGTCATGAGGACAACGTCGCCGGGGTCGATCAGCGCGGCCGGCAGGATGGAGAGGGCGGCTTTGCTGCCGATGGAGTGGCAAATTTCCGTCTCGGCGTCCGCCTCCACGGCAAAGACTTCCTTCATGTATTTGGCGGCAGCGGTCCGCAGGCGGGGTCCGCCGTTGTCGGCGTAACCACGGTTCTCAGGCTTGGCGGCTTCCAGAGAAAGGGAGGCGACCACCCGGGAGTCGGCCATGGAGTCAGGTTCCCCCACGCCAAAATCAAGGAGCTCCTTGCCGGGATGGGCGGCGAGGGCGGCCCGCTTAGCCCTCTTGATTCTCTCAAACTTGTAGATCGGAGCCTCTTTGAGGCCGTAACCAGGGCCTCCAATGCGGCGGGCGAAGAGGTTGTGAAGATAGGTCATATTTTTGTAAGCTCCGATGGCCGTGAAGATTATGACAAAACCCGCCCAAATGCAAAAGGCCAGCCGAGCTTGGAGGAAAAAAGGCCTGCAGGTGGCTTTGGTTCCGACGATGGGGGCCCTGCATGAGGGGCATCTGGCCCTAGTCCGGCGGGCCAAAGCCTTGGCGGACCGCGTGGTGATCAGTGCCTATGTCAACCCGACCCAGTTCAATTCGAAGGCCGATCTGCGCAGATATCCGCAAAGCCCTCGCCAAGATGCGGCCTTGGCCGGAAGGGCGGGGGCGGATGTTCTTTTTCGGCCGGGAAACCTTTATGCCAAGGATGCCTCCACTTGGGTGGAGGAGACCGACCGGTCGCGCGGCCGCTGCGGGGACCGCCGTCCCGGCCACTTCCGGGGAGTGGCCACGGTGGTGGCAAAATTGTTCAACCTGGTCCAGCCGGATGTGGCGGTTTTTGGGGACAAGGATCGGCAACAGTGCGAGGTCATCGAAAGAATCGCCCGGGATCTTTTTCAACCGGTGCGGATTGTGCGCCATCCGGTGGTGCGGGAGCAGGACGGGTTGCCGCTGAGTTCGCGGAACCGGAGGCTGAACCAAGCGCAACGCGAGGCGGCGGGGCGCTGGTCGCAAACGCTGGCGAAGGCCGCCCGAACAGGAGGGCGACGGGCTTTGGCCGCCTATCGCCAAGGGTTGAGACGGATTGCCGGGTTGAGTTCGGAGTACGCGGAAGTTTTAGGTGGGCAGATCTTTGCTGCCGTGAGGATCGGGGGAGTTCGACTGATCGACCATCGTCCTCTGGGGAGGCGCCGGTGAGTCGGTTCTTTTGCCTTTGCCTTTTTTTGGTTGGCACTGGTTTTGCCAACGAGAACTGGGAAGTGGCCCGGATCGGCCGGGTGGATTACGTCACCCTCGAATCCTTTAAAAAGTTTTATGATCTGAAGGGACCGACGGTAGTCGACCCCGAGAAGTCCTTTGACCTGACCTCGCCCCTGGG
>JBILFP010000082.1:0-7170 GCA_044351535.1 Methylacidiphilales bacterium
TCCTCCTCGAGGAGCAGTGGAAAAACGACCAACTGGACGGCCTCGTCCGTGAACTCTACCCCGACGGCAAACCCAAAATGGAGACGACCTTCCGGGCCGGCAAAAAGAGCGGTCCGTTCAAAAGCTTTGGGGTCGATGGCGCCCTGGCCACCTCGGGCGAATTCAA
The DNA here is from genome assembly GCA_044351535.1 of Methylacidiphilales bacterium. Taxonomy (GTDB): domain Bacteria; phylum Verrucomicrobiota; class Verrucomicrobiia; order Methylacidiphilales; family Verrucolacustridaceae; genus Verrucolacustris. The sequence continues at coordinate 167 of JBILFP010000082.1, forward strand.
GGACGACAAGCTCACCGGCCCCCTCATCCTCCACTATCCCGATGGCAAACCGTTCGCCGAATGCCAGTACGACGGTGATCGCCTGGTCGGTGGCCGTCTTCTCTATCCAGATGGCAAACTGCTCGGCCAGTTCGGCCCCGTGGTGGGCGACTCCGGCAAAGTCAGCTCCCTCCTTCTTCAGTATCCTGATGGCAAACCAATGAGCTCTGTCCGCTTCGATGCCTCCTCCCAAACCGTCTCTTGGCAGGGTTGGGCGGTGGACGGCGCCCCGCTCGGCCAACTGGAGAATCTTTCAACCTCAAACCTTCCACCTCCCGCGGGCACCGGCCTGGCCGCCTGGCTCACTCAACAGGAATCCTTGGAGGTTCAGATAGGCCTCTCCTTCCCCCCCGAATTCAACCTTATCCCCCGGTAGGGCCGGCTACCCTGAGCCGGCTTTGCGCAAAAACTGATTCCCCGCGAAGGAAAGACTTTAATTCCCGCGGACCGGGATACCCTGCTGGGCAGGACCACCCTGCGCGTCCGGGAACAGCGGCGCCGGCTCGACGATGCGCGAGCTTTCCGGCCGGCTAGCCACCGTGATTGTGAAAGTCTGTTCCTTGCCGTTGCGGCGGACTTTCACTGGGATCTTTTCACCGACGCTGGCGAAGAACGCTGAATCCAACACGTCGGAAGGCTCACGCACCGGACGGTCCCCGATGGAAATCACCTCGTCCCCGGCGCGCAGGCCGCTCTTTTCCGCCGGCGTGCCTTTATAAAGCCGGTCCACAAACACCGGCGCGCCCCGCTCCGGCCGGCTGCGGTCCGGCATCACGCCCACCCCCATCCAGCCGTGCCGCGGCTCCCCGAAACGTTCGATATCCGCCGCCACCTTGGCCGCTGCCTCCACCGGGAGCGCATAACAGGCCTTGCCCTCGTCGATCTCCAGCATCAGCACCCCGACCACTTTCCCTTGGCTATCCAAAAGGGGACCACCGATCTGGCCGGGTTTGATTGGCAGGTTGGCCCGGATGTGGGTGGTGGCAAAAAACCGGGTCAGGTATTTGACGTCGAATCCGGCCACAAACCCGAAAGTCGGCTCCGCCTTGAGATCATAGGGAAAAGCCACGCTGACCACCGCCGAGGCGGGACGAAGCCCGGCGGACTCTCCCAGGATGAGAAAAGGGGTTTCCCCGGCCTTGATTTTAAGCACCGCCACCCCGCTGCGGGGATCCCGGCCCAGAATCTTGGCCGTGTACGTGCGCCCGCCGGCATCGACCGTGACTTCCTTGGCCTGGCCCACAACCGCGTAGGCCGTCAAAATCGTACCTTGATTGTCGACCAAAAAGCCCGTGCCGGCCAGCTGCTCGGGACCATCCGTGGCGCGGATCCGGACCACGGCCGGGGCCGCTTTTTCATACACTCCGCTGACTTCGGAGGCGATTTTGTCAAAGACCCCGGCAGAAGCGTTCGCTGGGGATGCCGGAGCTTCCGGAGCGCGCGGCATTTGCACCTCCGTGACCTCCACTTCCTCCACCACGACGGATTCGGCCACGACCGGAGCAGGGCTCTCTTTTTTGGCAAGGCCGCGGACAGCCACCCACCCGGCCGCAAGTACGCCGAGGATGAGGAGGGAGGAGAGGAGGAGTTTAGAACGTGAGCCGGGAGTCATAAGCCAAAGCATTATGCCCGTTCACGTAGAGCGGCCGATCCTGAACTTCTTCCCCGCCGGCCGCCGTTTCAATCAGCTCGGGCTGGAGTTCCAGGGAGGCATCCGTTTGGGCCGCCGCAACCACGATTCCCCGCGGATGTGCCACCTTACCGTCCGCTAGTTGGGCAGAGCCCGACTGGATCGGACCGAGGAAAAACGCCACGCCAGCCAGCAGGCAGGCGGCCGAGGCTGCCACCGTGGCCAAGCGCGGCACGCCGGCCACCCAAGGCTCAAAAAGAACTTCCACAACCTTGGCGTACCAAGGCTCCTCCTGGAGGATTTCCCGGCGCTGGTAGGTGTGAAAGGCGTCCACAAAGCGGTTAAAATACTCCTGCCCGGGAGTCTCCAGCCGCTTGAGGCGGAGGAGCTTTTGCAATTCGCTGAAATCTTCTTTTTGGCTCATCAATAGGGTCCTTATGGTTTTACCTTTTCAGGTAGATGCCAAGAGATTTTTGCAGCTGCTTGTGAGCATAATGCAGGCGGGAACGGACAGTCCCCTCCGTGCAGCCCATGATCTTGGCGATCTCGGCATGTGCAAGTCCTTGAATATCAAATAAAGTTACCACGGTTCTATGTTCCTTCGACAGCTTAAGCATGGATTCGTTCAATTTATTTTGCAATTCATTGAGCATGAGTGACTTATTTGGATCGTTTTGGGGCGAAACATCAGGCAAATCCAGCTTCGGAAGGCCGTCCTCATCCAATTCATTCAGACTCATGGCCCCCTGCCGCCTCTTCCGCTTGTCCAAAAAGTTGAAACTTCGGTTGATCGCGATCCGGTAAATCCAGGTGTAGAAGGAGGACTGCCCTCGGAATGTCGGCAGGCTGCGGTAAGCTTTGTCGAAGACCTCCATGAGCAGGTCGTTCGTGTCTTCGTGGTTGGAGGTCAAATGGTAAATCACTCCGTAGAGCCGGCCTTGGAATCGCCGGATCAGTTCGTCGTAGGCCCCCAAATCCCCCTTGATCGTCGAAGCCACCAACTCTTCGTCTGTCGGCCCATTTTCCAGGTCGGGGGGTAAAGCAACTTCGGCCGACATGTTATTATCCTACCCTCGGGCGCCTCCCTTTTGAAGAGGCGATATTTTGACCGGCATCCCTTGGCTCTCCCACCCCAAACGATGGAGAGCGGGCTTCATCCGCTTACTTCAACTTCAACTCAAATTTCCAACTGCCGCAGAAACGCCTGCAGTCTTTCCGTCAGACCTTTTAGCTCTCCATCCGCATCCCCCAGAACCTCCAGATCCCCTTTGGCCCGTTCCAGCAGTTCCACCGCCTTCCGCATCGCAAAACGGATGCCGCCGGCCGCGCGAACTTTTGCCACCACCGTCTTCTTCCCGTTGACCAGTTCCCCCCGCAGGACTTCGGACTCGTGGCTGGGCAGGGTTTGTAACGCATGCAGAACCGGCAGGGTCCATTTTCCTTTTTGTAGATCCGTCCCCAGGGTCTTGCCGCTTTCCTCGTCGGTCCCGACCAGATCAAGCACGTCGTCGTAAATCTGGTAGGCCAATCCCAGCTGGTAACCGAAGGAGCGCGCCGCTTCCCTTCGGGATACGGGAGCCTGATGCAGGAGAAAGGGCACTTCCGCCGCGGCCCGGAACAACGCTCCGGTTTTCAGCCCCACCACGTGCAGATAATCCGCGGTGGACATTTTCAGGTCGAACCGCCGCTGGGTTTGTAAAATTTCGCCCTCGCAAAGATTCCGGGAGGCTTCGGCGATTTTTCGCGCGATCTCGGCATCCTCCAGTTTCGTGGCCAGTTGCAGCCCGTGGGCAAAGAGCGCATCCCCCAACAGCACCGACAGTTCCGTGCCCCACTTGGCATTGCAGGTGGCGCGGGATCGCCGCAGATCCGCCCGGTCCAGCACGTCGTCATGGATCAGCGAAGCCACATGCACCAACTCCACGATCACCGCCAGGTCGCGGATCGATTCGTTCCAACCTCCGGCCACCTTGCCGGCCAGTAAAACCAGGGCCGGCCGCAAACGTTTGCCGCCTCCTTCCAGGGCATACCGCACATAGCCTTCCGCCCCGGGATCGAATTGGGAGGCTTGATGCAGGATCCGGGCTTCGATCTGCTTCAACTCTGTCTCCAGCTCTCGGGTGGGCCGGAACCAATCCACCGCCGGCCGTAAAACGGTTCGCGAAATTACTCCCGCCATGGGCCTTAACCTAGAAAGGGTCCCCTCCAAGTCAAACGTCCCCAGGGGATCGGGCTAAAGATGCCGCAGCGCCAGGGGAATGGCTTTGGTCTCCGCAAAGCATTCCTCGGCAACTTTTCCGGCCGCCTGGCTGTGCGTGGCATAGTCCGCCTCGATTTGCCGCGCCTTTTCGGCCGCTTCGTCCGGGGTGCGGAAAGCCACCAGACCACGCCCCTCCGGCAACCACTCCGACCACCCTGTTTCCTGCAAAAGGACGGGGCGCATCAGGGAGAGATAAAGAACGCTGCGGTCGCTGAACCATCCCGTTCGGGCCGTGACATAGCCCGATTTGGCCGGCGAAAACTCCCCCCGGCTGGCCGCGAGAAACGCACGATATTCCTTCCAATCGGAGCAGATGCCGGCCGGCCCCAGAAATTCCCATCCTTCCGCCTCAAACCGGTCTTTCTCTTCGCCGGGGCCCAGATCCGTCACCACCCGGGGACGCAATCCCGTCTGGGCCGGCCAGCCACGCAATTTTTCAAACTCCTCCGATTTGTTTCCGTAAATCCGCCCCTCCCATTCCACCGCCGCATATCCATACCAGTGCGTGATCGTGGTCCAGCGGCCGCGCCCGGCCTCCGCCGGCGGACCGATGGGCTTCCCCGCCGCCTGCGTGGACCAATATCGCCGGCAAACCGGGGGTCGCACGGGTTTCCAGTCGTGCCCCGTGTCCGGCACCACCGCACCGCGCCTCATGGATAGCCCCACGCTCCAGAACGCGTTGTGCCCGTCAAAGTTCATCGCGCTGCCATACACCTTGGCCCAGATCTGCGTGAAAGCCGGGTCCAGATCCACGTAGACCCGCGCGGCCGCCCCCGCCACCAGATCCAGCCGCTTGAAATGCCCGGACAGGTTCAGAAAAAGGTCGGCGCCCTGCGCGAACTCTCTCAACTTCCGCTCGTCCTGTTCCTCGCCATCGACCAGCAAACTGGCTTTTTCGTCCCAGGCCAATTCGCGAAGGAAAGATTTCCAATGAGCCAGGTTGTGGCTCTCCGCCAACGCGCATCGTTGGCCTTGGCGATCGACCACTTCCTTCGGTTGCAAGGATTCAACAATCCATACCTCCCACCCCAATTCCCGCAGGCCCGTCGCCCATTGCAGAAACGCCCAGGAATTGCCGGCGGCGTTTTTCGGAAAACCCGCCACCCCCACGCCGACGACCGCCCGCTTTTTCATCGCGGTCCCGGCCTTTCCGTAACCTTAGGAAAAGCGAACGTCCTTGCCCGGATCCATTTCGAACTCCAGCACTTCGACTTTGGCGGCATTCGGCTTCAGGACCTGGGTCTCAAACTGGTGGTACAGGGGATGGTCAAAGGCGGAGGTGCGCTTGAGGCTGTTCTCAAATTCAAGCGCCAGGAAAAGATCGTGGAAGGAGTCATGCCCATTCAGGGGGATCTTCTTTCCGCAGGCCAAACTCAACACATCCTGGATCTTCAAAAGACGGATTCGGCTCTCCACCATCATCTCTTCCACCCGGTTGGCCGGCAGACCCCCTTTAAGCTGAATGAGTTTAAGGTGATGAATCATGGGAAGGAGGAGGTTGCGTAACTCCCTTACCCGCTGTCAAGAAACGCGCCTTTGGGGTTGCTTGAAAAAAGTCCTTGTCATCCCCCTTATTTTCCGTGTTATTGTGTAAAAATGTTTACACGTACGAATGGCCGTAAAACAGATACCCTTGAGGCAACCTTCAGTTATCCTGAGACCTCCAAGGTGAGCACTGCCCGCGTCGAATCCTCCGGTCGCACCGCCCTGATCACCGATCAGGTCGAAATCAAAGGCACCCTGGCTTTTGACGGCCCTCTCGAGTTTAACGGCACCTTTGAAGGTGAAATCATTTCCCAAGGCACCCTCACCATCGGCCCCGAAGCCGTCATCAAGGCCGAGATTCACGCTGCCAAGGTCATCGTCCGCGGCAAGGTCCAGGGCAACATCACCGCCACTGAATCCATTGAAGTGTGCGACAATGCTCAGCTCTTCGGCGACGTCCGCACCAACAAGTTTATCGTCTCGGAATCCGCCCTTTTCCGCGGCCGTTCCGATCCTATCGAAGGCAAGGCGGACTCCCCCGAGTTCTCGCCCACCTTCCGCCGCCTCACCAAATCGAAATAACCTCGCGGTACGCAGGCCTCGCGCAGGCCCTAGCCACTTAGCTATTGGTGGTCATTAGTAATGGAGGGCACGTTAATGCTTCTCTCCATGACTAATGACTAAACGCCTAAAGCCCTAGCAACGCCCCCGCTTTCGTTCACGTTCACCTTCACGTACGCCTCCAACCTTCCGTAAACGTAATCGTAAACGAACAACTCCACCTTTCTTAACTCTTAATCCTCACCTTAGATCTCTGCTACCTGCACTCTTACCTTCGCCCCTTCCTCCACGGTGAGCTCGGTGAAACTCACCTTCTCGGCAATCAACACCCCATGGGGCCCGATCCGCAAAGGGCCGGAAAACCTGGCCACCGGACATCTCAACTCTCCTTGAATCTCTCCGCCTTGGAACTGGATCGGCTCCCCTGTCTCCAGCACTGCCCCGGCCGTCACTTCCAATTTCCCGCCTGAGGCGCCCGTTCTTAGCTTCGCCTGCCCTTCCACCCGCAACCACTCGGCCGCCTCCAAATAACCGCTGGCCCGCCCCTGCAGCACGATCCGGGCCGCCCGCGCCCGGGATCCACCGAAGTTTCCTCTTGGACCGATTTTCAGCTCCCCCTCAAGGCTGAGGTTGCCCAAATGCTCCCCGTTGATTTCCCGGTGCCCCAACTCCAGGTGCCTGCCGCAATTCAGGCAGGTCGAAGACTGGGCCTCCTCGGCCACCTCCTGCACCGAACCACACTCGGCGCAGGTCAGCTCCCTTTTTTTGACGACCGTACGCCGGACCTTCCTTCGGCCGGAATCCTTGGCCCGCTGCGACTTGAAGTAATGACCACACTCCCGGCAAACCGTGGAGATGAAGTTTTCCGACTCCATCTGCGTCCGCCCGCACTCCGGGCAGGTCACTTCGATTTTGGGGAGGGTGGCAGGCATGGCTTATCCCACGTTGAGCTCGCCTCGGAACTCGGCCCCCGGCTCGATCCGGACGGTCTTGCCGCTGCAGAGCATTCGGACTTTTCCTTTCGGCCCG
>JBILFP010000081.1:0-7170 GCA_044351535.1 Methylacidiphilales bacterium
AGAAAGGCCACCATCGCCGCCGAGGCCACCAGAATGGGAGCGTCCGCCTGGAAAAGTTGCGGCCGGAAGCGGAGTGGCCGCGCCACCGCGGAAATCCCCAAAATGAGACCGATGTTGGCGATGACCGAGCCGATGGCGTTTCCCATGGCAATATCCCCCTGCCCTTTGCCCGCCGCCCAGAGGCTGATGAAAAGTTCCGGAGCCGAGGTGCCAAAGGCCACCACCGTCGATCCGATCACCAAAGGATGCACCCCGACCCTCCGGGACAAACCTGCCCCGCCACCCACCAGGAGTTTCGCCCCGTAGACCTGGAGAAGAATCCCGGCCACTAGCACGATCACCACCTGCAGGGGATCGGTGGTTCCCAGCCCGATCTGGGAAGAGAATAAAGTCGCCGTCATCCACCCCTTTCTACCTGCCCCCCGAGCTCTTCGCCAACGCTAACCCAAAACCGCCCAGACCGCCCCGATCAACAACACCGCGCCCACTCCCCGCAGCAAGAGGACGGAGCGGGGCAGACCTGCCTCCCGGTTGCCCAACCACTTTCCGATCCACGCCACCAGCAAGACGGACCATAGACCCCGTACCGCATAGACAATGTTCACGCCCACGGGATCGCCGGACAAAGCGATCGATGCGTAAAGAAACGTACCCTGGAACCCGACCAGGGCCGCTCCGGCCCAAGCCCATCCCCGTCCACCCCGTTGAAAAATGTTTCCCCAGTCCCGCGGCGGCATTACCCAGAAGGACAGCACCGCCATCCCCACCATCATCCAAGGACCAAAAAGACAGAATCCCATTTCCCGGGCTGCCCGCGCCACGATCACATCCGTCAGGGAAAAAACCGCGGCGGATCCCAGCCCCCAACCCACCGCTCGTAAGGCCTTTCCATGGCGCACCCCCGGCTGCAAACCCACCAACGCCACCCCCGCCGTGCAAAGAAAAGCGCCCACCCATAAATCAGGCCCCACCCCCCCGGGAAGAAACAGGGCTCCGAACAGTGCGGTGATCACCACCTTGCTTCCCAAAACGGGCGTGGCCACGGAAACATCGCCGCCGGAGAGCGCCCGAAAAGTGCCCACCTGTCCCAGAAAAAAGAGCAAAGAGCAGGCCGGGGCCGCCCCCCAGACCCAAATGGACAAGCCTTCCGGCGGCGGCTTCGCCCAAAAAAGCAGCGGCAGGGAAAAGAGAGCCAAAGCAAGATTGCAGGCCACCATGGCCAGCCGCGGCGACTGACCCGCCTCCATCGACCGCTTCAACAAAAGCGCCCCGATCGCATAGACCAGCGCGCAAAAAAACGGCAGGATGAGAAAACCTTGGCCCGTCATTCCCAGCAACCTCGCCGAAAAGCCTCGCCGACCCAAGAAAGGATCTGGAACGGCACCATCGGCCCCGCCGACGGTCATGAACGGGCCGATCTCGTCCTCGCCCGCCTGAGCGGCGAGTCCCGCAGCAAAATCCAGCAGTGGATGAAAGCCGGCCGGGTCGAGGCCTCTGGCAAAACCGTGCAACCCAGGGACTGTCTTCCCGTCGGCTCCACCGTCACCATCCGCATTCCCACCCCGGCTCCCCGGCATGTGGAGCCCGAACCCATCCCGCTCACCATCCTGCACGAGGACAATGACGTGATCGTCCTGAACAAACCCCCGGGTCTGGCCGTTCACCCGGGCGCCGGCCGCCCCACTGGCTCCCTCGCCGCCGCGCTCCTGCATCACTGCGCTGGAAAACTCGCCCCCGGCGGCGGCCCCGAGCGACCGGGCATCGTCCACCGTCTCGATCTGGAAACCTCCGGTATTTTGGTGGCGGCCAAGACCGACGCGGCCCATCGCGAACTCAGCCGCCAGTTCAAGGATCGGGAGACCCGGAAAACCTATCTTGCGCTTGTCTTGGGCCGGCCCAAAGGCCAGGTCGGTTCCTGGGAGGGCGCGATCGGTCGCCATCCCGTCCATCGTCAAAAGATGGCCGTCCGCACCCGGGGCCGGCCTTCCCGCACGGACTGGAAAGTCCTCGGCTCCTGGCCTGGCGCCACCTTGCTGGAGCTAAAACTCCTGACCGGTCGCACCCACCAAATTCGTGTCCACGCCTCCGCAGCGGGCTGCCCGGTCGCCGGCGACCCGGTTTACGGCGGCACCAACGCCCTCACCCGCGCCGCCGGCATCAAGCGCCAGCTTCTCCACGCCCATGGCCTGGCCTTCACCCATCCCCGCACCGGTGAATACCTTTCGTTTGAGGCTCCCCCTCCGGACGATTTTGCGGCATTCCAATCCTATCTCGATGGACTCTGAACTCCGCTCCCAGGCCGCCCGCTACGTCCAGCTTCTCCGTCGCGCCGGCAAAAAGGACGCTTGGCTCCCCGCCGGCCTCACCCGCCGCCTACCCGCGGTTCAAGTTTCTGTGGGCACACCGGCCCCTGCGTCCACCCCATCATCAACCCTGCGAAGCTCCCCCCGCGTCAGCGAGATTAGGAGTGCAGCCGAGCCATCTCCGATTCCTCCTTCCCCCCATCCGAAATCCGCAATCCGCAATCCAATCCAAATCCCTGAGGGGACCAAGACGGAACGGTTGGCCGCTCTCAAAAAACAGACCTCCGCCTGCACCATCTGTCCGCATCTCGCCAAATCCCGCACCCAGGTCGTCTTTGGCGTGGGCAACCCGGAAGCCAAACTGATGTTTGTGGGCGAGGCTCCCGGGGCCGACGAGGACGAGCAGGGCGAACCCTTCGTCGGCCGGGCCGGCCAGCTTCTCACGAAGATGATTGCCGCCATGGAGCTTACCCGCGCCCAAGTTTACATCGCCAACGTCCTCAAATGCCGTCCCGACATGCCTCCGAACACCAGCGGCAACCGCAAACCCACCCGGGACGAGATGGAGGCCTGCCTTCCCTATCTCCGCGCCCAAGTCGCCGTCATCGGCCCCCAGGTCATCGTCGCCCTCGGCGCCACCGCCGTGGAGGGACTGTTCGGTCCGCAAAAGACCCCGATCTCCCGTCTCCGCGGGACCTGGTTGGAGCTCGATGGTGTGCCCGTTCGCCCCACCTTTCACCCCAGCTACCTGCTCCGAAACCAAAACCTCACCGAAAAGCGCAAGGTCTGGGAGGATCTCCTTGCCGCCATGGAACGCCTCAACCTCCCCATTTCCGAAAAACAACGCGGCTTCTTCCTCAAAGCCTGACGCTCGGTTTTGCTCGTAAACGTAAACGTAACCGTAAACGACCGATGAAAATCTCCATCCTCCTCACCACGGTAAATTCTAAATCAACCGCCGTCCGCCTCGCCCGGGCCGCCCTCAATGCCAAGGCCGCCGCCTGCGTCCAAATCCTCCCGCCGCTGGAATCCCATTACGTCTGGAAAGGGAAAAGGGAGAAATCCCGCGAGTTTCTGGTGCTCGCCAAAACCTCAACCCGCAAAGCCTCGGCCCTGGAAAAGCTCTGGTCCCGCCTCCACCCCTACGATTGCCCCGAACTCGTCACCCTCTCCGGTCGGGCCGCCACGTCCTACGCCCGCTGGGTCCAAGCCTCGACCTAATCTTAATCTTAATCTAACCAACCACCACCAGCCGGATCTCCTCCGGCAGGGAATTGGAAACCTGCTGGACGGTGTCGCCCCGCAACAGGTTCACCAAAACTTTTCTCCGCGAGCCCCCCAGCACCACCAAGTCTGCTCCCAGCGTGGCTGCCATTTCGGTGATGATGTCCGAAGCCTTGTTGGAGACACAGTAAACCGGTGTGAGCAGGACCTTGTCCGCCGCTGCGGTCTGCTTGATCTCGCCCAAAACCCGCTGGGCTTCCGCATCATCTGCCAATTTTCCGCTCACCTCGGTCGCCACCTGCACCTCGCGCACAAACAGGAAATAGAGGCGGGCGCCCCGGAGTTTGGCCTCCTCCAGCGCAAACCGCGCCGCCGCCGTTAGCCCACGGGCGGCCACGAGAATTCGGCCGGCTTCCTCAATCCCCTCCTCGGAGCCCGCCGGCTCTTCCCGCAGACGGGAGGATACTTCGTTGGATACGGGAACCACCGTGGGAGCCGATCCTTTGACCTTGGTCATTTCGCGCAGCAACAGACCCGCGCCGCACATCACGGCCGCGAAAAGCAACGCATGGGGTTTCGTGATCGCCACCGTGATCCAGATCGCCGCCATCAAGAACGCCGTGCCGGTCATCACGCATCGCTGCCAAGGCTTCATCGGCAGATCCCGGTTCAAACTGCAGCATGCCAGATTCAGACAGATCGCTCCCACCACCCCAATGGCGTAGAGGGAGGCCAGTGCCTCCAGTCCGCGAGTCGATTCCAGCACGATTACCGGAAGAATCACCGCTGCAATCAGCGGCACCCACGGAACCCCTTGCCGATTCAGCAGCTTGAAGTTGGGCGGAAGTTCCCCGTCCTGCGCCATGCTGTAGAGGAGCGCGACTGCCGCCACGATCGACGTGTTCACGGCCGACAGCAGTAACAGCCCGACCACCGCCCCAACCACCCAACCGTACTGCGGAGAAATGTAAAAATCCGCCATCGTCCGCAGAAAACTCTCCGGATGAGCGAAGGAGCCCGCCGGCATGCCCGCCACCATCACCCCCAGCACCGCCGTGATCAGCACCACCTCGAACATCACGATGGAAATGGCCCGGCGCGCTTCCCGGTGAACCGACGGCGTCCCTGGCGGACTGTCCGCATCGGGTTTCATCGTGCCGGTCATGTTGGCGATCGCTTCTACTCCCGCGAGGGCGAGCACCATACCCGTAAAAATCTTCCAGCCTTCCCAGGCGCCCTGGGAAGGCATCTCGGCCACGTCCATTTTCCCCGAGAAAACCCCCGCCGCTGCCAGCCCCAGCAGCACGAGTACCGCCGGCAGGGCCAGATAAACAGCCAAGCTTCCCGCCAGTCGCGGCCCGAAGGCATTCACCACTCCCAAGGCAAAAATCGTGAGAATCGCCCAGCGGGTCGCCTCTTCCCTCAAACCAAAGTAGTTGTAGGCCTCGAAACCGCTGATCGCCGCCGTGACCACGTAACCGGCCAGCAGCAAAAGTGCCCCGATGACTCCCAGTCTCGGGCTGTGAATCCGCGCGGCGTGATAAACTCCCCCGCCTTCCGGAAAAAATTTACAGACCCACACATAGTTGCATCCCACTAGCAGCGTCAGCACCGCGATCGCCGCGAGGTAGGTCGGTGCAGCATAGCCCGCCAGCACCACCGCCAAACCGATGACATACGCCTTGCTCGTGCCCCAGTCCCCATACAGCAAGGCCGCCGCCCGGAGCCATCCGACGTTGCGGGGACGACTCCCCTGGATGACCATCTCGCTCACTTGGTTTGGAGAAACTCCTTCACGATGGGGGCCGTCATACCCGACCGGACCATCGGGGTGATCAAATAGATCCCGCGGAAATGCTGCGCCACTTCCCTCGCCAGCTCGGCCGCCACCTCGCGCCCGTAGTCAGCCTGGGCCGGACCCTCCGGCAGCGACCGAATCCTCGCCCGCACCTCATCCGGAATGGAGATCCCCGGAACCTCGTGGTGGAGAAACTCCGCGTTGCGGGCGCTGATCACCGGCATCACCCCGACCAGCACCGGGATGCCGAGCGGGGTGAGTGCCTCCTTCATTTTTCGGACCATGGCCTTTTCGTAGACGGGTTGGGTCATCACAAAGTGCGCACCTCGCTCCATCTTGCGTTCCAGCTTCTTCACCTGGGCATCGAAGTTTTTCGAATTCGGATTGAAGGCCACCCCAATCACAAACTCCGCACCCTTCCCCACCTCGCGTCCGGCCGAATTTCTTCCCTCGTTCAGCTGACGGATGAGGTCGATCAGCCCGAGGCTGTTGACGTCGTAGACCGAGGTCGCCCCGGGATGGTCGCCGAACTTCGACGGATCTCCGGTGAGGGCCAGCACATGCCGGTGCCCCAAGGCAGCCAACCCCATCAGCTCACTTTGCAATCCGATCAGGTTTTTGTCCCGGCAGGCCAAATGAATCACGCTGGTGACGTTGAAGCGGTCTCGCAGTAACGTGGCCGCCGCCGTGTTGGCCACGCGCAAGATGGCGAGCGAGTTGTCGGCCAACGTCAGGGCGGTGGCCCCCGCCTTCACCAGTTCTTCCGCGGCCTTCAAAAAAGGCCCCATGTCCAAGCTGCGTGGGCTGTCCAACTCCACGATCGCCACCCGCTCCTTTTTCAACCGCTCAAGAATCGACTCCTCTTTCTTTCTGCTCTTCTCGCCGTCGGGAACCGAAACCCGGATCTCTTCCCGCTTGGGTTCCACTCCCGCTCGAGGCGACGTGACCGGCTTCAGCGCCGCCGCCTTTTTCTTCAGCGCCCGGATGTGATCCGGGCTTACCCCGGAACCACCGCCCAGCAAACTCACCCCCAAGGGGGGCAACTCCGCCATCCGCTCGGCAAAATAGTCAGGGTAGTTCGAGTACAGATAACGACCCTCGGCGTACTCTGGTTGGCCGGCGTCCGGGTAGGCTGCCAAAAGATTTTCCCCGCCGGAGGCAAGCCGGCGGATCAAGGTCGGACAGGCGCTGGGGCCGAATGCTGGCGCCACTCCCACCACCTCGGCTCCGGCTTGGCGTAGCCGCCGCGCAGTTTCCTCCCATCCCTTGCCGCCCGGCAAGGTACCTTCCCGTCCGGAAGCCAGCATCGCGATGACCGGAAGATGGTGAAGTTCCCGGACTGCTCCGATTGCGAGTTCCACCTCCGCAGGATCCCCAAAGGACTGCAGAAGGATGGCTTGGACCCCGCCATCAATGAGTGCTCCCGCCTGTTTCCGGAAAATATCCTCAACCTCCTTTGCGCCGGCGCCGTTTCTTTCCGCCGTCGTCAACCCGCTGGGACCGATACACCCCGCCACCCAGGCGGAATGATCCTTGGCCTCCCCGAGCGCCAGCTTGGCCGCCTTCCAGTTGATCTCGTTGGCTTTTTCCTCCAGCCCGTGTTTTTTCAGGGCTGGCAAGTTGGCTGCAAAGCTATTGGTGGCGATCAGTTCAGCTCCCGCCTCCAGGTAGGCCCGGTGAGCCTCTCTCACCAAATCCGGATCCGTTAGGCAAAGTCCTTCAAAGCTCCGCCCTAGCGGGCTGCCTTTGCCGTAAAGGTAGGCCGCCACATCGCCGTCCCCCACCACCACCCGGGTAGCCAGCTGTTCCAAAAGCGTTGCCATGTCATATTCTCCCATCCACACT
>JBILFP010000015.1:0-21847 GCA_044351535.1 Methylacidiphilales bacterium
CGGTCATCGCCAACATCGGTCTCATTTTGGGGATTTCCGCGGTGGCGCGGCCACTCCGCTTCCGGCCGCAACTTTTCCAGGCGGACGCTCCCATTCTGGTGGCCTCGGCGGCGATGGTGGCCTTTCTTCTTCGGAACAGCTGGATCGGGCGGTTCGAAGCGATGCTCCTTTGCTTTGCCTTGGTGGTCTACGCGGTCTTTCTATGGTTCTCGGCCCAAATTGAGGCCGACAGCTCAGTGATCACCCGAATGGAGCAGGATATTCCCAAACCCGGACCCTCGCGGTGGGTGGAGTTGGCGCAGCTGGTCGGAGGGATCGTCCTGTTGATTGCCGGCTCCCGCTATCTGGTGAAGGCGGCGGTGAGTGGCGCGGAAATGACGGGCATGACCCAAGCGGCCCTTTCGCTGGCGGTGATTCCCCTTCTGGCGACGACCCCGGAGCTATTTGTGCTCCTTTCCGCTTTGATGAAAAAGGAGAAGGAGTTGGCCGGTGGGGTGGTGATCGGGGCCTGTATCTTCAACTGTCTTGGGGTGGTGGGACTTTCCGCGCTCTTGCGTCCCTTGCTCGCTCCCAACATCAACCAGACCGATCTGGGCATCATGCTGATTGCGACCGTAGCGGTGTTGCCGCTGCTGCATGCCAAACCCAAGCAGCGTCAGGTGATCGGGATCGGCCTGCTGGTGGCGTACGGGCTCTATCTGACCCAATTGCTGGGCCGCCGGATTTCCGAAGGTCTGTGAAACACGGGCGCAAGACGGGGATGCCCCCCGGCCGGGGAGCGATTTCCCAGGTCGTAGAAAAACTGGAGCGTCGGGTCAGCCATGAACACGGGCTGACGATTGACGAATTGATTCATGCGCTGGAGGGGAAGGGGCACGCCGCCATCATCACGGTGCTGGCGTTGCCGTTCAGCCAACCCATCCAGGTGCCGGGTCTTTCCATGCCTTTCGGCATCGTCCTCTTTTTCAGCGGTCTGAGGATCTCCTTCGCCCAGGAGCCCTGGATCCCCGGTTGGCTGCGGGTGAAAAAAATCCCCCCGGCCACGGCGATGGCGCTTTTGGAGGCCCTGCGCAAGGTGGCCAAACTGGCCGAGAAGATTCTGCACCCCCGCTGGACGCAACTTTGCCGCAATCCGTTCCTCCATCGGATGCACGGACTTCTCATCGCCTTTCTCTCCATCTTGCTGGCTTTGCCCCTGCCGATCCCGATGAGCAACATGTTGGCGGCGATCCCGATCGTTTTGATTGCTTTGGCGCTGCTGGAAGATGACGGCCTCTATCTGGTGGCCGGTTATTTGGCTGCAATCCCCTGTGCGGTCTTTTTTGCGGTGCTGTTTTTGTTCGGTCCCAAGGCGGTGGCGGCCTTGTGGGGGTGGCTGGTGGCGTTTTTTGGGTAATTTGGCGGGCTTTCCCGCCGACCAAATTCCCGTATCTTTCTTTCTTCCGGCAGGAAATATGGGCGCACAATTTTATCTTAAGTAGTTGTTATGGAAGGCTTTATACTTAGCATTCTCATTCTGGCTAACGGCGTCTTCGCCATGGCTGAGTTGGCGGTTGTTTCCAGTCGCCGGAGCAAGCTTCGGCAGCGGGCGGAGGCCGGGGACGGCGGGGCCAAGGCGGCCTACGAGTTGGCCAGCTCGCCCAGTGCCTTCCTCTCCACGGTCAGCGTGGTCATCACCCTGATCGCGATTCTTTCCGGGGCCATGGGAGGCGCGGTCTTGGCCAAACCGGTGGCGGAAAGTCTCAAGACCATCCATGTTCCCGAATTTATCGCCGATCCCTTGTCCTTGGGGCTCGTGGTTTTGATTATCACCGTGGCTTCCATCATTTTCGGGGAACTTCTGCCCAAGCGGCTGGCCTTGGCCCATAGCGAGACGATTGCCTCCCGGCTTTCGCGGCCGATCCAGGCGGTGGCCCTTGGGCTTGGGCCGATCGTCCGTTTTCTCAGTTGGGTGACGGACACGTTGGCGGCCCTGTTCGGGGTGCGCTCCTCCGGCGAAACCGTGCCGGTCAGTGATGAGGAACTGCGCCATTTGTTGGAGCAGGGGAAACGGGCGGGGGTGTTCAGTTCGACGGAACAGGGAATGGTGGAGCGGGTGCTGCGGCTGGACGAGATGCGGGTGGAGGAGTTGATGACCCCGAGCATCCGGATTGTCTGGATCAACGCGGATGAGGCACCGGATGTGACTTGGCGGGCCTTGGTGGCAAGCGGCCACTCGCACTTTCCGGTCTACCGGGGCAGCCGGGAAAATATTTTGGGTGTGGTTTCCGTCAAAGCTCTCTGGGCCAACATGGCGGTCGGCCTGCCTGCGGCCCCGGCCGATTTGGCGACCCAAGCGTTAATTTTGCCGGAGACGATCCCGGCGTTGCGGGCTCTCGAGCAATTACAGAAGGCCCGGCAGCGGGTGGCGCTGGTCAGCGATGAGTTTGGCAACATCACCGGGATCCTGAGTTTGTTGGATCTGTTGGAGGCGATTGTCGGGGAACTGCCGTCGCAGGAGGACCGGCACAAGTTGCGGGCGATCCAGCGGGAGGACGGCTCCTGGCTCGTTGACGCTACCCTGCCGGTGGAGGAGTTCGCGCGGGATCTGGGCAAGCCGGCCGATTATTTCCCGGTCGACGGTGATTTTCAGACGGTGGGCGGGTTTGTGGTGCACCGGCTGGCCAAAATTCCCAAGGAGGGCGACCACATCGAATACCGGGGGCATCGGTACGAGGTGGTCGACATGGACCGGCACCGGCTCGACAAGGTGCTGGTGTCGCCGCTGAAAGGCTGACCGTTTGACGGGATGGGAGGAAGCGGGAGACTATGAACTACGAGTTTGGGCGGGGTAGCCAAGTGGTAAGGCAGGGCTCTGCAAAAGCCCCATTTCGTCGGTTCGATTCCGACCCTCGCCTCGAGTTTTTTTCTTTCGGACCAAAAAACACCGCATCCATTTCCAAAAATCCGGGTCTAATCCTAGATGGACCCCAACACGGCGGAGGTAAGCGATGAGCATCCAGAGAGTCCGGGTCAAATCCTCGGCGGGCCTGTATCCCGTCTACATCGGGGACAAACTACTTCCCACGGTGCTGCACAAACACCTGCCGGCGAAGGTGCCGGTGGCGATGCTGGTGGACGAGGGGGTGGCGGCGCTGCCGTTGACGACGGACCTGTTCCACTGGCTGGAGCGGCGCTCGTCGCGGGTGGTCCGGGTGCGGATTCCGGCGGGGGAGCGGTCGAAGTCGATCGACGAGTACGGCCGGGTGTTGCGCCAACTGGCGGGAGCGGGGATGACGCGGGACGGTTGGGTGTTGGCGGTGGGCGGCGGGGTGACGGGGGATCTGGCGGGCTTTGTGGCGGCCACGTTCCTGCGCGGCCTCCCGCTGATCCAGATTCCGACCACGGTGGTGGCGATGGTGGACAGCAGTGTGGGCGGCAAGACGGGAGTGGACCTGCCGGAGGGAAAGAATCTGGTGGGAGCCTTCCATCCTCCCCAGGCGGTGCTGGCGGATCTACGATGGTTGCAGTTCCTCTCGCCGGCGGAGAAGCGGGCGGGGATGGCCGAGGTGTTGAAGTACGGGGCGATCGCGGATTCGAAACTGTTTGCCTCGCTGGCCAAGGGGGCGCCGCGCTCGATGGCCAAGGTCGTGAAGCGCTGCGTCGAGATCAAGGCGAAGCTGGCGGGGGAGGACGAGAAGGATCTGAAGGGAAAGAGGGCTCTCCTGAATTTCGGCCACACGGTGGCGCACGGTCTGGAGGGGATTCTGGGCTACGACGGACTGCGGCACGGGGAGGCGGTGGCGATCGGGATGGCGGTGGCGGCCCACCTTTCGGTGAAGGCGCGGGGTTTCAAAAAGAAGACCGCGGAAAAACTGAAAGCGGCGATCCGGGCGCACGGTCTGCCGGTGACCCATCCGGAACTGCGGTGGGACCGGTTGTCGACGTGGATCTCGCGGGACAAGAAGGCGACCTCCGAAGGCATCCGCTGGGTGCTGCTTCGCAAGATCGGCAAAGCGGATCTGGTGTCGGGTGTGGCGGAAAAGAAGGTGATGGCGGCGCTGGAGGAGGTGCGGGAGGGCCGACCGGCCAAGGGATGACGCGGACCGAGGCTTACCTCGTCCTCAATTCACTTCGTTTGGTGGGTCCGGTCCGGGTGCGAAAGCTCCGGCAGGTTTTCGGGGCAGTGGAGGGACTTTTTTCCCAGCCGACCATGCGGTTGGCCGGGGTGGAGGGAGTGGGGCAGGCGGTGGCGGAATCGATCCGGGGTTGGGAGAAGACTTTTGATTTGGCGGCGGAGCTGGAAAAGATCCGCAAACACCGCTTGAAGGTGATCGATTGCGAGGATCCGGACTATCCTCCGCTCCTGCGAGAAATCCACGATCCGCCCATGGTGTTGTACTACCGCGGGAATCTGGAGGCCGTGAAAGGGGCTTGCATCGGAGTGGTGGGCACGCGGGATGCCTCGGGTTACGGCATCGATCTGGCCAAGAAGCTGGGATACCAACTGGCGTTTGCCGGGATCGGAGTCGTCAGTGGACTGGCACGCGGCATCGACACGGCGGCGCATCAGGGGGCGTTGGCGGCCAAGGGGAAGACAGCGGCGGTGCTGGGTTGTTCCTTGGATCAGATCTATCCCGCAGAGAACGGGGTATTGGCGGAAAAAATGGCGGAGGTGGGGGGATGCGTGATGAGTGAATTTTGTCTGGGTACGCCCCCGGATCGGCAGACTTTTCCCATGCGCAACCGGGTTGTCAGCGGGTTGAGCAAAGGGTTGCTGGTGATCGAGGCCGCCCGGGCCAGTGGGGCGATGATCACCGCCCGGCAGGCGTTGGAGCAGGGTCGGCAGGTGTTCGCGGTGCCGGGACGGATCGATCAGCCCCAGGCGGGGGGATGTCACCAGCTGATCAAGGATGGGGCCCGCCTGGTGGAATCGGTGGAGGATGTGTTGGCGGAGTTTGAGTTTCTGCTACCGCGGTCGGAAATGCCGGCCCCGGCGGCTCCTCAAGGGAATTTGAACGAGGAGGAGAAGAAGATTTTGGAGGCCTTGGGGCGGGATGAACTGCAGGTGGATGTGCTGACCCGAAAATGCGGGTTGCCTTCCCCGGTCGTGTCCGCCACCCTCCTCAAGCTTGAGATGAAGCGCCGGGTGCGACAAATGCCCGGCAAAGTCTTCACCCGTATTGATTAACAAATGGCAAAAAAACTGATCATCGCGGAGAAGCCGAGCGTGGCCAACGACCTGGCCAAAGCGCTGACGGGTTTCAAGAAGGAGGGGGAACACTGGGAGTCCGACCAGTACGTTCTTAGTTCTGCCGTAGGCCACCTGGTCGAGCTGTGCAAACCGAGCGAGTACGGGAAGGGTAAGGGGAAGTGGAGTTTTGAGAGTCTCCCGCTGATCCCGGAGCATTTTCAGCTCAAGATCATCGAAAAGACCGAACCTCGCTTCAACCTTCTGAAAAAACTGCTCAAGCGGAAGGATGTCACGGGCGTGATCAATGCGTGCGATGCCGGGCGGGAAGGAGAGTTGATTTTCCGTTACGTGATGGAGGCGGCGGAGTGCAAGAAGCCGGTGCAACGGCTTTGGCTGCAGTCGATGACCAAGGAGTCGATCCAGGACGGCTTTGCCCATCTGCGCAAGGAAGAGGAGATGATGCCGCTGCTGGAGGCGGCGAAGTCCCGTTCCGAAAGCGACTGGCTGGTGGGGATCAACACCACCCGGGCGCTGACCGCCTTAAATTCCAAAGGCGGAGGATTCTTCCTCACGACCGCCGGCCGGGTGCAGACGCCTACCCTGAGTATTTTGGTGGATCGCGAAAAGCAGATTCGCGCCTTTGTGCCGAAAGATTTCTGGGAAATCCACGCCACTTTCGGGGCCAAGGCTGGGGAGTATGAGGCGCGCTGGTTTGATGAGGATTTGGCCGACCAGAAAGCTTCGGAGCGCGGGGCGGACCAAAAACCGGAGCGTCTCTGGGACAAGAAGAAAGCTGAGGCGATCGCCGATGAGTGTCGGGGTCAGACCGGCGAGGTTCACGACGAGAAAAAACCGTCCCGCCAGCTCTCCCCGCTGCTTTATGACCTGACCAGTCTGCAGCGGGACGGCAACAGCCGCTTTGGTCTATCCGCCCGTCGCACCCTCCAGATTGCCCAGGCCCTTTACGAGCGGCACAAGGCCATCACCTACCCCCGAACCGACTCGCGTTATCTGCCGGATGACTATCTGCCCACCGTAAAAAATACCCTCAAGAATCTGGAGGGAACCGAATTTGGGGAATTCTCCAAGACCGTCCTCAAAGAGGGCTGGCTCAAACCGACCAAGCGGGTGTTCAACGGGGCCAAGGTGAGCGACCACTTTGCGATCATTCCCACCCTGCAGGTGCCCGACCTGGCCAAACTGGATGAGATCGAGTTGAAGGTGTATGCCGCCATCGTCCGCCGCTTCATCGCGGTGTTTTATCCCGAGGCGATCTATGAGGTAACCACCCGAATCACCCGGGTGAAAAAGCACGCCTTCCGCACGGATGGAAAAATTCTCAAGGAGGCGGGCTGGTTGGCGGTGTACGGCAAGGAAGGGGTCGAAGAGGGAGGTTCCGACGAGGGCAAACTCCTGGTGCCGGTTTCCGATGGGGAGAAGGTGAAGGCGGTGGCGGTGGTGGTAGACGGCTTGCAGACAAAACCCCCGGCACGATTTACGGAAGCCACCCTGCTGAGCGCGATGGAAGGAGCGGGGAAACTGATCGATGACGAGACCCTGCGGGAGGCGATGGGGGAAAGAGGGCTGGGGACTCCGGCCACCCGCGCCGCCACGATCGAGACGCTCATTTCCGAGGAGTACATTCGTCGGATGGGCCGGGAACTGGTGCCGACCGCCAAGGCCTTCGGGCTTTTCGAGACGCTAGATGCGCTGGGGATTGAAGTTCTGCATTCGCCGGAACTGACCGGCGAGTGGGAGCACAAGTTGAAGGAGATGGAGCACGGCAAGTTGAAGCGGCAGGAGTTCATGCGGGAGATTCAAAATGTCACGAAGGACATTGTGGAAAAAATCCGGGCCTTTCAGGACAAGGACCATGTTTTGCGGAAACTGGATTTCAAGGATCCGGAGACCGGGCAGGAGTTCGAGGAGACCCTGCGGGAGTACCGGACGCTGGACGGGAAATACTCCGTGCGGAAGGTTTTGGCCGGCCGGCGGATTGAGGCTTCGGAGTTCCTTGAACTCCTCCAAAAAGGGACCCTGGGACTGGTGGAAGGTTTCCGCAGCCGGCTGGGGCGGCCTTTCTCGGCGGGACTCAAGCTGGGGGAGGGAAGAAAGATTGAACTGGTGGTGGGAGAGGAGGAGGGAACGCTGGATTTCACCGGGCAGGAACCATTGGGCAAATGTCCGGCTTGCGGGGGAAATATGTTTTCCAGCCTGCTGCGTTACGTATGTGAGCACAGCGTGGCGAAGCCGGCGACCTGCACCTTCAAGGTCTCCAAAAAAATCCTCAGCCGGGACATCACCGAGGCGGAGCTGCAGGCCCTGCTCAAGGACGGCAAGACCGGTCTGCTGGAGAAGTTTGTTTCGATGAAAACGCGGCGGCCCTTTTCCGCCTTCCTCGTCTGGAAGGATGGCAAGGTCTCGTTTGATTTTCCGCCGCGCGAACCGCGGAAGCCCAAGTCGGCGAAGACCGCCAAAGCCCGGGCTGCCGCGGCCGCCTGAAAACCCCGGTCCCATCGGCCGCGGATCCTCTCGCGGTCGCTTTTCTCCGACATTTGGGCGAGGAGCGGGGACTGTCCGGCAATACCGTTCGCAATTACGAGCAGGTTTTGACGGAATTCCAAAACGACCGATCCCGGCCTTGGGCGGATATCCAAGAGTCCGACTGCCGCAACTACCTGCACGGGCTGGCGGGACGGGGTCGGCACCAGCCCGCCTCGGTGCGGCTCCGTTTCTCCGCATTGCGGACTTTTTTCAAATGGATGCAGTCGCGGGGAGATCGTCCGGACAACCCGGCGATGGGGTTGCGCCTGCCCCGGCCGCGAAAATCCCTACCCCGTTTTCTCAGTGAGGAGCAGATGGAACATCTGCTGGGCGCGCCGTTGCGTCTGTTGGAGAAGAGGCCGGGCCGGCCTGCGGGTAGAAAAGAGCCGGCATGGGCCCGTTGGCGGGATGCGGCGCTTCTGGAACTTTTATACGGAACCGGGTTACGTCTCGGCGAAGCTCTCAGTTTGGCGAGGAAATCTTTTCACGAGGAAGGGCGCCGGACCCTCAAGGTGAAGGGTAAGGGCGGAAAGGAAAGATTGGTGGTCGTGGGCGACGCGGTGCGGACGGCTGTCCAGCGTTACGAGGAAAAACTTCCCGGAGGTTTGCGTAAAGAGCACGGGCCGGCATTTCTTGGGCCGAGAGGAGAAAGACTTAGCCCGCGCGTTTTTCAGCGGAATCTCAAGGAGTACCTCGCGGAGGCAGGTCTGGATGCGAGTCTCACGCCTCACAAATTACGCCACAGTTTTGCGACCCATCTCCTAGGCCGCGGCGCTGATCTGCGAGCCGTGCAGGAACTGCTTGGCCATGCCCGACTCACCAGTACGGAGATATACACCCGGGTCACTCCGGAACGTCTCCGCGGTGCCTATGTAAAGGCCCACCCACGCGCATGACACAGATTCCCGAGCCCCTACTAAAGATCGGCTACAACCTGTTATTCACGGCGGGTTTTGCACTGACTTGGCCCTACTTTACCTACCTGATCTGGCGGCGGCAGCCGTTCTGGGAACGGCTTGGGGAGCGTTTGGGGCATTACCCGAAAGAAGTGAAGGAGTGGTTGAAGCGACCGGATCGGCCCGTTTGGATTCATGCGGTCAGCGTGGGGGAGGTGTTGCTCGCACGGGTGCTGGTAAGGGAGCTGCGCCGTCATCGGCCCAAGCTGCGGGTATTTCTCACTGTGGGAACGCCGACGGGCCGGCGGGTGGCCGAACCGCTGCTCGATGACAAAACCTGCCTGGTCTATGTGCCCACGGATTTTTACTACTCCATGATGCGCGCCTTTCGGCGGGTGAATCCTCGGGCCCTGATCCTGGTGGAGAATGAGATTTGGCCGAACATGCTTTGGCGGGCCAAAAAGATGGGGGTTCCGGTTTGTCTCGTGAACTCGCGCCTCTCCCGGCGCAACCGGCGCCTGTTCCGAGCCGCCCGCACCTTTGTCCGTCCGGTGCTGCAGGCCTTCGACTGGATCGGAGTGCAGAGCGAAGAGGATCTGGGACGCTTTGCCATCGCCGGGTTTCCGGAAAAGCGTCTGCATCTAATGGGCAGCATGAAGTACGACGTGGCCGACCTGGCTTCCGACAATCCGGGCAAGGGCCGGGAGATCCGGAAATTGGCCGGCTGGGATCAGGGCCAGGTGGTTCTGTTGGGCGGAAGCACCCATCCAGGCGAGGAGCAGGCCCTGACGGATCTTCTGCGGGAGCTGAAATCAAAGCATCCGAAGCTCCGGCTGATGCTGGTTCCCCGCCATGTAGAACGGAAGGGGGAGATTTTACAACAGCTGGCGGCCAGCGGTCTGAAAATCGGGCTTCGTTCGCGGCTGGAGGAGGAGAAGGAGACCGATCCGGATATCCTGCTCGTGGATTCGACTGGCGAGTTACGGGACCTTTATCCGGCTTGCGAAGTGGTCTTCATTGGCAAAACCCTGACCGGAAAAGGCGGGCAAAATTTCCTGGAAGCGGCGCGGCACGGCCGGGCCATCGTGGCGGGACCGCACATGGAAAATTTCCAGTCCCTGCGTCGGGAGTTTCTGGCCGACAAGGCGATGGTGGTCAGCGCGGATGCGACAGGCTTACAAGCGGATTTGGACCGGCTCCTGGCATCCTCAGCTGAAAGGGAGGATCTGGGTCGACGAGCTCAGGCCTGCTTCCGCGAGCACCTCGGAGCCGGCGCCCGGCATGTTGAGGCGTTGCTGAAATTTTTTAACGGCCGGGTTTAAGGATTTAATCTGGGTAGGCCACTTTTGATAAAAGTGGCTGCCACTTGCATCGCAAGTGGCCTACCTATTTACCACTCGAGGATAGCGCTAGCCCAGGTAAGGCCGCCGCCAAAGGCGACGAGCAGGATCTTGTCGCCCTTCTTCAGCTTCATTTCCGGGCCGGCCTCGTGCAGGGCGACGGGGATGCAGGCGGCCGACATGTTCCCGTAGCGATGCACGTTGGCGAAGCAGCGTTCCCGCGGGAACTTCAGCTTTTCCACGAGCGCATCGATAATCCGAATGTTGGCCTGGTGGGAAATGACGCAGGCGATGTCCTCCAGCTTCACCCCGGCCTTTTCCATCGAACGCCGGGCGGAATCCGCCATGGCCGTGACCGCCTGCTTGAAGATCTCCTTCCCGGCCATGACGATGCAGTCGGGGTCGGCCGGGGCGGGTGGTGCGATCGCCTTCCCTCGGGCCATCGGGTTTTTCAGGTGCAGGAGTTCCGAGGACGCGCCGTCGGCGCCCCAGTCGAAAGCGAGAATCCCCTTCCGGCCTGGCTCGTTGCGAACCACCACGGCCCCGGCCCCGTCGCCGAAAAGGACGCAGGTGTTGCGATCCCGCCAGTCGACCACGGAAGAAAGGCGTTCGGTGCCGATCAGGAGGATATTTTTGGCGGCGCCGGTCTTGAGAAACTGGTCGGCCACGATCAGGGCGTAGAGAAAGCCGGAGCAAGCCGCCTGGAGATCAAAGGCGGGGCAGCCGGTGGCTCCGATTTCCGCGGAGATCCGGCAGGCAGAGGAGGGGAACATCGAGTCGGGCGTGACCGTGGCGGTGAGAATGAGGTCGAGGTCGGCAGCCTTCACTTTGGCATTGGTGAGCGCCTGCTTGGCCGCCGCCACACCCATAAAGGTGGAAGTTTCCTGCTCCGAGGCGATCCGGCGCTCCTTGATGCCGGTCCGGGTCATGATCCACTCGTCGCTGGTGTCGACGAGCTTCTCGAGATCCTGATTGGAAAGGATGCGGGCGGGGAGATAGACGCCCGTCCCGACCACCTTCAGGCCGGAATCAGGCTGCGACGGCATCGGCTTTGGATTCCTTGTGGGCCCCGGCAATTTCGGCCGCGCGGATGATCCGGTCGTTGACCCCGTGCTCGACGGCCTCGACGGCTTCGCGGATGGCGTTGCGGATTGCCTTCACGGTGGAACTGCCATGGGCGATCACGGTGATGCCGTTCACCCCAAGGAGCAGGGAACCGCCGTATTCCTCATAGTTGGTCTTCTTTTTGATGGCGCGGAACGCGTTCCGGGCCAGCCAGGCGCCCAGCATGCGGAATGGGGTTTTTTTGATCTCGTGGGCCAGCCAGTGAAAGATGGCCGTGGCGATGCTCTCGCCAGTCTTGAGCACCACATTGCCGACGAAGCCGTCGCAGACGACCACGTCCACCGGACGCTCGAACAGGTCGCGACCCTCGATGTTTCCGACAAAGTTGATCGGGGCCTCGGAAAGGAGTTTGAAGGTGTCCTTCGTGAGGGTGTTGCCCTTGGCATCTTCGGAGCCGATGGAGAGCAGGCCGACGCGGGGCTTTTTGTAGCCGAGAATTTCCTCCGAAAAAATCGAGCCCATCAGCGCGTAGTCCAGCAGGTGTTCGGGGCGGGCGTCGATGTTGGCCCCGGCGTCGATGAGGATGAAGAGGTTGGTCTCCGTCGGCATGATCGTGGCGATGCCGGGCCGGCTGATGCCGGGCAGGGTGCGGAGGCGGATGGTGGCGGCCGCGACCATCGCGCCGGTGTGGCCGGCGGAAACCGCGGCATCGGCCTGCTGGTCGCGGACAGCCTCGATGCAGCGCAGAATGGAGTTGTTCTTTTTGCGGCGGAGGGATTCGACGGGTGGATCGCCCATCTCGATGACGGTGTCGCAGTGATGGATCTCCAGACGGGGGTTGGGCTTATCCTGACCGAGTTTTTTCAACTCCGCGCGGATCTCGGCCTCCTTGCCATAAAGGAGAAGTTTTTCGATCTGGGGAAAATGCGCGAGGGCCTCCACAGCGGCGGCGACCGGGCGTTCCGGAGCAAAATCACCACCCATGGCGTCGAGCGCGATTTTCATATGAGAATGCTCGCGGGGTCGCGAGGGGAGCGGCTCAGGCCGCGGGGGTCTCGATGGTCAGGATCTGGCGATCGCGGTAGCGGCCGGTGGCCGGATCGACCACGTGGGGGAGGTGGGGCTGGCCGGCCTTGTCACGGCGCAGCTGGGGTAGGGAACGGCGGTGCGTGAATTTCCGCATCCGCATCCGCATCTTCGACGTCTTTCTTTTCGGAACACCCATGGTCAGTTCTCCCTATTGAGCTGGTCCAGATCCCGCCAGACCGTGGCTCGTCTTTTTTCAGCGAAGTCGTCCTTGCCGGGGGCGAAGACTCGCCCCGAGCGCGGGCACCGACCGGCGCTGTCCAACTCGCAGCGGGGTGCGAGCGGAAGGGCTAGAATAATGTCTTCCCGAATCAGGGGAGTCAAGTCGGCCACGGCCTCATCGGGAACGTTTAAAATCTGGCAGAAGTCATTGATTTCCAGCTTCCAAGGAATGGGGTCAAGACAGCGAGCGCACTGGATCTGGAACGATGCCCCTAAAGTGCCAGTCACCGTGATTTCGGAACCAGTGCGGCTCACCTGAAATGAGTAATCCAACGTGTTCCACCCGGTGATGTTCTCCGCCGGAACGGCGTAATCGGCCACCGGCAGGGATCCCTTCAGGCTCATCCCGCTTTCCGGAATCGCGCGGGGATCGATTTTCACTTTTTGGCGAACTTCTTCCGCAAGGCCTTGACGACAGCCGGCGGGACGAATTCCTCCAGCGGGGCGCCCAGCCGGGCCAACTCGCGCACGAGGTTGGAACTGAGGAACGCCAGCGTTTCCCGCGGCATGAGAAAGACCGATTCCAGTTCCGGCTGCAGTCGGCGGTTGGTCAGGGCCAGCTGGAACTCGTATTCGAAATCCGAGACGGCGCGCAGACCCCTGATCACGGCCACCGCCTTTTCCTGGCGGGCGAACTCCACCAACAGACCCCGGAAGGAGGCGATGCGGACGCGGTCGGCCCACGGTTCCGAGCCGATACACTCCTGGATCAGTTTCACCCGCTCCGCCACGGAAAAGGAGGCGTCCTTGCCGCTGTCTTCCGCCACGGCGATGACCACCTCGTCAAAGATCCGGACGGCCCGGGCCAACACGTCGAGATGGCCGAGGGTGATCGGATCGAAGGTTCCGGGATAGACGGCGCGTTTCATGCAGCGGTGATTTTCGGGGAAAGCATCCGGTGACGCAATGGGTTCTTCAGGAACGCCGTGCCTCGACGATGCGGGGGCGGTGCGTGAGATCGGGATGGATGGCCACGTTGGTGAAACCCGCTTCCCGGGCCAAAGCTGCCACCTTTTGGGCCTGATCGGGCCCACATTCCAAAAGAAGACTCTTGGCTAGTTTGGCGGCTTGGGGAATCAGGCGGCGGATCAGATCCAGCCCGTCCGCCCCACCGTCTAAGGCCAAGCGCGGGTCGTGACGGACTTCCGGCTCAGCGGCTTCGATCTCTGCGGGGGTAAGGTAAGGGAGGTTGGCGGTGATCAGGGCGGCGGATTCCGTGATTCCCTCCAGTAGATCGTTTTTCCTCCACGCGACCTTGGTTCCTTCCGCCGGGGCTGAGCCGGGCGAGGCGGCGTTTTCCGCGGCCAGGGCGAGAGCTTCGGGGGAGATATCGAGACCCAGATACTGAAATGCCGGCTGTTTTCGTGCCAGGGCCAGCGGGATGGCACCCGTACCGGTGCCCACATCGATGACGAGCCCTGGGGACGATTCGGCCAAAATCCGGGAGGCGTGTTCTACTAGAAGCTCGGTTTCCGGTCGGGGAATCAGCGCGCTCGGTGAGCACCGAAGCGTCAGCCCGCAAAAACCGGCCGAGCCGGTGACATGCTGAAGCGGCTCACGGGCGGCCCGGCGGCGGACCAGCTGGCGCAGGGATTCCAGCTCAGTGGGGTTCAGCTCCCGTTCGAACTGGAGATAGAGGCCGAGGCGCGGGAGTGAGAGGGCGTGGGCGAGCAGCAGTTCCGCCTGCAGTCGGGGTGAGGGGACGCCGTTTTTCGTGAAGTGGCCGGTCGTCGCTTCCAGGACGGAAAGAAGCTTCATGCCGCCGGGGCGTTCTCCTCGAGGCGACGCTTGAGATGATCGGCGGCCAGGGCATCGACGAGGTCACCGAGTTTTCCTTCCATTACTTGGGCGAGGTCGTGCGAGGTAAAGCCGATCCGGTGGTCAGTAAGGCGGTTCTGGGGGAAATTATAAGTGCGGATCTTCTCATTGCGTTCGCCGGTGCCGACCTGCTGGCGGCGGGCACTGTCCAGTTTGTTGCGCTCCTCCTCGCGACGGCGTTCCAGCAGGCGGGCAGCCAGCACCTTCATCGCCTTTTCCCGGTTCTTTAGTTGGGAACGGCCGTCTTGGCAGCGAACAATCAGGCCGGTGGGAATGTGGAGGACCTGGACGGCGGAATCGGTCGTGTTGACGCCCTGGCCGCCCGGACCGCCGGCGCGGCAGACCTCGACGCGGATCTCCTCGGGCTTGAGCTGGACGTCGACCTCTTCCGCCTCGGGCAACACGGCGACGGTGGCGGTGGAGGTGTGGATCCGGCCCTGCGCCTCGGTGGCGGGGACGCGTTGGACGCGGTGGACGCCGCTTTCGTGGCGCATCGCGCCAAAGACGCCCGGGCCGCTCATCTCAAAGATGATTTCCTTCAGACCGCCGAGGTCGGAAGGACTGGAGGCCATCGGCTCGATTTTCCAGCCGCGGGCTTCGGCATAGCGGCTGTACATGCGGAAGAGATCGCCGGCAAAGAGCGCGGCCTCGGTGCCGCCGGTGCCGGCACGGATTTCGACGATGGTATCGCGATGTTCATCCGGATCCGGCGGCAGAAGGGCCTGCATGACCTGGTCGCGAACCACGATCTCCTCTTTGGCGATCTCGGCGGCCTCTTCCTCGGCAAGTTGGCGCATCTCCGCATCGGTGGTGGGGGTGAGAAGTTTGGCGTTCTCCTCCTTGCGGGTGAGGAGGGTGCGGAGTTTACGGGCGGCCTCGGTGCCGGAACGGATGCGGGCGTGTTCCCGGGCGAGGTCGCGGGCGCGGTTGGCCTGACGGTAGAGGTTCGGGTCGGCCATTTCGCGGTCGAGTTCCGCGAGCCGTTTCTCGAGCCGGGCAAGCTGGTCGGCGGGATCCATGTTGGCATGGGCGGACGGCGCGTCCCGCCGGCAAGCGGCGAGAGGCCGGATCCGCGCGGGAACCTAGGAGCGCTTCTTGGCCTTGACGGCCTTGGAGGGGGCGGAGGCGTCGGTGAAACGACGGCGGAACTTCTCCACCCGACCGGCGGTGTCCACGAACTTCTGGGTGCCGGTGTAGAAAGGGTGGCAGGCGGCGCAGATGCCGAGGCGGACCTGGCTCTTGGTGGAGCGGGTGGTGTAGACCGCGCCACAGGCGCAGGAGATGGTCGTCTCCTCGTATTTCGGATGAATTTCGGCCTTCATGGGAGAGGTAATTAAACCAGACGCTTGGCGATGAGGCAAGCGTTGTGCCCCCCGAAGCCGAAAGAGTTGTTCATCACCACGTCGACCTTCTTCTCCCGGGGTTTGTGGGGGATGTAGTCCAGGTCGCACTCCGGGTCGGGCTCGTCGAGGTTGATGGTGGGGGGAAGGATGCCGGTCTCGAGGGCCTTGAGGCAGATGGCCATCTCCACGGAGCCGGCGGCGCCGAGCAGGTGGCCGAGGTTGGATTTGGTGGAGCTGACGGTGGTTTTCTTGGCGTGGTCGCCAAGGACGGACTTGATGGCCTGGGTCTCGCAGATGTCGCCCTGCGGGGTGGAGGTGCCGTGGGCGTTGATGTAGCCCACCTGGTCGGGACGAAGCTGGGCGTGCTTGAGGGCGATCTTCATGGCGCGGGCGGCACCGGCGCCTTCCGGGGCGGGTGCGGTGAGGTGGTGGGCGTCCGCGGTGGCCCCGTAGCCGGCAACTTCACCATAAATCTTGGCCCCGCGTTTTTTGGCGTGATTGAGTTCCTCTAAGACGATGACCCCGGCGCCCTCGCTGAGGACGAAGCCGTCGCGGTTTTTGTCAAAGGGGCGGGAGGCCTTGGTGGGCTCCTCATTGCGGGTGGAGAGTGCTTTCATGGCGGCAAAGCCGCTCAGGCCCAGCCCAACGACGGCGGCTTCGCTGCCGCCGGCGACAATGATGTCGGCCTCGTCCTCTCGAATCAGGCGCCAAGCCTCGCCGATGGAGTGGCTGGCGGTGGCGCAGGCGGAGACGATGGCGAAGTTGGGACCGCGCAGGCCGTACTGCATGGAGATATGCCCTGATGCGATATTGTTGATCATCATCGGAATCATGAACGGGGAGACTTTTTTGGGGCCGCGGTCCCGGAGGATGGAGTGCTGCTCCTCGAGCGTGCGAAGACCGCCGATGCCGGAACCGACGAGGACGCCGGCGCGGTCGGCATCGAAGGAGCCTTCCTGGAGGCCGCAGTCCTTCCACGCCTCGGCGGCGGCGCCCATGGCGAGGTGGGTGTAGCGGTCGGTGCGGCGGACGTCCTTGGGATTCTTGAAGCCGCTGGCGGGGTCGAAGTTGCGGACCTCGCCGGCGATGCGGCAGTCGTAGCCGGTGCAGTCAAAGGCGGTGATCGGGCCAATGCCGCTATCCCCGCGGAGCAGGCGCTCCCAGGTGCCGGGAAAGTCGTTGGCGAGGGGCGTGAGGGCGCCCAGGCCGGTGACCACAACTCGACGGGTACTCATAAAATCCGGACGGAAAAACGCCCGGCTGGGAGAAGCCTCCAAGCCGGGCGCGGGGTTGGCAAAACTATTTGGACTGTTTGTCTTCGATGTACTTCACGACATCGCCGACGGTGAGAAGCTTTTCCGCGTCCCCATCGGGAACTTCGATGCCGAACTCCTCCTCGAACGCCATGACGAGCTCGACGATGTCGAGGGAGTCCGCGCCGAGGTCCTCGATGAACTTGGCTTCGGGCGTGACCTGCTCGGCGTTGACGCTGAGTTGTTCCACGATGATGTCTTTGACCTTTTGGTCGACGGGTTTTTCGCTCATGTGCTTTGGGCTCCTAGGTTTGTGAGGTGCGCAGTAAGGATTCTCGGAGGCATTTAGGCAACAAGAAAATGCAGGGGGGTCCGGGGCCCGGTCACATCGTCATCCCGCCGTCGATCGCCCAGGCCTGGCCGGTCACGTAGCCGGCATCCGGGCCACAGAGGAAAGAAACGAGTCCGGCGACCTCTTCCGGTTTCCCAAATCTTCCCAAAGGTATGCCGGTCAACACTTTAGACTTTAGGTCCTCCTTTAGCACGGAGGTCATGTCCGTGTCGAAGAAGCCGGGGCAAACGCAGTTGCAGGTGACTCCCCGGGAGGCGAACTCCCGGGCGACCGACTGGGTCAGGCCGATCAAGCCGGCCTTGGCGGCGGCGTAGTTGGCCTGCCCGGCGTTGCCGACGAGGCCCACCACGGAGCCGATGTTGACGATCCGGCCGGCCCGGGCCTTGAGCATTCCGCGGGAGGCGGCGCGGATCCAACGGAAGGCACCGGTGAGATTCGTGTCGATGACGGCGGACCAGTCCGCGTCGTCCATGCGCATGAGGAGACCGTCCTTGGTGATGCCGGCGTTGTTGATGAGGGCGCCGAGCGGGCCGGACTCTTTTTCCACGGCGGCGATGACCTGGTCTGCCGATTTGGGATCGGCGATGTCGGCGGTGTGGACGCAGGCCTTGCCGCCGGCGGCTTCGATGGCGGCGCGGACCTCGTTCAGCTTGTCGGCCTGGCGGGCGACGAGCTCGACGCGCCAACCGTCCTTGGCGAGGCGTTCGGCGATGGCGCGGCCGAGGCCGCGGCTGGCGCCGGTGACGAGGGCGGTGCAGGATTCAGCGGGGGAGCTCATGGATGACCTTCTCCAGTTCCGCCAGAGTTCCGGCGCTGGCGCAAGGAAGATCGGGGACAATTTTTTTGGCCAGGCCGGCCAGGACGCCCCCGGGGCCGAGTTCGATCAGATGGGTGATGCCGCGTCCCGAGAGATCCTTGAGGCAGGCTTCCCAGCGGACTGTGCCGGTGACCTGGTCGAGCAGGCTGGAGCGGATTTCCGCCTCCGAGGAGGCCGGGCGGCCGAGGAAGTTGGAGAGGACGGGGACGGCGGGCATTTTGAGCGAGGTTTTGGCGATGGCTTCGGCGAGGCCTTCCTTCGCCGGCTTCATCAGCGAGGAGTGGTAGGCGCCGGCGACCTTGAGGGGGATGGCGCGTTTGACGCCGGCTTCCTTGGCGGCGGCTTGGGCGGCCTCGAGTTTTTCGGCGGGACCGGAGAGGACGACCTGACCACCTCCGTTGAGGTTGGCGACTTCCCAACCTGCGGCCGTGGCCACTTTTCCGGCGAGGGCCTCGTCGGCACCGAGCAACGCGAGCATCGCACCTTTGCGCTGGGCGCAGGCCTCATCCATGAGGACGCCGCGTCGGGCGACGAGGCGCAGGCCGTCTTCCACGGAGAAGGTTCCGCCGGCCGCGTGAGCCGTGAATTCGCCGAGGGAAAGACCGGCGGTGGCGGCAAAGGTGAAGTCCGGCTTCTTTTCCTTGAGCACGGCAAGAAGGGCGAGGCCGTGGAGATAGAGGGCGGGTTGGCAGTAGGCGGTGCGGGTGAGGGTTTCCTCCGGGCCGGATTTCAGGACAGAGGAAAAGTCGGCGGGAAGGACGTCCGAGCCCATCTGGAGGATCCTTTGGGCCGCAGGGGAAGCCTCGGCCAGGTCGGTCCCCATGCCGACCCGTTGGGCCCCTTGGCCGGAGAAAAGTAAAGCTACCCTAGTCATTACAAACTTCTATAGATTATTGAATGGTAGATGGATAGGTAAAAGACAGGGGGGGGTTGATATTTTCTGTAATCGTGTAGCATACCTTTATGAAGAAAACTTATTTCACCCTTTGCATGGCGATTTTTGCGATAGCGAGACTCGATGCGGCCACCTTTCAAATTTCCAGCAATTTGGATAACTCTTTTATCAAAACACCTGCCTCTGGGACTCCCGGTCAACCCGGGTATGTTCCTCCTGTGTTCTCCACCACGGTGGAATCTCCATTTGTTGGCAGTCTCACAATTTCTTACGAAGCTTCCAATGCCCTGGCCAATGGTTCTTATGCGTTGAATTCATTAAGCAATTTCCAGCTCTCCGTTCTTTTCCCGGGCGCAAATGCTGGAGCCGATGTCACCTTCAACCAGACCCACCTCGATTTTGCCATCGCGGGAATTTACATTCAGGTAGTGGACGGAAATTTCTTTTTCACCAACTCCGCCACCGGCGGAAGTGGGACTTCCTTAACGCCGGGCAATACGTGGGGTGGATCGGCTAATTTTATCAAAGGAAATTATCTCTTCACCACCCAACCTCTCAATAATGTGACGAGAATGGGGTTCGGTGGTTACGTGGTGGAGTATAACGCGCTCTACCAGCTCGTAGACATTAGCACGGCCTCCACTGGCATTGAGCCCGGTCAGCCGGGTTTCTCTATGGGCACGCAGATCTACCAGGGTAACTACGGAAATCCCACGGATAACTTGGCAGTCCCCGAGCCGTCGGCCCTTTCGCTACTGGCGGCTGGTATGGGCGGGGTGGCGATTCTTCGGCGTAGGCGGAAGTAAAAACTCGCCGATGCGGGAACGCTTTATTGCTGTTTTGGCCCTTTCCTTATCGATCGCGGGATCGGTTCGTGCCGAAAACATTGCGGTTGGAACGTTGATTGATGATGCAGGGTTCTTTTTCAATTCCTTTGGGAGTCAATACACTCTTGGAACCACCCGGGGCGCCAATTTTGGAGGGTCTCGCAGCGTGACGTGGCAAGGCGTGAGCATGAGCAATGTGTCCGGAGCCAACGGGATCAGTTGGTCCGGGTCAACAGCTTCGTTGGTCAAATACGATTACTCATCCTCAATCTATGCTGGCATGCCCGGCACGCGCGCAGACGCAGACGATCTGACCAATTCAGGAATTCACGGCAACGGCACTTCGATTACGATTTCGGCCATTGCCGGTCAAAAATATTTTATCGATCTCCTTTTCGCCAACAACTTCAGCGGAAGCGGCGCCGGTTACTATCCCTATCGCACGATGGATGTGAGTGTGGGAGGGCTGTTGTATGCGGATGATCTTAGGCTCAACGGCACAGAGTCGCCTGATCGAAGGCCGCTCGTTTATCGTTTCGAAGTCACGCCCACCTCAAGCGCCATCAACATTGTGCTCAATACTGGTGCCGCCGTTTCTGGATCTCAGACTGATACCAATCCGTATGTGAATGCGGTGATGGTCACGGTTCCGGAGCCGTCGGCGTTTTCGTTGTTGGCCGTGGGTTTGGGTGGGGTGATGGCTTTGCGGCGCCGTAGGACAGTTTAAGGTTTAAGTTTAAGTTGAAGTAAGCTTGAGGTTGGGAAATGAAAGCTGGGTGGGGCGGGGTCGATGACCTCGCCTAAGCGAAAACAGAGGGTGGTTCAAAATTCTATCGGGCGATGGAGACCATCGCCCCTACCAAGCTTGGGGCTTAGGTAGGGACGTGCAGCTTGCTGCGCGTCCGATGGTGAGTTTGGGCCTTTAACTTTCCATTTCCTGTCGGGCGGGCAGCCCCGACCTGGTCGGGGCTCGCCCCTACCGTGGCCTAAAGAGAAGATTTTCAGTAAGGGACGGGGGAGGATCAGGATTTGTAGGAGAGGAGCTGGAGGCCGGGGATGCGGTGGAAGTGGTCGGTATTGTCCGTTACGAGGGGTTCATTTTGATGGATGGCGCAGGCGGCGATGAGGATGTCCGCATCGGGGAGTAGTTCGCCGGCGGAGCGTAGGTAACGGCGGATCCGGCTGGCCTGGAGGGATTCGGGAAAATCGACGGCGACGCGGTCGAAAGCGGAGAGAAAAGGGAGTTGGCCGGGGAGGTCGGAGTCGGGAAATCCCTCGAGGTATTCCATGGCGGTGACGGAGGAAATACGCATGGGCAGGCCGGCGTGTTGTTCCAAAAAACGATGGCAAGGACCGGGCTGGCGCCGTTCCCGCTCCCGCTGGAGGTCGATCAGGAAGGAGGTATCAAGATGCACGGGGGCGATCCCATGGGGACGGCGAAACCCTCGGGTTCTGGCGATCTTCGCGGCGGATCTTCTCCCAATGTGTGAAGACCTGGCGGGAAGGCAGGCTTTCCGCGCCTAAAACGGTGAGCTTTTCCAAAACGGCGGCTCCGGTATGGGCAGGAGCCGGGAAGACGGCCCGACGAACGACGGAAGAAAAGGATTCGCGCTCACGGAGCTTAGCTACCCTCAATTTTTCGTACGCATCTATTTCTAGGGAAATGGTTTTTGTAGCCATGCATGGAATTGTGCATGGAATATTGGATGTGTCAAGCTGGGGGGGTAAATTTAAGTTGAAGTTGAATTGAGCTGGAGGTTTGGGGTTTCAAATTGGGTAGGGCGGCGTGTCCCGACGCCGCCTCGTTGAACGAATGGGGTTTTAAAAGTTGATCGAGGCGGGTTCGGAGAACCCGCCCTACCGAAGATGGGATTGAGAATAAAAAACTCTGCGGTCTCTGCGTCTCAGCGGTAAGAAACCGGTTTTACCGCTGAGCCTCCTCCGCCAAGGCTATGGCCCCCTAAGATTGGTCCCCATACACACCCCCCGACCTTTGCGGGATCCCCTCCGGGGTGGGGGGCTTGGGTGCTTACGCACCCGCGCAATGACCCCCGCCCATCCTCATTTGCGCCTCCGGCGATTGTGTGTGACCGCTTACGCGGGGGGATTCGAAGGCCAAGGGCGCAGAGGGGCCCTACAGAAGAATCGGTGACATGCGGAAAGTTTAACTTTCCAGCGCGGAGCGGAGCTTGGCGTAGACGGCGGGGAGGTCGCCG
>JBILFP010000083.1:0-7136 GCA_044351535.1 Methylacidiphilales bacterium
CCTGTCTTGAAAAAGGCGGTTGTTCCCGCCGGCCGAAACCTTAAGCGGCTGTCGCCAAGCCAAGTGTCTTCAGCAGTGCGCGGTCATCGGACTCCTCGGGATTCGGTGCGGTGAGCAGTTTGTCCCCAAAAAAGATCGAGTTGGCGCCGGCAAAGAAACAGAGCGCCTGGGCCTCGCGGGTGAGGGCGGTCCGGCCGGCGCTGAGGCGGACCCGTGCCCGGGGCAGGGCGATTCGGGTGGTGGCGATGAGCCGCACCAGCTCGAAAACATCGATCGGCTTCTGTCCGGCGAGGGGAGTGCCCTCCTGAGGCATGAGGCAGTTGATGGGCACGCTTTCGGGAGAGGGGTCAAAACCGCAAAGCACCTCCAGCATCTTCAGCCGGTCGTCCTCGTTCTCACCCATACCCAAAATTCCTCCGCAGCAGACGGCCATGCCGGCCTTTTGCACAGAACGGATGGTGCGGAGCCGGTCCTCGAAAGAGTGGGTCGTGACGATGTTGCGGTAGTGCTCGGGAGAGGTGTCGAGATTATGATTGTAGGCGGTGACGCCGGCATCCTTTAGTTGGCGCGCGGCCTCGTCGGAAAGCTGACCCAAGGTCACACAGACCTCCATGCCCAGTTTTTTTACGTCGCGAACAATATCCAGGACGGATTCGAACTTGGCCTCGCCCTCCCGGACCCCCTTCCAGGCGGCTCCCATGCAGAAGCGGCCGGCGCCGGCAGCTTTGGCTTGCCGCGCCTCTGCAAGGACGGCCTCACGCTCCATCAGCCGTTCGGCCTTCACGCCGGTATCGTAGCGGGAGCTTTGGGCACAGTAGGCGCAGTCCTCGCTGCACCCGCCGGTTTTGATGCTCAGAAGTCGGCAAAGCTGAACTCCCTCCTTGTCGCCCCAATGAGCGCGATGGGTTTCCCGGGCCTGCTCAAAAAGATCAAAGAGCGGCTGGCGGTAGACCGCGGAAAGTTCGGGAAAAGTCTTGGGGGAAGCCGTCCTCAACAACATGGCTTGATCGTGGCGAGGGCAGGGAAGAAGGTCAAAAGGGGATTGCATGCCTTCCGGGCAGGGAGAGAATTTCCCCATGAATAAAAACATCCTGGCCCTTGTCGCTGGATTGACCCTGATGCCCTGGCTCACCGCCACCCTGCGGGCGGACTTTTTTGGGGATCTTCAGCCCAAGCTGATTGAGTCAAAGAATGGTAAGCCCGTGCCCTATGAGGCCGGCGAAACCAAGCCGGAATTCACCGCGATTTATTACTCCGCCCACTGGTGCCCCCCCTGCCGGGCCCTGACCCCAAAATTGGTGACTTGGTATAAAAACACCAAGGCCCGGTTCAAAAACTTCGAGCTGGTGTTTGCCAGCTCTGACAAGGATGAGGCCGCGATGATGGAATATATGAAAGAGGACAAGATGCCTTGGCCGGCCATCCGCTTTGATGAGAAAAAGTCATCAGGAGTGGGAAAATACGCGGCCGGCGGAATTCCCTACCTGGTCTTGCTGGACAAGGACGGCAAGGATTTGACCGGCCAGCCCGGCAATGAATGGCGGCATCCCTCCGAGGTGATGCCGGAAATAGAAAAAATTCTTCTCGAATCGAGAAAAAAGAAGGAATGACCTCTCCCCAAGGATTTTTACGGGTGCGATCCTGGGCCCTTGGCCTTCTCCTGCCGGCGTTTGCCATGGGGATGCCCCTCGCATGCGCGGCGGAGACCTACCAGGAGTACGTAGCCAGGCACAAACGAGTCCAGAAGATGATGAATCCCATGAATGTTCCGGTAGCCAATGTCCTTAACGACGCTTGGAATGAATATCCGGAGTATGCGGACCCCAACAACCGGCCTGCCCCCAAAAAAGGCCCCAAGGATTTTTATATCAAATCTTCGCGGGATGACGGCCGACTGAAGACTCGGTAGGGACGGTTATCTCTATCCGCCCGTCCTAGGATAACCGCTGCGGGCCGTTGGGACAACGGCCCCTACCCAGCCTGAAAATCACACTCCGAGATAGTCCCGTACGGTCCGGAACTCGCCGTATTCGCGAAGAGAGCGGATCAGGGTTTCCATCCTCTCGATCCGTCGTGCCCTGGATCGGCGCCGAACCCAGAACGGAATTTCTTTCTCCCCTAACTCCGCCAGTTCCCAGGGATGAAAGTAGAGGGTCAGCACCCCATCCCATGCCATCAGCAATCGGCAGGCGACCAGATAAAGGGGCAGGGGCAGCAAATGAAAGCTGGCCCAAAAAAGGGGAAATCTTACCAACGGCAAAACGGAGGCCGGAACCTCCCAGAGTCCCGACGTCTGGTAGGGTTTTCTTCTTTGGGAAACCCGGCAATAACGGCCCGGGACAATCGCAGGGTTGGAGGAGGCATCGTACCGATAGCCTGCTGACCTCACTTCCTGCAACGGAACGGGCCGTAGACGGGGGGATCGGAAACCCACCACTTCGGTTCTCGCCAGCTCGCTGATTTGCCTGCGGCTTTTTTCCAGTTCTAGATTCGCATTTTTTTCATGGGACCAGGCGTGGGAGGCGATTTCGTGTCCACGCTGCCCGGTCTCACGCAATAAATTGGGGGCTGCTTCAGCCAGCCGCGCTGTCACAAAGACCGTGCCGGGGGCTTTCCAGCGGGTGGAGGTCTCCAGCCATTCTCGCCAGATTTCGACCCCGCGGGAAAGACCCCCGTCCCCCAGCGGGCGGGCGCCGAAGTCGGCCGGGGCGTCGTACTCCTCCACGTCCCACGTGAGGAGGATGGCGCGCTTCACGGATTCTTATACTGCCCGGTCCAGGAAAAGATACGAATCCGCAAAAAGTCCCAAAGACAAAGCAGGCTGTCCGCGGCCAGCTTTACCCGGGATGTTTTGTAGCTGTGGGTACCCGAGACTTGAGCGGGGATTTGGCCCACGCGCAGGTTGAGCTTTTTGGCGAGGTAGAGAATTTCCGCATCGAATCCGAACCCGTCCACTTTTTGGCGAAGAAAAAGCTCTCGTGCCGCCCTGCGCCGGAATCCTTTCAGCCCTGCCTGGGTGTCGGGATACTCAAACCCCAGCCAAAGACACGCGAGGCGGTTAAATCCCCATCCCAAAAAGGCGCGCCGTTTGGGAAGCCCCCCTTTGGGTTGCGGCGCCATGGATCTCGAACCGATGACCACGTCGTGATCCCGGAGGGCGGCGATCATCAGTGGCAAATGGGATAAGGAATAGGCGAGATCGCCGTCCATGAAGATCAGCAGGTCCTGCCTTGCTCCCGCAAAGGCCAGCCGGACGGCCCGGCCTTTTCCCCCGTTATCATGGAGACCCATCACGGTCGCACTCTTGAGTCCCCGCAGTTGCCGCCGAAACGCCTCGGCGGTTCCATCGGTCGAGCCGTCATCCACAACAATCGTTCTGAAATTACGTTTTTGGGCTAAAAATGGCCGCAGCCTTTTACAGACCCGACCAACCTCACCGGCCTCATTGTAGACAGGAAGGACCAGGAGGACGGAAGGAGCCTTGCTTTTACCTCGGGGCGGCACGCCACAAAATTAAGGAATTAGGCCGCGAAGCTCAAACCTCGAAAAGGCGCCCCGAGGCCGGGGTTGAAGGAGCCTTAAAGATCCCGATCCAGTTTTTTGGCGGCCTGTTCTTTGATGGCGCTGTAAAGGATCGCTTGTTCCCCGTATTCGATCCAGGGTCCGTAGGGAACCTGGTCGTCCTCAACGAACTTCCAGTCGGTCTTGTCCAGGCCGCTCAAGCCGAGGTAATCGCGTACGGCGGGCGAGACATCCAATCCGGCCCGGGAATGGCGAGTGGGCAGCTCGTCCCCGAAGACATACTCCGCATGGTCATAACGGAGCGGGCCGACGTCTTCCCACTGGGCGTAACAGACCTTGTTATTGAAACGGATCATGATCCAGCGTCCTTTGCACTGCGAATCGAAACGGCCTTTTTTGAACCTCTCCTCATCCCACCAGTAGACCCATTTGCGGGACTTTTTGGGAAAGGCGATGTCGTTAAACGGCAAAGCCACGTAGAACGGGTTCAGGGTAGGGGCGAACCTTTTGGGCAGACTGGCTTCGCGAAATTTCTTGGCATCTTTGCGCTGATCGGGGCAATCGATACCCCCAAAGTTCTTTTTCCAGAACGAGTCCCAAGCGCTCTTGATATTGGTGGTTGCGCTTATGGGCGTTCCCCCCTGACCAATCCAAAAATAGGTCGTCACGATATTTCTTCGAAGAGGGAAACTAGATGTTGTTTTTGAATCGGGTTGAGTAGCTGGAGCGGTCTTCGAAATATTCTGCTTAACAGACTCTGCAACAGCTAATTGTGGCAAGAAAACCATAACCAAAAGGAGGCCCAAGGAGGACAAAATTCTTTGCATACTTTTTTCTATTATAGCTTTGCATTACTTTGTCAACAAATTCTTGTAATATCGGGGACGGGCTTACGCCCGGCCCCGGGCGGGGGAGGGACGGGCCTAGGCCCGTCCCCTATGACGGGGTCGGGGGTACCCCCGACCCCGTATTGCGTAAGTTGAAGAGGGGGAAGGGGAAAAGCTTGGCGGGAGGGCCTAGATCAGTATGATTTTTGGTTCCTCGTTATCTGGCCCAAAAACTGGAATGGGTGGCGGGGCCAAAATCAACGTCTGCGCAAGCAGGCACCGAAACAGAAACCCTATTCCCTAGAAAGGGAAGCCCCAAAATCGGGGTCATAAGCGGACAGGAGAGACAGACCATGATGGCAACAGAAGCGGAAGTGAAGCGACTGCTAGAGGCGGGCGTCCATTTCGGACACCGGACCGACCGATGGAACCCCAAGATGAAGGAGTTCATTTTTGCCCCCAAGAACGGGATTTACATCATCGACCTCTCCAGGACCGCAGAACAGATCCGCAAGGCGGCGGATTTCCTCCGCAACGCCACATCCCAGGGCGGGCGCGTGCTTTTCGTCGGCACCAAGAAGCCGGCACAGGAAGTCGTCAAGGAACTGGCCGAGCGCACGGGCTCCCACTATGTCAACGGCCGTTGGCTCGGGGGCACCCTCACCAATCTCGCCACCATCCGCCGCAGCGTGGCTCGCTTGAAAAGCATCGAGGACAAGGAGCGATCCGGCGCCATGGATCTCATGCCCAAGAAGGAAGCCGCCACCCTCCGCCGTGAAAAAGCGAAGCTAAGCCGCAACCTCGCCGGAATTCTGGAGATGGACAAAAACCCCGCTGCCGTGGTGGTGATTGACCTCACCCGCGAGGACATCGCCGTCCGGGAAGCCCATCGCCTCAACATCCCTGTCATCGCGCTGGCCGACACCAATGCCGACCCCGACCAGGCAACCGTCCCGATTCCTTGCAATGACGACGCGATCCGCTCGATCCGCGCCATCCTCGAGCCCCTCGCCGAGGCCATCGAAGAAGGCCGTCGCAGTGCGCCCGCTGTGCCGGCGACCGCATCCCGCGAGGAAAAAATCGACTCAGGGGAGAAAAAGCCCCGTGGCAAGGGCCGGTCCCCAAAAAGGGAAACGGCCAACCTCTCCGCCTAACCGGCATCTAATTGAGGAGCTAATATCTATGAGTACTGCGACCGCGATTGATCCGAAGATTGTCAAGGAACTGCGCGACC
This sequence comes from Methylacidiphilales bacterium, assembly GCA_044351535.1. Taxonomy (GTDB): domain Bacteria; phylum Verrucomicrobiota; class Verrucomicrobiia; order Methylacidiphilales; family Verrucolacustridaceae; genus Verrucolacustris. The sequence goes on from JBILFP010000083.1 coordinate 5,584, forward strand.
GGACCAATGCCGGAATGATGGATTGTAAAAAGGCGCTCTCCGAGGCCAACGGCAACATGGAGGAGGCCGAAAAGATCCTCCGCAAGAAGTTTAACCTCGCCGCCGGTAAGAAAGCCGGACGTGAAACGCGTGAGGGCGTGATCGCCTCTTATATTCATTTGGGTGGCAAGGTGGGTGTTCTCGTCGAGGTAAACTGTGAGACTGACTTCGTCGCCAAGAATGAGATTTTCCGCGAGCTGGTTAAGGACATCACCCTTCAGATCGCCGCCGCCAGCCCGCTCTATGTGGGCCGCGAAGAGGTTCCGGAAAAAGCATTGCAGGAAGAGAGGGAAGTGGCCGCCGCCCAGATCAAGGGCAAGCCAGCCCCTGTTGTGGAGAAAATCGTCGCCGGCAAGGTAGAGAAGTACTACAGCACCGTCTGTCTGCTTGAGCAGGCCTTCGTTAAGGATGCCAACCTCACGATCAAGGATGTGATCAGCTCCAAGATCGGCGAGCTCGGCGAGAACATCGTCGTCCGTCGCTTCACCCGCTATGCGGTGGGTGAGGGGACGAAGGAAGTTTCAGGCGAAGGCGCAACAGCCTCTTAATTCTCGTTTACCTTTACGTTTAGGTTTACGAAAAGTTTGAGTTTCGGAATTCGGTAGGGCGGGTTGTCCCTAACCCGCCTCGCTCGGGTTTCCGGCCAGGTACGATCAGCTAGGCGGCGTGGGCACGCCGCCCACCAAAGCCTAAGGCAAGAAGCCTCGAGCTTTCCTAAACGTAATCGTAAACGTAAACGGGCGCCGACTGCTTGGGCATCGTAAGTTCGCCATAGTCCTAGCTGAAAACAGCCACATCTTCCCAAATTTCTTGGGCTTGCTGCTGCCGCCGATAGCTGCAAATCGTTAATAATTAGATATTAAAAATTCAAAACCCTAAATTCTCCAAACTTGGCATGCCGCCTGCTTTTCTTCCAAACGACCCGAATGACTAGGTCTTGTCAAAGGGTTCGCCCATTGGGCGTCAGCAACCAGACCGCACAAAGGAGATAAAGACATGACGATGCAGAGCCTGATCGGATGGCGCCCGCTGTTGGTGCTTTCCGCCCTCATGGTGACGGCTTTCGGCGCAATTGCCGATGGTCCGGAACCCACCCTCGAACAACGCGTGGCCGGCCTGGAGGCCTACCTCGGCAACGGGGACCCCTCCGCCGCCCTCAAAGATGACCAAGGCAACATTCCCGATGGCCTGACCACGGCCTCCGTTGGCGTTGCGGGCCCCGCCCACAATGCTTGGATGATGGTTGCTACCGCTCTGGTGCTGTTCATGACCCTACCCGGACTGGCCCTGTTCTATGGCGGCCTGGTTCGCAGCAAGAACGTGCTCTCGGTTTTGGCCCAATGCCTTGGCATCGCCGGACTCGTCACGATTCTCTGGTGGGCCGTTGGCTACAGCCTGGTGTTCGGCAAAAGCTTCGCCAGCCCGTTCCTCGGCGGCACGGAGTTTCTCTTCTTCAAGGACGTGACCTCCGCGCCCAACACGGACTACGCCTACTGGCTCTCGCAAAACGTCTT
>JBILFP010000084.1:0-7133 GCA_044351535.1 Methylacidiphilales bacterium
TCGCAACGACTTGGAACCGGCCGTGGAGGAAAAGTTTCTCTGGATCCGTGCCGCGCGGCATTGGCTGGCACAACAGCCCGGGGTTTTGGCCGCCCGCATGAGTGGCAGCGGCTCCACCGTTTTTGGCTTATGGGCCAAGGAATCCGAGGCCAAAGCCGTCGCGGATCGGGCTTGGAGCTATTTTGGCAATATGGCCTGGATCCGTCCGACCCGCTTGCTGGGCGCGGGCGAGACCGACTAACGAAGCAAATGCGCGATCCGGGACTTGATGCGGGCGGAGCGGTTGCGGTGAATCGCCTTTCCTTTGGCGGCGCGATCCAGACGCTTCTGCAATTCGGGAAAATGTTTGGCGGCTTCGTCCTTTTTGCCGGCCTGAATCAGCGAAAGGACCTTCTTTTGGGCGTTCCGGGCAGCCTGCAGCAAGGTCCGGTTAACCTCGCGTTTCCTCAAGGCGGCGCGGGCCTGTTTGGCGGCGGAAGCTGTGTTGGCCATAAACCAAAACTATGCCTTATGGGGATGGTTCCCGTCAATTCATGAACTGGCTCCGCTTACTCCTGGCTCTAGCTCTCTGGCCCGGGGTTTGGGCCACCGGCGTGAGTCTCGCCCGCCTGATCCGAGCGGCTGCCTCCAGCCCCTCTTTTCCTTGGTGGGCGACCGCCTGTTTTGGTGGCGGCTGGCTGGTTGCGGGACTGGCTTATCTGCTCCTGCCGCGCCCCCGGGGAATTTATGTTCTGGGGCACGAGCTCTCCCATGCATTGGCCGTCTGGTTCAGCGGCGGGAAGGTTCATTCCCTTCAGGTCGCCGACAAAGGCGGTCGGGTGGTTTCCAACCGTACCTCGGCTTGGATTACTTTGGCTCCATACATTCTTCCTCTTTATCCGCTCATCACCGCGGTGCTTTGGCTGGCCGGCCTGCAGATTTGGCCGGTGCTGGCGGGTTACCAACTGGCTTTTCTGGGGATTTGGGGAGGCGTCTGGGGATACCACTATGCCTTCACCGTGGACCTTCTCCGGACCCAACAGCCTGATTTTCTCGTTTATGGGAGGATTTTTTCCCTGACTGTGATTGCCTTGACCAACCTGCTTTTGGCTATGGGTTTAGTTTGGTCATTTTTTCAACCGGTCTCTTTGGTCACCATGATGGTGGATTTGGGGCGCGACTGGGCCTGGATCTACATGGAGGGCATTCATTGGCTCTCAGGGCTTCTCTTGCGTTACCTGCCTCCCCCTGCCTAAACCTCTCCCTTCCGTGCTTATTTCCGAACTGATCCAAGAGAAGAATCTTATCGCCCATCTGGAGGCGGCAGACCGCCCCCAAGCCTACCGCAAAATGCTGGAACACCTTGCCGGCAAGGGTGTTATACCCAAAGACCTCCTTAATTCCTCTGAGAGTGCCCTCATGGCACGGGAGGAAAAAATGACCACCGCCATGGGCGGGGGCTTTGCCATTCCTCATGCCACTATTCCCAAGTTGAAGCAGCTCGCCACCCTGTTTGCCCGTTGTCCGGCCGGGGTGGATTGCCTGGCCATGGACGGAAAACCAGTGAAGCTATTTTTTCTCATCCTGGTTCCCGCGGATCAGGCCCAGGTTCACCTGCAAACCCTCGCCACGGTGGCCAAATTCTTTAACCGGCGCGGAGTCAAAAATAAAATTCTCGAGGCCAAGGGGCCCGCCGAGATTCTCCAGCTTTTTCAATCGAACTAATGTCCCTCCGGGCTGAGCTGGAGAAAAGCGTAACCGCCTGGGCGGCGATCCATTTCCCCGAGTTGCCAGCTGAACCTTGGGTTCGGCCTTGCGCGGACGAGCGCCACGGCCACTTTCAAACCCACCTCGCCATGGTAGCGGCCAAGGCCCACCGCCTGAACCCGCGGGAACTGGCCGACCGACTGGCCAAAGAATGCCCCCCGCCCGAAGGCTGGGAAAAACCCTCCGTGGCCGGCGCCGGCTTCGTCAATTATCGGGTGGGACCGGAGGCCGTGAGTCGGGCCGTGGATGCCCTCCGGCAGGACCCCAACCTGGGAATTCCGCGGGTTTCCAAACCGGAGAGCATCGTCGTGGATTTCAGCTCTCCCAACATCGCCAAAGCGATGCATGTGGGCCACATCCGCTCCACTTTACTGGGAGACAGCCTGGCCCGGCTGCTGCGACGCCTTGGGCACCAGATCACCCGTGTGAATCACCTGGGGGATTGGGGGACCCAGTTTGGAAAGCTCCTGTTGGCTTACCGGGCCGCCGGTCGTCCTCCTATCCAAGAGGACCATGCCATCGACCAGTTGGAGGAATTTTATAAAAAAGGACACCAGGCAACGGAATCGGATCCGGCTAAAATGGATCAAGCCCGGGCGGAATTGGCAGCCCTGCAGGAAGGGGATCCGGAGCGGCTGAAGGATTGGCGGCTGTTTTGCGAAAGTTCCGCGCATCATTTTCGGAATATTTACGAGCGCCTCGGGGTTAAGTTCGACTCCATCCGTGGCGAAAGCGCCTACCACGAGGACCTTCCGCGAGTGGTTCAGGATCTGCTTCAAAAGCAGCTCGCAGAAGTGAGCCAAGGAGCCGTGGTCGTTCGAAATCCTTCCATCGCCGAGGAACCCTATCTGATTCGAAAATCCGACGGTGCCTTCCTCTATGCCACCACCGACTTGGCCGCCATCCAGTACCGGACGGAAGAGCTCAAGGCGGACCGGATCATCTATGTGACCGATTCGCGGCAGCAACTCCACTTTCGTTGGTTGTTTGACACCGCCAAGCGCTGGGGTTGTCGGGCGGAACTGGAACACGTCTGGTTTGGCACGGTCCTCGGCCCAGACCGGAAACCCCTAAAAAGCCGCGACGGTACCCCACTAAAACTTGTGGATCTATTAAATGAGGCAAAGGAAAGAGCCGCCGTTATTCTGAAGTCAAAACGACCAGACCTTGCCCCGCAAGATTTGGAGGCCAAGGCCGAGTTGCTGGGTATCGCCAGCTTGAAATACGCCGATCAACTCCCCAACCGCAACCTGGACTATGTCTTTACCTGGGAAAAGCTCCTCGCATTCGATGGCAACACCGCTCCTTATATTTTGAACGCCTACGTCCGGACCCGCTCCATTCTAAGAAAGGCGGGCCTCACCCAACGTCCCCAAGGTCATGTTAAAATTACCCAACCCGAAGAGGAGTTGCTGTCCCGCTTGCTCCTGCGGTTCGGGGATGCCGTGGAATTAGCCGCTGCCGACCGAAAGCCCCACCATCTTTGCGGCTACCTTTATGAACTCGCCGGGCAGTACCACCGTTTTTTTGAAGCCTGCCCTGTCCTGCAGTTGCCCGCCTTACGGGATTCCCGTCTGACCCTGGTGGGGCTCACCGGGGATGTGCTGAAGGAGGGCTTGGGTCTGCTTGGGATTCCGACACTGGAGGAGATGTAGTCGTCCTACACTTCGAGCCGGACGGCATCCCCCCAGAGATCCTCCAACCGGTAAAACTTCCGCTTTTGGCTGTGCATGACGTGCACCAAAACATCTCCGTAGTCCAGGATCATCCATTGGCTGGGAGAATTGCCGGAAATCCGGAAAGGCTTACGACCGCTTTCCTCGCGGATTCCTTTTTCCACCTCGCCAGCGATCGCTTTCAGGTGGGGCTCACTCTCCCCGGAGACGATCAGGAAAAACTCGCTTGGGCCCCCGACCTCCCTCAAGTCGAGCAGCACCGGGTCGACTGCTTTTTTGTTGTCAGCAAGCTCCCGGCACCGGCGGGCCAGTTCCGGTCCCTCGAGGCTCATCGGTACCACCGGTTTTTTCGGATAAGGGTCTCCACGGTCGGTAGCACCATGCCAGTGATGGGAAGATTTTCCCGAATCCGTCGCCGCACTTCCGTTGCGGAAATATCCAGTCGCATGGGGATTTTCCGCATGCGGAAGCCTCGCCGGGATCGCGGGATTTGTGGTCGCGGAAAAACCAGAAACCGGAGTTTTTTCCGAAGCGCTTGGGGCTCTTTCCATGAAGGTAATAGATCCCACTGATCCGATCCCATGATCCAGAAGAAGGAAGCCCCGGGATGGCGTTTTTGCATGGCTTGGAGGGTATCCACCGTATACGAAACCCCTCCCCGTTGGATTTCCCAATTTGAAACTTCTGCCCACCCCTGTTCCTTCAGGCCCTGCCGAAGCATGGCCAACCGGGCCCGATCCCCGGCCACGGGACGAACCTTTTTCAGGGGCGAATGCGCACAGGGCAGAAACACCACCTTGTGCAGGCGGAATATTTCTCGGGACGTTCTCGCGATGAGAAAGTGCCCGAGATGAAAAGGATCAAAGGACCCGCCGAAAAGACCGATCCTCAAGGTCAAAAAATGCTTCGATCCACGTGGATCTTATCGTTGGGCAGGAGGCGGATATCCCGGCTGGGGTCCACCTGGATATCCTTGGCATTGAACTCCCGGGTCACCCCGCCTTGGGTCAGTTTCACACGTCGGCGGTTGGCGAAATCCGTAAACCCACCACAGGCAGCCACCGCGCCCAGGGCGGTCAGATCCTTCGTGTAGGGCACCCGTTGCGGCATCCGCACCTCCCCGGTGACATCCACAAAACGCTGTTCCTTCAGATCCACGGTGACGTTTGGATTGGTGAAGATCTCTTGCTGGATGTAAGCCTCCTCAATGGCCTTCTTCAGCTGAACGGTGGTGAAGTTAGCCGCCTGAACGTTGCCGATATAGGGCATGGAAACCTTGCCGCTTTCATCGACCTTGATTTCATAAATCCCCTGGTCCGCCGTCGGCACACCGGTCAGCCGGATGATGAGAGTGTCCCCACCCCGCAAAAGGTCGCTGGTATCAATCACCCCAAGATTCGGCGCTGGGACTCCTCCGGCGGGGGAACCACCCCCCATGGGATCAATCGCAGGATTTGGAAGGGCAGTCTGACCGACCGCCGCTTGATCCTGAAAAGAAGATCCCTGCCCGCTGCCGAGATTCAGGCTTTGGGCAACCAGCAGCCCGGGGAGCAAACAAAAAGCAACGGCGGTCAAAAAAGAATGACGGAACGCAAGCATTTCAAAACCGGTCTTCTGAATCGGAAGAGGGAGGACGCATATAGGTCACCCGGGGGGGTTGGCTTGGGGGGTAGGATTCGGCAGTCGCGCCCTCCTCCGCCTCGGCCAAGGGCTCCATCTCGGGAACGGGGTTGGAGGCCGAAGACCGTGTGGGGGCGGCCGTCTTTTTACCACGTGCCCGCGCCGTGCGTTTCCCATAGCCATAATACGATGTGGAGTAGCCCGCATAGTAATAATAGTTGTCGTCGGTCTTGATGTTCACGTTATTGAGGATTACCCCAAAGAGTTTACCGCCCACCTCATCAATGACTCGTTTGGCGCGCTGGGAGACATTGCGCGGATACCGGCGGTGCTGAATCAGGAGAAGGGTCACATCCACTTCCTGGCTGATCACGGAGGCGTCGCTGATTCCCAGGACCGGCGGCGAGTCCACCACAATCACGTCGTAGTTGGGACGGCAAATTTCCAGCAAGGAGCCGAAGCGAGCCCGACTAAATCCACCCAGATCTTCCGGCCCCAGGCTTCCGGCCGTGAGAATTTCCATATTGGGAACATTGGTGCTTTGGATCAGTTCGTCCAAAGAGGCCTGACCAGCCAAAAATTCTCCCAGCCCCAAGGTATTCTCCACGCCGACGGCCGTATGCATCGAAGGGCGCCGAATGTCCCCGTCGACCATCAGCACCTTCATGCCGCTTTGGGCACAAACCCAGCCTAGGTTGAAGGAAGTGGTGGACTTCCCTTCTCCGGGGCCGCCGCTCAGCACCGTAATGGAACGAGCCGAATCCCTCGCCCCAGTCAGGTTTAGCTTGGCGCACAGAATCCGGTAGCCTTCTGCGAAGCGCGAATTCGGCTCATCTTGCGTCAGGAATTTCGCGCCCTTCGGAATGACCGCCAGCACACTTAAACCCAGGTGACGCTCCACGTCGTCCATGGTCTTGATGCTGGTATCCAGATATTCAATGAAAAAAGCCAGGCTGAGTCCAAGCACCAAACCCACGACCATGCTTAGGGCCAAATTCATTTTTAGGCTGGGTTTGACCGGCCGAACCGAAGGCTCGGCGCGATTCACGATCTGCACAGGCCGCACCTCGATCTTGGACTCCACGGCCTGCTGACGATATCGGGATGTCAGCACATCCAAAAGCTGGCTCTGGGTTTCCAGATCGCGCCGAGCTTCGTTATAGGGTGCCAGCCGATCCGTTCGGTCCGCGCGTAAACGGTCCCGGAGTTCCTGAACCTCCTTTTCCAGTGCCTCAACCTTTGCCTGGGCTACCTTGAGGTCAATTTCCAGCGCCCGCCGAATGCCCGCTACTAGCTTATTCAGCTGATCCCGTCTTTCCGAGACAATCCTAAGGGCTCCTTGCATTTCAGGATGCTTTTTGCCGTAGCCCTGTTTTTGCATTTGGGCCACGTTTTGCAGGGCCTGAAGGTACTGTTGCTTGGTCGAAGCCGTAGTTGGATCCTCCAGATTTAGGGCGGGAAGTGTTGATTCCAGCTGCTCAATGCTCAAATCCGCCACCTTTTCCAGGCGAACCTTTCTCGAAATCATGTCCGCCCTGAGCTCGCTCAGCTGGGACTCTTTTCTCTGGATTTCCTGGTCTCCCAAAGTCGTGGACTGCACTTGTGCGGTGGAGCCGGGAAGTTCGTCGATTTTGAGATCTTTGCGGAGCTTTTCGACTTGGGCAGCGGCTGCCGATACCAGTTGCTTTTGCTTCTCCACCTCGCCGGAAAGGGCCTTGAGGCCCGCATCGCTCCGGCCAGTGATTTCAGATCGACGAACCTCCTCGTAGGCATCCGCAACGGTGTTGGCAAATAAGGCGGCTTCGTCGGGTTTGGTGCTTTGACACACGACCTCAATCAGCTTGGTGTTACGGAAGGGCTGCACCTGCAGCTTGCTCTTGCGGAAAATTTGGAAGGCTTGGTCGTCGGTGATCGACCCGTCTGGCAACTCCATCTCCTTGCAGAGTCGGTCGGCAATATTCAGTTTTTCGATGACCGGATAGAGCACCTTCTTGCTTTGAATCATTTCAAATTCCGTCTGGAAGAACACCGGGTCAAAACCCTCAAAGCTGGCCTGAAAGACCTCCAAATCCTTGCCCTCCTTCTCCACCC
>JBILFP010000085.1:0-7090 GCA_044351535.1 Methylacidiphilales bacterium
AAAATCACCCCCAAGACCACCATTATCGAGCCCACTTCGGGCAACACCGGGATTGCCTTGGCCTTCGTGGCCGCTGCCAAGGGCTACCGCTTGATTCTCACGATGCCGGAAAGCATGAGCCTCGAGCGGCGCACCCTTCTCGCCCTGCTCGGGGCCAAACTGGAACTCACCCCCGCCACCGAGGGAATGAAGGGGGCCATCGCCCGGGCCGAAGCCTTGGCCAAAGAAATTCCCGACTCCTGGATCCCGCAGCAGTTTAAAAATCCCGCCAACCCGGCGATTCATCGCCAAACCACCGCCGAGGAAATCTGGAACGACACGGACGGTAAGGTGGACATGCTGGTCTCCGCCGTCGGCACCGGGGGCACCATCACCGGCGTGGCCGAGGTGATCAAGTCCCGCAAAAAGTCGTTCCGCGCCGTGGCCGTCGAACCCAAGGACTCCCCCGTCATCTCCCAGACCCGCTCCGGCCAGCCGGTGAAACCCGGCCCCCATAAAATCCAGGGCACGGGAGCCGGCTTTGTGCCCGACAACCTCCATCTCGATATTGTCGATGAGGTGGTCACCGTCTCCAACGACGACGCCTTCGCCATGGCCCGCCGGATCTGCAAGGAGGAAGGTATGCTCGTCGGAATCTCCACCGGGGCCAATGTCTATGCCGCGATCGAGGTGGCCAAACGTCCGGAAAACAAAGGCAAACTGATCGTGACGATCGGCTGCAGCACCGGCGAACGCTACCTCACCACCGCCCTAGCGGAAGAAGCCCGGCGCTTGGTTGGCGGCTAATCCCGATGGCCAAGGCAAAAAAGAAGGCCGCTGGGCGGCCGTCCCCAAAAAGCTCCGCTTACTCCACTTCCTCTCTGGCTCCGCAGATTCTGGAACAGGCCGCACAGGGTTGGCTTCAGTCGACCGGGATTCCGTCCCCCACTACCCGTCCGACCCGCACTGCGGCCGATCATCGCCTCGCGGAGGCGCTTACGGAAACCTTGCGGCAGCTTCGCGCAGAAATTGCGGAGCTCCGCGCCCGGCTCGATCGGCTGGAAAATCGGTAGGAACGGTCTTAGGACGCGGCGGAGCGCGTCCCTACAGGAATCACCCGCCCAAAAACTCAATCCTCTGGAGGCCCCCGCTCCGCCGGGGCCGTATTTAGACGAGCCCCTCGCTCACCCCAAAATTAGAGCGAGAGCAACAATCTCAGCACATTCTCCCAACGCCGCTCCTCGGCGGCCGCAAGGGTTTGGCGGTCTTTTTCCGGCAGTTCAGTTTCTCTCTCGATGGCCAAAATTCTTTGCTGATGCTCCCGCAGCGCCACGCGATAGCGCCGCTCCTGCTGGGGGGAAAGCTCCGCCACCGTATACCCATCCGGAAACTTGATCACCACCGGCTTGGTCTTATCCCGGTTTTCCCAGTCAAAAAAAGAGCCCAACGGCCGGGCGGCAACATACTCTGTCGGTTCTCCCACGAGAATGTCGTAGGAGCGGGCGGCGGACTCTTTGCCGCCACCAGCCGTGAAAGGAAGGCTGGCGGCGAAAGTCGTTCCGGTAAGCGGTAGCATCCCCAGACTCAACGGTCGGACAAAGAAGAGATCGGCAAACGAGTACATCGTCAGGTCCGGCTCAAAATAGTCCGAGGGCGGCAGGGCCCGAACCCAGGAGGCCATCCCCAAAAGAAGCAGTAGACTCAAACCACGTTTCATCCCGCAAGGGTGTTGGCCCTGAAATCCGGGGTCAACGATTCCGGGGAGTGCCCCGTGAACCGTCTGGGGACAAGCGGGAAGAAAGCCACGCCAAGCACTCCACGTGGGCCGTACGGGGGAAAAGGTCCACCGGCTGAAACCATTCTGCTTTCCAAAACTCTCCCAGAGCAGCGATGTCCCGGGCCAAAGCCGGCGGATCGCAGGAGAGATACAGGATCCCCAGCCAAGGACGCGACTGTGCCAAGAGCCTCCGGGCATCGGGGCTCAGCCCTCCCCGGGGCGGATTGATGAGACAAACCGCCGGATCTGTTCCCAGCTTCGCCAAAGCATTTTCCATCTCGTCCTCAAACCTTCCCTCCCAAAGCTCACCGCCCGGGACTTCCCGGCGAAAGACCTGCACCGCCGCAGGGTGAGACTCCACCGCCAGCACCCTCTTTCCAGCCGCCACCAGCGGGGCGGAAAAGAACCCGGTGCCCGCGTATCCTTCCAGCACCGTCTTCGCCTCGGCCGGAACCGCACTGAGAACGGTCTTCTTGAGCGGTTCGGCCAACGGTCGGTTCGACTGGTAAAACGCCTCCCCCCTCACCTCATCCGCCCGCACGGAATAGTGGGGCCGCGGCCGCGGGTGGGAGCGGAGATGCGTGAGCTTGGCGTTCACATCCTCCGCCGCCAGCAGGCAGCGCTTCACGTCGACCAGCGTGCGCCCGTCCGTCGCCAGAAAGCCGACCTTGCCCTCGCGGTTATGGACGGTGATCCGGTTGCGATAGCCGTATTCCGGGCCGGTCAGGATCGGCCGCAGTACCGGATCGGCGATTTTTCCAATTCGCCTGAGGGCGGATTCGATCTGCCCCACCTTGATCCGGGCCTCGGCGGCATAGGCAAGATGCTGGGTGGCGCAGCCCCCGCATTCGGTGAAGAGCGGACAGGGTGGCGCCACGCGATCGGGCGAAGCTGACAATACTTCCAGCAATTGGGCCCGGGCGAAGGTCTTGTGCCGTTCCGTGATGACCGCCCGGATGGTTTCTCCGGGCGCAGTGAAAGGCACAAAAATCACCTGACCGTCGTGGCGAGCCACCCCGTCGCCACCGTAGGCGATCTCGGTGATGGTCAGTTCGATCGGCCCGGAGCCGGCCGGGGCCGGACGTTTCAGTACCAGTTGTCCTTCAGGTCGGCGGGCGGGACCGGCTCCACCTGCCCGGTGTCATGCGCCGGCATCTTCATGGACTGGGTGGGAATGAAGAAAGTTCCGATCTCAATCGCGCCCACGCCGGTGTCCATGATCACCCGGGAAACGCCTTGGGCCAGACCCACCGTGTAGGCATACGTGGGCCCCTTCTCCTGCAACAACTCATAGTTGGAATCCAACAGCTCGGAGGCCGCCAGGGTGACGTTGGCAATACCCCGCCCGAGTTTTTCCATCATGGTCGGCTTGGGAGGAAGACGGAGATCCGCCCAAGAAAGGCACGGCAGCAGGGAAAGGACCAAGCAGGCGAATATTTTCATCACTTATTTCTGACACCCCCTTCCGGACTGGCAAGGAGGGCTGGCCCTCTAGGGAGAATAATTTGTGAATGCCGCCGGCGTTTCCGCCTGGCTTCGGAAATAAGCGACCACCCCGTCCGCCACCAGATCGGCATATTCCCGGAACACGTTGCCACGGTTTTTGCCGGCGAAAGGTTTGGTCCCGTCGTACTCCCCGGCCTGAATCCACCGATACATCTCCCGGTCGTTCATATAAGGGCCCTCCACAAAAACCACCGGTCCGTCAAACATCCGGTTGGCGATCAGGTTCCGGTACCAGACGTAGGGGCTGGCACCGGTGGCATGAGAGTAGCCGGAACCCGCATAACTCTCCGGTCGGAATCCCCAGACTTCCCGGAACCGTTCCCCAATCGCCGCCCCCACCCCCAGCTCCACCGGCGTGGATCCCTCCAGCAACTTCCGCATCAAATGGAACTTCTGGTCGTCGTAGGCCAGCTCCTCGGCCTTGTAGGATCCGTGGGCGAACAGCACCAGCCGGTTGACGGAGGTCAGCCGGATGCGGCCGCCCGGCCAAGGGGCGGCGTTGAAGTGAATGCACAGGGTCAGGTCCGGCTTGAGCTCCTCGTTGACCCGGCGGGCCCGGGCGGAGATTTCAGCCGAGCGATAGAAAAGCAGTTCGGCGTTCCAACGGATCAGCCGGTTGGCGGTGTACCGTGGTAGGCGCACACCCCGCGACCCTTGGAGAAGATATTCGATCGCCTCCGGATAAAGATCGGACGGCCGCAGCGGGGTGGTGGGATGGAACCCCTCGTGGGTCCAGACCACCTGGGCGCCGGCCTCCCGCAGCCGCTTTTCCAGCAACCGGCTCACGCGCAGGTTCAATTCCCCCTCCACGATCGGCTCATCCCGGCCGATGCGAAAGGTCCGCTCCTCAATATCCGCCCAGTCCCCGCCGATATGGCCCGGATCCAGGCAGATCACTTTGCCCGCCAGCGGCCGCTCGGCATCCCCCGCCGTCAAAACCGCCGGCACGGAAGGCAAGCTGCCCTCCGGGGCAAAAGTGAGCCGGTAGAGCGGCTGGGTCCGGGCGGTATCCCGGAATAAAGTCACCCCGTTCTCATCCCAAAGCAGGTAGGGGCGAAGCCCCCCGCTCGGATCGAAAGTCCGGTCGAGCCGGGCCTCGAACTCGTGGCGGGTGATCTTTCCCTGCCCGCGGTCCAACAGGCGCCACTCCGGCGCCTCGGACACTGGGGAAAAAAGCAGTGCTTCTTTCGTCCAAGCCTGTTCCCGGAAGACGAAGATCCCTAAGGTTGCAAAAAAAATGGCCAGGGTCCGCACCGGGGAAATCATGAACCACCATAACCGGCTGGCAAGGACGGCGGCTTGAGAAGAGTGCTTCGGAACCTTACCCTTTTTCGATGGAATCCCCCGCCTCTGCTCCCGCCGGTCCCACCCGGGACCGCTGGATCGCGGTCGCCGCCATGGGCGTGGCCGCCCTGCTGGCCGCCGGCTGGGTCACGCGGGAGCGGCAGCTGGCCACCGATCTTGCGGAATCCCGGGAAGAGCTCCGTCAGGCCATGCATCGGCTCCGGACGGTTTCCGCCTCCACCGACCAGATCCGCAACGCCTATCTCCAGCGACGGACGGAGCTCGAAGCCGCAAAGAAAAAAATCGACCAGCTCGCCCAGCGGCAAGAGGAGAAAAAACGCGAGGTGCCCATTCCAAAAGACGGCAAAAAGCTCGAGCCCAAAACGGAAAGCACGGCGGCCGCGGAGGCACTGTTTGAAAAAATCACCGCCCTGAAGCTGCCGGCATGGGCCGCCTTGCAAAAATCCGAAGATGCCGTCCGCATTCTCCCCGGAGCCAGCCTGCCGGCCGGCAACGAGGGCTTCGCCACGTTTGGATCCATCGCCCGCACCTTGGCGGAGGCGGATCCGGACATGTCCATGGAGCTGAGAGCCCGCGCGGAGCCCGGTTCCGATGCCCTCGACACCGCCCAGGACCGCGCCAAGCGGCTCTCCACCGCCGCCGAGCGATCCATGAAAAAGGAAGTGAGTCGGATCCGGATCGTGGCCGAGGTGGCGAAGGGCCCACGCATGGAATGGCGCTTGGTTCCAGCCCCCCCGGCCCCCAAGGCTCAGCCGGCCAAGCCATGAGCCTCGTCCTGGTCGACGGCCACTACTACGCCTACCGCTCTTTCTACGCGATCGCCCATCTCACCAACTCCAAGGGCGACCCCACCAACGCGGCCTTCGGCTTCACCTCCGCCCTGCTGCGGATGGCCGAGGATCTCAAACCCGTCCGTGGCGCGGTGATTTTTGACGGCGGGGTTCCGCAGGAACGGTTGGACACCCATCCAGAGTACAAGGCCAACCGGAAGGAAACGCCGGAAGCGCTCGAAAAACAGATTCCCCTGCTGTACGAGGTGGCCCAGGCCTTGGGCTGGAAAACCGTTTCGGTCGAGGGCGAGGAAGCGGACGATGTCATCGCCTCCTACTGCCGGGCGGCGGACGGAGAAAACTGCATCGTCGCCACCAACGACAAGGACTTGATGGTGCTGGCCGCGCGCGGCGTGAAAATCTACCAGCCGAAATCCGAAGGCTTCGAACTGCTCGGCCCGCCGGAGGTGGAATCCAAGTGGGGCGTGCCGCCGGAAAAAGTCCCGGAGCTTCTCGCCCTGACCGGGGACGCCTCGGACAACTTTCCCGGCATTTCCGGCGTCGGACCCAAGACCGCCGCCAAATGGATCGCCGAATTCCAGACGGCCGAAGGTGTTCTGGCCGCCGCCGAAAAGATCAAACCGGAACGTTTTCGCCCGATCCTCAAGGAGTCGGCCGAGATTGTCCGCCGGAACCGGAAAATGGTGGAGCTGCGCACCGCCCTGGCCCTGCCCGTGCCGATCTCCGATCTCAAGATCCACCCCGATCCCGAAAAACAGGTGGAGCTGTTCCGCCGCTTGGAATTCAAGCGCTTCACCCGCGAGGCGGAAGCCCGCCTCGCCGCCCGGAAACCCAGCCAGGCCGACCTTTTTTCCTGAATGAAGCCGGTGCTCGAAAATCTCTACGTGCACGTGCCCTTCTGCACGCACCTTTGCCCGTACTGCGACTTCCCCAAGGAGCGGCTGGCCGGCAACCGGATGCGCGACTTCCTTTCCGGTTTACGGGCCGAATGGGCGACAGCCGCCGCGGAATTCGACCTCCGACCCCGCCGGGTCTTTTTCGGCGGCGGCACTCCCACCGCCCTCTCCCCCGCCTTGATGAAGGAACTCCTCGCGGTGGCCCCGTGGAGCGAGGCGGAGGAGTGGAGCGTGGAGGCCAATCCGGACGGCTTCGGGGACACCAAGGCCCGCCAGCTGGCCGAAGCCGGGGTCACCCGCCTCAGTCTGGGCGTGCAGGCGTTTCGCCCCTCCGAACTGGCCTGGCTCGGTCGCAAGCACGACCGGGCCGCAATCCGGCAGGCGGTGCAAAGTGCCCGGGTGGCGGGTATTCGTAGCTTGAATCTCGACCTGATCTACGGCCTGCCCGACCAGGGACCCGCGGAATGGCAGGAGACCTTGGCCGAAGCCTGCGCCCTGGAGCCCGACAGCATCTCCGCCTACGCCATCACCCCCGAGGAGGGAACGGAACTTTCCGCGCGGATCGCCCGCGGGGAATGGAGTCCGGACGAGGACCGCGAGGCGGTTCTTTTTCTCCTCACCTGCCGCTTCCTTGAGGCCCGCGGCTACCAAAGCTACGAGGTCTCCAACTTCGCCCGGCCCGGGCACGAGTGCCGGCACCATCAGGCCGTCTGGTCCGGGGAGGACTATCTCGGGCTGGGTCCGGGTGCGGTTTCGACAGTGGGCGGGCGCCGCTGGCGCAACCTCCGCGACACCGGCGCTTATGCGCAAAGCTGGTTGCTGGGCTCAGGTCCCCG
>JBILFP010000086.1:0-6964 GCA_044351535.1 Methylacidiphilales bacterium
TGCAAGCAACGGCTGGCCAGCAAGGCGGTGGTGGTCAGCGCGCAGATCGAGTCGGAGCTGGTGGATCTCCCCGAGGCAGAGGGGAAGGAGTATTTGGCAGGGCTGGGGGTGCAGGAGTCGGGTGTGGGGGCGTTGATCCGGGCGACCTACGATCTGCTGGGGTTGCGGACCTACCTGACGACGGGGCCGAAGGAGAGTCGGGCTTGGACAATCCACGCAGGGGACCGGGCCCCGCAGGCGGCGGGGGTGATTCACACCGATTTCGAGCGTGGCTTCATTGCGGCCGAGACGGTTGCCTTTGCCGAACTGAAGGCCGCCGGAACGATGGGGAAGGTGCGGGAGGCGGGGAAGCTGCGGGTGGAAGGAAAGGAGTACGTGGTGCAGGATGGGGACGTGATGGAGTTTCGGTTCAACGTCTGAGGATCTGATGGGCAAAGCAATGCTTCATGTGGTCCGGCACCCGGTGGTGCAGCACAAGCTGACGTTGATGCGGGAAAAGGGGACCAGCGTGACGGAGTTCCGGGCGTTGGCCAGCGAGGTGGCGATGCTGATGGCCTACGAGGTGACCCGGGATTTTCCCCTAACGAAAAAGACGATCACCACCCCGATGGGCAGCATGAAGGCCCCAGTGTTGAAGGGGCAGAAGATGGTGCTGGTGCCGATTTTAAGGGCGGGGATGGGGCTGTTGGACGGGATGCTGGAGATGTTTCCATCCGCCCGGGTGGCACATATCGGGATCTACCGGGATCACCGGACCCTGGAGCCAGTGGAGTACTACTTCAAGGCGTCCAAGACTCTCCGGGACCGGGACCTGATTTTAATGGATCCAATGCTGGCCACGGGGCATTCCGCGGTGGCGGCGGCGGACCGGTTAAAGGGGGCGCGGGCGCGCTCGATTCGATTCATGTGTCTATTGGCAGCGAAGGAGGGCGTGAGAAATTTTCACCGACACCATCCGGATATTCCAATCTTCACCGCGGCCGTGGATCCAAGGCTAAACGATCACGGTTACATCGTGCCGGGGTTGGGGGATGCGGGGGATAGGATTTTCGGCACGCTATAGGAAATTAAGAATCCTTCGTTTACGTTTAGCTTTACGTTTAAGTTAGCCGCGAGTCTTCGAAGAGAGGGCTTTCCTTAATCTTGTTTCTTCCACCTTCCACTTTCCACCGAGGCGCGGGGAGGCGCATGTCTAGGCTGCGGCAGAGGCCATCCGAAGCAGAAAGGTGCCGCCGATGATCATGAGAAGGCCGAGGATTTTGAAGGCGGTGATGGATTCGCCGAAGGCGAGAACGCCGACGACAGCGATCAAGGCGGTGCCCACCCCGGCCCAGATGGCGTACACAATTCCCACTTCCAAAGTTTTTAAGGACTGGGCCATCAGGGCAAAGCTACCCAGATAAAAAAATACGACCCCAATGGAGGGAAGAAGCCGGCTAAATCCATAGGAAAGCTTCAGACAAATGGTGCCACTCAATTCCAGGGCGATAGCCAAAGACAAGAGAAGCCAAGGATTCATATTTTGAGGTTAAGCCACTTGAGGCCGCGACGAAACGCAATTCGCCAAGCCAGGGTTTCCGGTTATTATTTACGGCTTATGAAGCCGCTGGTTGTTTTCGTGCTGGGTCTTTTCTTGGCTGGGTGCGGCCGGGATGGGCAACTGCACGAGGCTAAGAAAAACACTGTTATGGTGGAGGTGACCTCGCAGGTTTGGGACTACCGGATGCCCTGGAATCCGGGGACGGTCTCCTCGGGGCGAGGCGCGGGTTTCATTGTGGCCGGAAAGAAAATCATCACCAACGCCCATGTGGTCAGCGGGGCACGCAACATCACAGTCCAACGGGAGGCGGACCCTCGCCGCTACGCGGCTACGGTAAAGCACGTGGCGCACGACTGCGACCTAGCGATGTTGGAAGTGGAAGATCCGGCTTTTTTTAAGGGAACTTCACATCTCGACTTGGGCGGGATCCCGGAATTGGAATCGGTCGTCAGTGTCTACGGATTTCCGATCGGCGGGGACCGGCTTTCAGTGACCCGAGGAGTGGTCAGCCGGATTGACTATAACGCGTACACGCACTCCGGAAGGGAGTCACACCTAGCCATCCAGATTGATGCCGCGATCAATCCGGGCAACAGCGGTGGTCCGGTGATGCAGAAGGACAAGGTGGTGGGGGTGGCGTTCCAAGGATTCCGCGGGGATGTGGCGCAAAACGTAGGATATATGATTCCGACGCCGGTGATCCGGAGATTTTTAAAGGATGTGGAGGACGGCAAGTACGACCATTACGTGGACATTGCGGTGCGCTGGATGCCGCTGGAAAACCCGGCGATGCGGAAATACCTGAATCGGCCGAACGATGGTCGGGGCGTGGTGGTAACGGATGTGTTTTCGGAGGGTTCCTCGGACGGGTATCTGCAAAAGGGGGATGTGCTGCTTTCGATCGACGGGCATGCGATTGAGAGCGATGGATCGGTCCGGCTGGAGGGCAAGCCGGTGCAGCTGGAGGAGATCGTGGAGCGGAAGTTTGCGGGGGAGGAAGTTCGGCTGGAGGTGTGGCGAGAGGGGAAGGCGGAGACGGTGCAGGTTCCGCTCAAACCGGCGGACATGTTTTCCATGTACGAGATCTTGTACGAGCCCCCGCCCCGGTATGTGTTGTACGGTGGGTTGGTGTTCCAGCCGCTCACGGCGAACCTCATGGCGGTGATGGCAGGCGGGGCGGATCTACGGCTGAAACAAAAGTACACGATGTTTGCCACGGATCAGATGTACCGGGAAACGCCGGAGCCGGTGATTCTGTCTGCGGTGTTGCCGGACTCTTCCAACGTTTACCTGCGCGGACTCGCAGGACAGGTTGTCCGGGAGATCAACGGGAGGAGAATCCGGGTGCTGATGGATGTGGAGCCAGCATTGGCAGCGAATGGCGAGCGGACGGTCATCCGGTTTGAGGGAGATTCCCGGCCAGCGGTTTTAAAACGGGCCGAGGTGGACCGCTCGACCCCTCGGATCATGGCCCAGTACGGGATCAGTGAGGCGAGCCGGACGGAGGTGGGGGAGCGGCGGTTGGCCAAGGGCTCCTTTGCGAAGGAGGGGGGGAAATGAGGAGGCTGATTCTCCTAGTTGGGCTGGCGCTGGCGACGGCCGGGTGGGCGGCGGAAGAGGATGAGCCGCAGGGATCGGTGGTACGGGTGCGGGCGGCAATTCAGCCGTACGACCAGTTCCGTCCGTGGCAGAAAAAGGCTCCGTACGGTTTAAATGGCACGGGGGTGGTGCTGCCGGGCGGCAAAGTTTTGGTGACAGCGGCCTTGGTTGCCAACCGGACGGAAGTGGGTTTGGAAAAACCCGGTTCGGCGGAAAAGTGTGGGGCGGAGGTCGAGGCCATCGACTATGAGGCCAATCTGGCGGTGTTGCGGCCGGAGCGGGCGGAGTTTCTCAAGGGATTCAAGGGTCTCGCGCTGGGGCCAGCCCTGCGGGCGGGAGACACGGCCGAGGTCTGGCAGCTGGAGCGAAACGGGGAGTTGTTGCGGAACCAGGCTGAAATTTTGACGGTGGGCGTGGGACGGTATCCGAATGACGAGGCAGGATTCCTGCAGTACGGGGTGAGGGTGTCGCTGCCAAAGAGGGACGACAGCTATACCTTGCCGTTGATCCGGCAGGGCCAGCTGGTCGGCATGGTGATGATGTATGACCGGGATTCGCAGGAGGGGACGGCGATTCCGGGCCCGATGATTGAACGATTTTTGGAGGACGCGGCGGATGGCAAATATGACGGCTTTCCCACGCTCGGGGTAAGCTGGACGCCACTCCGGGATCCGAATCTGCGGGAGGAGGTGAAGGCCCCGAAGAGCGGCGGGATCCTGGTCACGCGGGTGAATCCCCGGGGCACGGCCGGCCGGGCGGGCTTGAAGGAAGGAGACGTGATTCTTTCGGTGGACGGGATGAAGCTGGATGAGGACGGGAATTACCGGGATCCACTGTACGGGCCGACCGCGATCGGGAATCTGGTGAGGGTAAGACCCACGGTGGGATCCAAGGCCCGGTTCCTGATTTCTCGGGATGGAAAGGAGATGGAGCTGATGGGCACGTATGACCGCCGGGCGCGGGACGAGGTGGCCATCCCGACACTCTCTTTCGATACCCAGCCGCGTTATTTGGTGGCGGGTGGCTTGGTTTTTCAGCAGCTCACGGGGGCCTATCTGCAGGAGTGGGGAGACAAGTGGACCGAACGGGCGCCGCAGCGGCTGGTCGAGCTCTTCACTTTTCAGCAGGAAAAGAGGGCGGATCCGGACAAGAAGGTGGTGTTTCTAAGCCAGGTCCTGCCAGCAGCCATCAACCTGGGGTATCAGCAGTACTCGGGTTTAGTGCTCGAGAAGCTAAATGGGAAAGAGATTCACAGCCTCGCCGAGTTGGCGGCGGTGCTGGATGAGACCAAGGAAGGTAATTTGGTTTTTGAGTTTATGGATGACCCGGGAAAATTGGTGTTGGACGCCTCGGAGGTGAAGCAGCGTCAGGAGGAAATCGGGAAAGCATACGGGATATCGGAACTGAGAAAGTTGTAAGTTTTCGGCGGCCTTAAAGGCCGCCCCACAACATTTTCAATTCAAGGTGGTGTAGGGCGGGGTTTATCCCCGCCAGTTTCGAAGTTCTCAGCTATTGGCTTTGGCGGCCGCAAGGGCCGCCCTACATTTGGCCGGTGCCTCGAAGCTTAAGCGGTTATGCGGTGTTTGATCTGGATGGGACGTTGGCGGATTCCCTGGGGGATATTTCACGGGCCCTGGGTCGGGTATTGCGCCGGCATGGGCGGAAAACCGTTTCCGAAGATGAGACCCGGGTTCTGATCGGCAAGGGGCCGAGAACCTTGATGGAAAGGGCGTGGATCCTCACCGGTAGCCCGCTGCACGAGGGGGAGACGCGAACCATAACCCAGGAATACCTCGAGGAGTACCGGAGGAATCCGAAAGGAGGGACGAGGTCATTTCCAGGGGTGGATGAGGGGCTCAGGAGACTGGTGCAACGGGGATGGAGGCTGGGCCTGTGCACGAACAAGGACGGCCGGGCAGCTCGGGCGTTGGTGGTGGAGCTGGGCTGGGGGCGATGGATCCGCGTTGTGGTGAGCGGAGAAGAGGGATTTCGGAAGCCGGATCCCAGGGCGTTGCAATTGGTGCTGCAAAGGCTCCATGCCCCAAGAGGCAGGCATCTTTTTATTGGGGATAGCGAAGTCGATCTGCAAACGGCCAGAAACGCGGGGGTGGAAGGGGTCTTTCTTGGCCATGGGTATGGGACATTTGGAAGGATGGGAATCGATGGGATGCATTTTTTTTCAGAGGCAGTAGGAATGTTCCAGTGGATGATTCGGGCCGGAGGAACGGTGAGGGGATAGAGAGGTAATTAAGATTAAGGCGAGGACTAGGTGGGGTGGCCAATCCTTTGGGCACCTCATTGCTGGATAATCATCTTGGAACCGCCATCGAGGCGGGTTGGGACAACCCGCCCTACCATTCAGTTAATTGGGGCCGGGGATGACGGAGTCGGTGGGGAGGACGGGGCCGCGAACTTTGACGAGCTCGCAGACCTCCATGGTCCTGGGCTCCTCGCCAGGAAATTCGACCACGGCAGAGCCGTAGTCCTTGTGGGCGGACTCCTTTTGGATGCTGATGATGGTGCCCTCGCTCATCTTATTGTCGTAAGCGGAGACAACGCGATCGCCGGGTTCGAGGGGCCCAAGAAACTGCCAGAAGCAGTCATCGAGCATACCGTTGGTTTCCTTGAGATTCTTCTGGAGATCCTCTTCCAGATCGTCGGGCTTCATCGATTTCATCAGCCCTTCAATAAGGCGGGTGTGGCGGTCGAGGATGGCGTAAAGGCGGCGTTCGGCCTGCTCGATCCGGATTTCATTGGCGGTCATGCCGAGCGCCGGAGAAGGCATGGACTTGGGATTATGTTTCTTCAAAGAGGCGCTCGGGGATTTGGAAACTCGGATTTTGGATTTCGGATTTGGAAATCGGAAAGCTGAAAAACCGAGGGGCTGTCACTTTTTGCGGAGGAGGGAGGAGCCGGTCATGGCGGAGGGTTTCGGTAATCCGAGCATCTCGAGGAGGGTGGGGGCCACATCAGCCAAAATGCCGTCGGCGATCTGGTATTTTCCGGAGTCGGAAGAGACGTAGAGGCAGTGAACGAGGTTGGTGGTGTGGGCGGTGTGGGGGGATCCGTCCGACTGAAGCATCTGCTCGCAGTTGCCGTGGTCAGCGGTAACCAGGGCCTGGCCGCCCTTTTTCAGGACCGCGTCCAGAACCCGGCCCGTGCAGGCATCGATAGTCTCGACGGCCTTGATAGCGGCGGTCAGCACGCCGGTGTGGCCAACCATGTCGGGATTCGCAAAGTTGAGAATGATGAGATCATCGAGGCCCTTTTCGATCCGCTCGACCACCTTGTCGGTGAGCGGGATGGCGCTCATCTCCGGTTGAAGGTCGTACGTGGCGACCTTCGGCGAGGGGGCCATGATCCGCTCCTCGCCGCGGTTGGGAGTCTCCTTGCCTCCGTTGAAGAAGTAGGTGACGTGGGGATATTTCTCCGTCTCGGCCATGCGGGCCTGCTTCAGGCCCTGGGCGGCGACGACTTCACCGAGAAGATCGTTCATTTCCATGGGGGAGAAGAGGTGGCGGATGCCGAGCTCGGCGAAGTCGGCCTCGTAGGGGGTAAGAGTGAAGATTTTGGTTTTCGGCCGGCGGGTGATCGGGAAGAAATTAAAAGCGGGATCTGCGAAAGAGCGGACAATCTGGCGCATGCGGTCGGCACGGAAATTAAAAAAGAAGAGGACATCGCCGTCGCGGATGACGGGTGCGGTGGCCCCGGGGAGAACCACCGGTTTTACGAACTCATCGGTGACCTCGGCAGAGTAGGAGGAGGCGAGAGCGGCTTCGCCGGACGGGGCGGTGGCGCCTTTGCCATCGAGGAAAAGATCGTGGG
>JBILFP010000087.1:0-6931 GCA_044351535.1 Methylacidiphilales bacterium
GACCAACTCGTCCAGATTCACCCCGAAGACGACGACTGCCGCCGCCTCGCCGCCACCGCCGGTGTTTCCCCTGCAGTCATCGCCTCCGCTGCCCGTAGCAACCTTAAGATCTAAAACCCTCGTAAACCTAAACCTGAATCCCTCCGCGAAAGCGGAAATCCATCCCCGCGGGACGCGGTGACGAGGATGGGCGGGGGAAAGGTCTGCGGGGGCCAAACGTAAACGAACAGTGGGTTTGACCCTGTTCATCCCAAGTTTAGGCTTTCATCTTAACCTCAAAACGGAGAACTGACATGGCCCACACTTATCCAAACCAACAGGAAGCCCTTCTCGCCAAAGTGAAGGGAAAAACCGGCAAGATTTCCGACAAAACCCACGAGGAACACCTCAAGCTCTACACCGGCTACGTCAACAAGAGCAACGGCATCCTCGCCGAAATTGAAAAACTCGGCGTGCCGGATCCCGCTAATCCCGCCGTCGCCAACCAGATCTACTCGACCGTCCGCGCCCTCAAGGTGGACTTCACCTTCGCGGTCGGCGGCCTCAAGAACCACGAACTCTACTTCTCCATCCTCGGCGGCGACGGCAAACCCGCCGCCCGGATCGCCCAGCAAATCGACAAGGACTTCGGTTCTTTCGACAACTACAAGAAGGACCTCAAGGCCACGGGTATCGCCGCGCGCGGTTGGGCCTGGACCGGCTTCGACCACGGCACCAAGAAACTCTTTAACTACATCGGCGACGCCCAGAACACCTACCCCGTCTGGGGCGTCACCCCCATCCTCGGCCTCGACGTCTACGAGCACGCCTACTACGCGGACTTCTTCACCAACCGCGGCGCCTACATCGACGAGTTCCTCAACTTCGTGGACTGGAAAGCCGTCGAGGCTCTCCTGCCGAAGGCCTGACCTCCGCCCCCGCCCAACTCACCGCCCGCTGCGCCGGGGCCTGTTACCCGGCCGATCCCGCCCAGGCCCGGGAACACTTTGCCGCCGCCCTGAAAAAGGTCCGGCCTTCCAAGGCCCGGAACGGCGAATTCCGCCGCCCCATCGTCCCCCACATCGATTTTCGGGTGAACCTCGGCCTCTATGCCGAGACCTACGCTCAGTGGCGCGATGCCAGCTGGTTTCCCTCCCGCGTCATGATCCTCGGCGTCGGTCACCGCTCCCGCGATGAGTTTGCCTGCCTGCCCGCCGGCTTCAAAAGCCCGCTCGGCGAAGTGGAATCCGACCACGCCTTCCACACCGCCCTCGCCTCCCGCTGCCCTTTCCCCCTCATCCGCGATGCCAAGGCCTTCCAGGGGGAGCACTCGATCGAATTCGTCGTGATTTGGCTTCAGGTGCTGCGGGATCTTTTCTTCCCCGACCGCTCCTTCACCATCCTCCCCATTTTATGCGGCGGCCTCCAGGAGTTCGTGGAGAAGGGTGCTCCTCCCGCCGAGGCTGACCCTGAGGCTGTCTTCGCCAAGGCGCTCGCCGGCCTGCCCGGCGCGGACGATCCCGATACCGCTTGGATCGCCAGCATCGACGGTTGCCATGTCGGCCCCCGCTTCCAACACCCGTTTGAGGCTGATGAGAAGGTTCGCCGCCTGGTGGCCTCCTGGGAAAAACAACTCTGGAGCATGGCCTCCTCCCAGGCCCTGCCGGGCTTTTTCCAACACCTTTCCTCCAACTCCAACGGCTTCTACTTTGACGGCGTTGGTGTCCTTCACGCCCTCCTGGCTGGCCGCCCCCTCAAGGCCGAGATCCAGCCCACGGTCCAATGGCACGATCCCTCCGACCAGTCCCTCGTCTCCTTCTCCCGCGGCCATCTGCTTCAGGCCTGAACATCCGGTAGGGCAGGCCGTCCTCGGCCGGCCGATGGTGAGCTTACGATTGGTAATCGAACAATCGGCCGATGGGGACCATCGGCCCTACCGAGCTCCTAAGACGCAGCCTGTAATCTTTCCTAATCTTAATCTTCATCTTAATCTCAACCGCGAATGACCGCCGTCACCTTTTTCAGTCAGGACGCCGCCAGCCTACTCACCTTCCCCGTGTTTCTTGGCGTGGCCCTGGCCCTGCTCCTTGCCATGGAATTCGGTTACCGGATCGGGCGTTGGCATCAAAAGATCGGCCGAGGCTCCGTTAAGGAGTTCGTTGGTATTATCGATGCCCCCATCCTTGCCCTGCTGGGCCTGCTCATCGGCTTCACCTTTTTCGGGGCGGCAGAGCGATTTGAGCGCCGCCGCGACCTGATCGTCGAGGAAACCAACGCCATCGGCACCGCCTATCTCCGTCTCGATCTTCTCCTTGCGGAGGATACGGACATCCTCCGCAGACTTTTTAAAGAGTACCTCGACTCGCGGATCAAAACGTACGCCTTACTTCCTGACGTCAACGCAGCCTTGGCGGAATACGAACGAACCCAGCAGTTTCAATCCGAAATCTGGATCCGGTCGTTGGAGGCTGCCCAGAAAACCGGCACTTCCTACGCCTCTATCCAACTTGTTCCCGCCCTCAACGCCATGATCGACATCACCACCACCCGCTTGGCCGTCACCCAGTTCCACCCTCCGCGGATCGTCTTCGTCATGCTCGCTGTCCTCTCGCTCATCGCCGCCATGCTCGCCGGCTACCAGATGTCCACGGCCGCCCGCCGGAGCTGGTTCCACGTTTTTCTTTTTGTCCTCACCTTCACCTTGGCGGTGTACGTGATTCTCGACCTCGAATACCCCCGACTTGGCCTCATTCGCGTGGACGCCGCCGACGCACTTCTCAAGGACCTTCGCTCCTCTTGGGGTCCGTAGAAATTTAAGGATTTTATTTTGGTAGGGGCGGTTGTCCCCAACCGCCACGCAGGTTTAAAATTTTGACCTCTGACCCCAAGGGCTGATTTCTTGCCCCACAAACTACTCATCATCATGTGTTTGGATGACCTCTGACCCCAAGTTGTTCAAAATGTCGAACTGCTCGTTTTTTACATGTTTTTGTGGATAATATTTCGGTGCCTCTTTCCACCTCCAACTACATCAACCGGGAGCTCAGCTGGCTCGAATTCAACCAGCGCGTTCTTGAGGAGGCTCAGGATCCCACCCAACCCCTGCTGGAACGGCTGAAGTTTCTCACGATCGTCAGCTCCAACCTCGACGAGTTCTTCGAGATCCGCGTCGCCGCCCTCAAACAATTGCTGGAAAACCGCAGCGACGCCCACGGCCCTGACGGCCTTCGCCCCGGCGAAACCCTTGCCGCGATTCGGAAGCGCGTCCAACGGATGTTTTCCGATCAGTATCTTCTTTTACACAACACCCTCCTTCCTGCCTTGGCGGAAAAGAAAATCTTTCTGCGTCCCGTGACCGAACTAGATGAGGTTAGGCTGGAATGGACCCGGGAAACCTTCCGCAAGGACATCCTTCCCATCCTCACCCCGCTGGCCGTTGACCCTAGCCATCCCTTCCCCCAGCTCCTCAACAAATCGGTGAATCTAGCCGTCCTTTACTCCAAACCCGGCCTCCACGAATCCACCCGCCATGCCTTCGTCCAGGTGCCACGCGGCATTCCTCGCATCATCGCCCTCCCCGCCGCCCAGCCCGACCGCAAGGAGTTCATCCTGCTTTCCGACCTTGTCCGCCACTTCGTCGGCGAGGTGTTCCCCGGGATGAAAATCCACGGGGCTTGGCCCACCCGCATCACCCGAAACAGCGAGCTGTATATCGACGAGGAAGAGGCGCAAAACCTGCTCCTCACCATTGAGGAGGAGTTACAAAAGCGGAACCGGGGCGCCGCCGTCCGATTGGAAATCCCCGAGGACTGTCCGGTGGAAATTGAAAACTACCTCCTCGGTCGTCTCCACCTCAGGCCGGAGGACGTCTACCGCGTGGTCGGTCCCGTCAACCTTACCCAGCTCTTCGCCCTCACCGAGGCCGGTCGCGACGACATCGCTCTCCGCGATCCCGCCTTTACCCCCGCCCAACCCGCCTCCCTGCCCGGAGGGGCCGCTGACTTTGAATCCATCCGGCAAAAGGACATTCTCCTCCACCACCCCTACGAGAGTTTCACCCCGATCGTCACCCTTCTGGAGAATGCCGCCGAGGATCCCGATGTCCTCGCCATCAAGATGACCCTCTACCGTACCAGCGGCGACTCCCCGGTGATCAACGCTCTCATCCAGGCCGCCCGCAACGAGAAGCAGGTCACGGTCCTCGTGGAGCTCAAGGCGCGCTTCGACGAGGCCAACAACATTGCCTGGGCCAAGAAAATGGAGGAGGCCGGCATCCACGTCGTCTACGGCCTCGTCGGCCTCAAAACCCACTGCAAAACCCTGCTGCTGGTTCGGCGGGAGGAAGGGCACCTGCGCTCCTACCTCCATCTGGGCACCGGCAACTACCACCCCCGCACCGCCCGGCTTTACACCGACCTCGGGCTGTTCACCTCTCGTCCTTCCCTGACCTCCGAAGTCGCCTCCCTCTTCAATGTCCTCACCGGGATGTCCGAAACCGCCCACTTCGACGAACTCCTCGTGGCCCCCTTCAATCTCGCCCCCCGCCTGATCGAAATGATCAACCGCGAGCGCGCCCACCTCCGCGCCGGCCGCCAGGCCGGCATGTTCATCAAGGTCAACTCCCTGGTCGACCAGCAGATCATCGATTCTCTCTACGCCGCCTCCCAGGAGGGTGTCTCCATCGAGATGGTTGTCCGCGGAATCTGCTGCCTGCGCCCCGGCATCCCCGGCCTCAGTGAAAACATCCGCGTCCGCAGCATCGTGGACCGGTTTTTGGAACATAGCCGGATCTACGTTTTCCAAAACGACGGCGATCCGCTGGTTTACCTCGGCAGTGCCGACCTCATGCCCCGCAACCTTCACCGCCGGGTCGAGGTCGTCTTCCCCGTACTCGATCCGGACATTCGCCGGCACATCCTGGAATGGGTCATACCCTCCTATTTGGCCGACAACACCAAGGCCCGCCACCTCAGCGCGGACGGGCTCTACACCCGTGCGACCCGCCCGGAGGGCAGCCCCCGCCACCGCGTCCAGGAAGAGTTCCTTCGCCACTACACGGCCACTCCCTTGGAAATGCCCCTGCCCACGACCGCGGTGCCCCCCCGCTCCGCCGCCACCGGGACCGGCCCGGTCTAGCGTTTCGCCGTCGCGGGCTTGTCGGCGCCGATTTTCTTTAAAATCGTCCCCAGCTCGATGTGCTTGGCCACCGTTTGCTGGATGACCTTAATTTTCTCCTCGTCCCCCGGGTCGGTCTTCACGGTCATTCTTTCGATTTTCGCGGTGACGGAATAACTGTCCGCCGCCACCGCCACGCTCGGAATCCCCTTTTCGTTCATCATCCGGATCAGCCCCGGCTGCGGCCGGAGCCCGTCGGTCAAAACGATCCCGGCCAGCTTGGAATCCGTGGAACGCTTGGGCTGAAACTCGAGGGCGGCCAGCAACAAATCCTCCCGGTCCCCCGGCGTGATCAGCAACGCTCCGGCCCCGAGCTGATCCTTGATCCTCGCCGCCGTCATCGCCCCGATGGCAATCGAGCGCACCCGCCTCCGCCTGAAAGATTCGCCGGACAGAAACTCCCCGCCCAGCTCCTTGGCCACCTGCGCCAGGATCGGTCGCCGCAGTTCACCCAGATACGGTATGAACCCGAGAATCGGAAGTTTCATTTTGGCAAAGGCTCTTTCCGCCCAAGGCCGCAAGGCCTCGATTTTCGACGGCAGCACCTTGTTCAACACCACCCCGATCACTTCCACCCCTTGCTTTTCAAACAGCGCCAGATTCAGGCTCACCTCGTCCACCGGTCGCCCCACCCCTCCGGTGGTCACGATCACCACCTTGCTGCCCAGCAGTTGCGCCACCTGCGCATTGGAGAGGTCGATCACGCTTCCTACCCCGGCGTGGCCCGTGCCTTCGATGATTACCAAGTCATGCTCCCAGGCCACGCGGTTAAAAGCAGACACGATCGTCTCCTTCATTTCCGCCAGGTTTCCCTCCTTCAGGTAGTTCCGGGTGAACATCCGGTCCACTGCGATCGGCGACATCGCCTCAATCGGCAAATCCACGTCGTAGGTGTCACTGACCAGCACCGAATCCTCGTCCACTTTTTTGCCGGCCACCTCCACGAAACGCTGCCCCACCGGCTTGATGTAGCCGATCCGGGGAAACTTTCTTTCCAGCGCGGCATACAAACCAAGGCAGCACGTGGTCTTGCCGTCGTCCTGACGCGTGGCCGCCACGTAAATCCGTGGCGTAACCTTGTTTAACTCCATGGCCATCAGAGGGTGAAAGCTGATTCTGGGGAATTCGGTTCGGGATAAAGCTTCCGGTACTCCACAGCCAACAGACCCACAATCGCCGCCACCCCCAGCACTTCTTCTTCATCCGCCCCGCGACTGATTTCCGCGGCCGGCAAACGCAGCCCCAGCAGAATATTCCCGTAGGTGCGCACATTGCCGAACTGCTGGATCGCCTTGATGGCGATGTTGCCGGAGTTGAGATCCGGAAACACCAGACAGTCTGCCCGACCCGCCACCGACGAACCTGCCGCCTTTAACTTGGCCTTGGCAGGGTTCAACGCCGCATCGATCTGCAGCTCCCCGTCGATGTCCGCCTTGATTCCGATCTTGGCCGCCAACGCCTGTGCCTTCTTTGTCGCCTCCACCACTTTCTTCGTTTCCTCATTCACCGCAGCGCTCCCCTTGGTGGAGTAGGAAAGCAGCGCCACCCGGGCTTTTCGCCCGGTCAGCTGCAGTTTTAGGGCCGCCAGACCCACCGCCGTGGCGGCCAGCTCATCCGGCTTTGGTGTCGGCACGACCGCCGCATCCCCGGCAATCAGCAAGCCCCCGTCCCCCACCGCCTTGTCCGGACATTCCAAAATGGTGGCGCTGGAGATTCGGGAGAACTGCGGCAGCCGCGGGATCATTTTGATCAGGGGCCGCAACACACTTCCGGAATA
>JBILFP010000016.1:0-21225 GCA_044351535.1 Methylacidiphilales bacterium
ATGGATCGAAGGCGCAGGACGGAAAACAGCCGAGGGAATACCACTCGGCCATGCAGTTGTTGTGCCGGGACGCGGCGATGCTCGACAGCAGTTACCATGATTATCTGGCCGGACGGCCACCGGCCAAGCCGAGCGTGGTGGCGATGACTTTCTCCTCGATTGATCCCACCTTGGCTCCGCCCGGAAAGCACACCCTGTTTACCTGGGCGCAGTACCACAGTTACGAACTGCGCAACGGGGAGCATTGGGATGCCATTCGGGAGAGGGAGGCGGACAAGCTGTACGAGCTGGTCTGCGAGTATGCCCCGAACATGCGCGGCAAGTTGATCGGCCGCTACATCCAGACGCCGCTGGATCTGGAGCGGGACTTGGGTTTATTGCGGGGGAACGTGATGCACTTTGAAATGAGCCTGGACCAGATGTTCATGTTCCGGCCTTTGCCGGAGATCTCCTGCTACCGGGCGCCGATGAAGAATTTATACCTAACCGGGGCGAGCACCCATCCCGGGGGCGGGGTGTTTGGGGCCAGTGGGCGGAACACCGCGAAGGTGATCCTGGGTTGGCGGGGATGAACAAAGAGAGCTAGGCTTTTCCCATGGCGACCTCGACGCCGGCCCGCAAAAAGCAGGCCGATCCTATCCGGCAATTCTCCATCTTCCTGGCTAATAAAGCCGGCCGTCTGCTGGAGCTCATCCGGATCCTGCAAAGTCGCCATGTGCATGTGGTGGCTCTGACCATCCTGGATACGACGGACAGCGCGATCGTGCGGATGGTGGTGGACGATCCGGATACCGCCCGGGCCATTTTCCATGAGCAGGCGGTCGCGCACACCGAGTCCGCCGTGGTGGTGGTGGAACTGGAAGCCGGCACGGAGCTGCCGAAGATTCTTTCGTCCCTGTTGGAGGCCGAGATCAACATCCTGACGACTTACGGTTTTCTGGTCCGGCCGGAGGGCAAAACCGCCCTATGCCTCAACCTGGACGACAACGATCTGGGCGCGCAAGTCCTGAGCCGGGGCGGCTTCCGGCTGCTGGGACAAAACGACATTTCCCGCTGAATTGCCCCGTGAAGGAGGGCCTAGAAAAGAAAATCCGGGAGGGAATCAGGATTTCCCCGGGGGAAGCACGGCAACTTTATGAATTCCCCCTGGCCTTGCTGGGGGAGTTAGCGAATGAGCGTAGAAATCTGGCCAAACGGTCGGACTACGACGGCCGGGGAGAGGAAGTGGTGACCTACATCGTCGACCGAAATATCAACTACACCAACGTTTGCGATGTCTACTGCAAGTTCTGCGCCTTTTACCGCACCGAAACGGATCCCGACCACTACGTGCTCAGTCATGAGCAGATCGACCGAAAGATCGACGAACTGGTAGCCGTCGGCGGAAACCAGATTCTTTTACAAGGGGGGCATCATCCCAAGCTGGGTCTGGAGTGGTACCTGGACTTGCTCCGTCATCTGCGAAGCAAATATCCGCAGGTCAATGTCCACGGCTTTTCTCCCCCCGAGTTCAACCATTTCGCCGAAGTCTTTCGGATGCCTTTAGAGGGGGTTCTCCGAAAATTTCAGGAGGCGGGCTTGGGGAGCATCCCCGGCGGGGGAGCAGAGATTTTGGTGGATCGGGTACGGCAAAGGATCGCCCCGAGGAAATGCGACACGGATGCTTGGTTGCGGGTCATGGAAATTGGTCACGGACTGGGACTGCGCTCCAGTGCCACGATGATGTTCGGGCACGTGGAGACAGTGGAGGATCGAATTGAGCATCTCGACCGACTCCGGCAACTGCAGGACCGAACCGGGGGGTTCACGGCCTTCATCTGCTGGACCTTTCAGCCCGAACACACGGTATTAAAGGCCGAGAAGACCGGATCCCACGAATATCTGCGGATGCAGGCTCTTGCCCGGATCTATCTGGACAACATTCCGAACGTGCAGTCGAGCTGGGTGACCCAGGGCCCGGCGATGGGTCAGGTGGCTTTAAAGTTCGGGGCGAACGATTTCGGCAGCCTGATGATGGAGGAAAACGTGGTTTCGAGTGCGGGCACCAGCTTCCGGCTCACGCTGGAAGAAATGCGCAGGCTCATCCGGGAAGCCGGATACGAGCCAAGGCAGAGAAACAACAGCTACGAACTGGTCGAGCCTCCGCAAGCTAGCTTGGTCGCTTAGGGACGACGCTATTCCTTGTAGCGGATGGCGCGGCCGTTGGCGCCGCCGGCAGGACCAGTGAAGCGGAAGCTAGTGTCCACCCGGTCAAGAATCACGGCGTCGGCCTTCATCTTCCAGGCCTGCTTTTGCATGGCTTCTTTCATGGAATCTTCATCGTCCCAAAGAAAGACCTGCGGGGCGCTCACCAGTCCGATTACCTCGTAGGGTTTATCCGGGCGGTCAAGCAGAAGGGGCATCCTTTTCCAGGGTGCATCGCCAGACTCCTCACTGGACTGTTTCTTGGCCTTTTTCTTGGTGACATCGCGGCTGGACTCCTGGGCCCAAGCTTCCGTGAGGGTGAAGGAGGCGAGCAAGGTGAACGTCATCAGGAGGCGAAGAACGATGTTTTGCATTCTGCGGTATTAACCGCAGAGAAATGGAACACAAGCCGGATAGACGGACTTTTTCCCAAGCCCTAGGGTAGGATGATGGGTAGAAAACTTTCTCCGTTGGCCAAGGTGGGCTGGTTGGTCGTGGCCCTGCTGGGCGCTGCCTCACTCGGGGTGGTAGCTTTTGAGAGAGGGGAGCCCGTCAATGCCCTTTGGCTGATTGTGGCGACGGGATGTGTCTACGCGATCGGATACCGGTTCCACAGTGCCTGGCTGATGGCGACCGTCCTGTCCATCGACCCTGCACGGAAAACCCCGGCCGAGCGTCATGCGGACGGCCAGGATTTTGTTAAAACCAATCGCTGGGTGGTTTTTGGGCACCATTTTGCCGCGATTGCGGGACCTGGGCCTCTGGTTGGGCCGGTGCTGGCGGCCCAATTCGGATATCTGCCGGGGCTCCTCTGGATTCTCATCGGGGCCGTGCTGGGCGGAGCCGTTCACGACAGCATCATTCTTTGGTTAAGCCTGCGTCGGAAAGGGAAGTCGGTGGGGCAGATGCTGCGGGAAGAGGTTGGGCCGGTGGCCGGGACTCTGGCAGTGATTGGACTGCTTGGAATCATCACCATGTTGATGGCGGTGCTGGCCTTGGTGGTGGTGAAGGCCCTCGCGGAAAGTCCATGGGGATTGTTCACCATCGTCCTGACCATGCCGCTGGCGCTGGCGATGGGTTTGGGCATGCGGGGGGCGGGCGGCCGACGAACCATGGTGGTAACGGTCCTGGGGGTGCTGGGGTTGGTGGGGTGTGTTTGGGCGGGGAGCTGGGCCGCGGAGCACGCGGTGCTTTCCAGGATGTTCACCTGGAAATCGACCACGCTGGCTTGGGCGATCATGGGCTACGGATTGGCGGCCAGTGTGCTGCCCGTTTGGCTTTTGTTGGCGCCCCGGGACTACCTCAGCTCCTTTTTGAAAATCGGCACGGTGGCGGCGTTGGGAGTCGTGGTGGCTTTTCTCGCTCCGCAACTGGAGATGCCGGCGCTGACCCGCTTCATTGACGGGACCGGGCCCATCTTTGCGGGGCCGGTTTTTCCCTTCTGCTTCATCACGATCGCCTGTGGGGCGATCAGCGGCTTCCACTGCTTGGTGGCCTCCGGCACCACACCCAAGCTACTGGCGAGCGAGGCGGACATCCGACTGGTGGGGTACGGGGCGATGATCACCGAAATGTGCGTGGGGGTGCTCGCGCTGATTGCGGCCTGCGCGATGCCGCCCGGCGAGTATTTCGCGATCAACCTACGCGGGGAACCAGCGGCGGTGGTGCAGCGCGTGACCGAGATGGGTTTTCCGGTGACGGAGAAGCAGATGGAAGATTTGGCACGATCCGTGGGCGAGCACTCCATGATCGGGCGGACCGGAGGCGCGCCCACCTTCGCGGTGGGCATGGCCCAAATTTTTGCGCGATCCTTGGGCGACCTCGGCCAGGCGGGCATGGCCTTCTGGTACCACTTCGCCATCATGTTTGAGGCACTTTTCATCCTCACGACGATCGATGCCGGAACCCGGATCGGACGGTTTCTGGTGCAAGAAGTCCTCGGCTGGATTCACCGGCCATGGGGCCAGGTGCAGTCTTCGATCGGCAACGTGTTGGGGAGTGTACTGTTCGTGGGGGGTTGGGGGTGGTTTCTGTATATGGGGGTGGTGGATCCGGAGGGCGGCATCAACAGCCTTTGGCCCATCTTCGGCGTGGCGAACCAGCTGCTGGCGGTGATGGCGCTGGGGTTGGCCACTACGGTCTTGATCAAAATGGATCGGGCCCGATTGGTGTGGGTGACCCTCCTGCCGCTGGCTTGGTTGGTCACGGTGACCTTCAGCGCCGGGTGGATGAAAATCTTCAGCCCGGATCCGCGGCTGGGATTTTTGTCGGGAATGCAACGGGCGGCGGAGCTGGGGCAAACCAAGCTGGCCACGGCCCAAGCGATCAACGCCGGGGTGACAGCCTTTTTTCTGGTGCTGGTGGTGCTGGTTTTAGGGGCCTGTGCCCGGGTCTGGTGGCGGAAGCTGAGCGGGAGAAGCGTGCCGAAGCTCGTGGAGGAAGCAGTTTAAGAAAAGGGGAAAGCGAAAGGCGGAAAGCGAAAAAACACGAAAGAAGCGAAGAGCCGCGGAAGTCGGACTATTTGATGCTGAGGTCGAAGTAGGCGATGGAGAGGGGAGGGAGTTCCGGAAGCGCGATGCCGGTGGCGGTGAGGTCCTTGGCGGAAGCCTTGATCGTGGAAGGTTTCGCAGAGAGCATGTCAGAGCCGGTCACGGCGGCTTCCGGAGCCAAGGCCAAGAGACGAGTTGCTTCTTCCGAGAACTTCACTTTGACCCCGGGAGCAGCGTTCTTGGGATGAAGATTGGCGGTCACGAGCAGGGAACGTTTGGAAACGGGATCGTAGCGCAGGAAGGAGTAAAGCCACCGGCCGTTCTCCTTTTTGTCGTCGGCCACATGATAGGCGGGATTTTCCCGGTTGGCCGGATTGAGCGGGATAAAGTTCCCCTGGGCCAAAGCCGGATGAGTGAGGCTGTTCAGGAGGCGGCCGTAGAAGGCGCGGAGATCCCGATTTAGTTCGGGCAGGCCGCCACCGTCGTATTTGCCGTTGTTCATCCATTGAATGAGGGTAGGCACCGACCAGTAGTCGAAGAAAGTGGTGCGACCCTTATCCAATTCGAAGCCGGCCGCGCCCACATCCGCAGGCTCCCCGACTTCCTGGCCGTAGTAGACCATGACGGGTCCGCGAGACATGCCGAAGAGGATGCCGCTGACTGGCCGCCCCACGAGCGGGCCGAATCCGCCCCAATGTTTGGGCGAGATCTGGGGGGAGGCGACACGGACTTCATCGTGGTTTTCGGCATAACGGACAGAGTTGTCACCGACGAAGCCGGCGCGTCCGGCGGAGTCCAGGTCGTTGGCCCAGGCTTTGTCCTGATAGATTTCCAAAAGCCGCTTGTAGGCGTCGTGGCCGTAGACGGCGTCAAAGCCGGCCTCGAGCAGGCTAGTGGGGTTGGACTTGAAGACGGCGAGCTCCGGATTGGCGTCGGGCACCTCGAGCCGGACGTCCCCCTCGTAACACTCGGCGTAAAAGAAGGTTTTGGGATTTCTCTCGCGGGCGCGGGCCAGCGCCCAGTGCCAAAACTCAGAAGGCACAATGTGGGCAACATCGCAGCGGAACCCATCCACGCCCAGCTCCTGCCAGTAGGCGATGACCGCATCCATTTTCTTCCAGAGATTGGGCACGGGGACATCCGGCTGCAGGACGGTGGGGTGCTTCCGCTTGCCCTTGGCCCCTTGGGTGAAGTCATAGCCGTAATTGAACTTGATGGTCTCGTACCAGCAGTCCTGGTTCGGCGTCCAGGTATTCATGTTATCGCCGGTCACGCGGCCTCGTTTGGCTTCTCCCGGAAAGAGTCCGTCGATTTTTTCCTTCAGCCCGGGGAATCGATTCTCCTTATCTTCCCAGATGACCTTCGTGGTGGGAGTCAGGGGCTCCTTCTTCTTTGGATCAAAGGTGGCCAGGCGGAGAGGAGGGCCGTTTCCGTCCGGCTTGAGATAAAAAAAGTCATCGCTGGAGAAGAACTCGCTGCCCTTGTCGTCGCGACCGAAGTCCCGTTCCGGATGGACCACGGAGGCATGGCTGCGGGCGACGTGGTTGGGGACGAAATCCATGAAAATTTTCAGATTGTGCTTTTTGGCTCTGGCGAGGAGGGCTTTGAACTCATCGATCCGTTTGGCGGGATCCACGGCGTAATCCGGGCAAACGTCGAAGTAGTCACGGATGGCGTAGGGGCTGCCGGCGATGCCCTTGAGAAGATCAGGGTCGTCCGGGGGTAGTCCGATGGAGGAGTAGTCCCGCGTGGTGGCCTGACGAAGGACGCCGGTCACCCAGATGGCATCGAAGCCTAGCTTCTTCAGGGAGGTCAGTGCCTCGTCGTTGAGGTCGGCAAATTTTCCGCAACCGTTTTGTTCGTAGGTGCCGTTGGGGATCCGGTTGGTGTTGGTGTTGCCAAACAGGCGGGGAAACATCTGGTAAATGCGGAGCTTGCCGGCGCCGCGGGCCACGAGAGAGGAAGGCGCGGGATTTGCGGAGTCGGCCGCCGGAACCTGGAAGGAAAGATAATGAGAAATGTAGCGGTCGTTTTCTCCGGAAAAGAGATAAGGGTCCGTAGAGTCCACCACCCGGCCCCAACCGGAGTTGGCGCTCATGTCCTTGAGGGCAGCGGCCACGCCGATTTTGCCGTTGGCGCCGACCCAGTCGCGGGGAATCTGCAGTTCCACGCCCCCATCCTGGCGTGGGGTTAGTTTCACCCCGGCCGGATCCTTGGCTTCGGGGGCCAGTCCAAAACCGTTGAACTTGCGCAGAGCCAGCTTGGGGTCGCCGGAGGGCCGGACCAGCACGACGTGATCAGCTTGGAAAGGAAGAAAGAGGGTGGAGCCGGTTTTGTTCTGCCCGAAGGGCACCATGCCGGCTCCGCTCGGTCCGGAGGAGGTGGTGACAATCAGCAAAGGTTTGGAAGCCTCCGGCAGTTTGCCGAAACGGAGGGTGAGGGAGCCGGCGTCTGGTCCCGCCACCAGGTCCAAGGGCAGGGTGGCGCGAGCCCACGAAGCGGTCAGGACCAGCAGCAGGAGATACCGAGGCATCATGAAAAAATAAAAAAATTCCCCAAGGCGGGGAAGCCCAATCGGACGATTAACGCAGATCTTTTTTGCTGAATCGGGCCCGCAATGAGACGTGGCGGGTTTGGGGCAGGATGAATTTTTTCAGCTCGATTTCGACCCAGGGGAGCGAAAAGCGATGGCAGGCGACCCGGGCCAGGTCCGTGGCGAGGCGTTCGAGCAGCTTGCGGGGGGTCCGGCGGGCCTCCCCTTGCAAGACCTTGCTGAGGGAGTGGTAGTCGACGGTTTTCCGTAGGTCGTCAGCACGGGCGGCCGAAGCCATGTGCAGAACTGGAAACCAGGCCGAGCAGAGCACCGTCTGAGGTTTGCGACGCTCCGCATCCGGCACGCCGAGATGGCAGGAAAGTTTGAGATCGACGATCGAAAGCGTAGCGGGCACGAAGTAAATTTAAGTTTAAGATGGAGAAATAGCCAAGGGGCGGGGGCGGCGGAGCAGGGCGAAGAGAATGAAAGCGATCTCGGCGAGGGCGAAGGCGGCCACATAGGACTGGCCGCCGGCACCAAAGCCGTAGCTGTGCAGACCTTTGCCGAGGACAAAGTTCACCCCGTACCAAGCCATCAGGATGGTGAGAAACCCGGCGATGGAGCCAACGGCCAAGCCGTAGCCGGTCCACCATCCGGCCAGTCGTCCGTGCAGAAGCACGACATAGGACAGGAAAGCGACGAGGGACCAGGTTTCCTTTGGGTCCCAGTCCCAGAAGCGGCCCCAGGAGTAGTTGGCCCAGACACCGCCCAGGATCACGCCGGCCGCCAGGAGCAGGATGCCGATCTGCAGCGACCGGTAGAGATGAAGGACGCCAGGATCGTCGTTGGGCAGAGAAATGTTTTTCCGGATGGCCCCGATCACCAGAAAGTGGCCGAGGGCGGCGGCGAGGGCGAAGGCCCCATAGCTCAGGGTGACGGTGAGCACATGGGTGGTGAGCCAGAAGTTGCTGCGCAAAACCGGAACCAAAGGATTCATGGCGGGATCCAACACCGCCGGTTGAAGGTCCGAGGCGATCAGGCAGAGGATGACCACGGGGGCTGCGGCCAGGAGATAAGTCTGGGATCGATGCCGGAAGGAAAAAATGAGGGCGAAGAGTGCGGTGCCGAAAGCGACCCAAAGAATACTTTCGTACATGTTGGTGACGGGGGGACGGCCGGAGAGCCAAATGCGAAGGGCAAATCCCCCGATCAGCAGGAGAAAACCGGCCATGGCCAACAGCCAGCCGAGTTTTTGTCCCAGAACCGGAGCGGAACGGCCAACCACGAGGATGCAGAGGGCAGAAAGAAGCCAGGCGACCCATGCCCAGCGAAAGGGATGGAAGACAAAGTAGAAACTTTCGGCCTCCAGCTTGGCCCGGGAGAAGTCGCCCCGGGACTGGAGTTGGCGAATGGTTTCGGCGGGCTGAAACGGAACCGGAGCCCAGGCAGATTCCGGCCGGGATCCCTCCGGCGGGGGCATCATGCGGAAGGCTTCGCCCGAACGGAGGGAGGAAAAAATCGCCAGGCGCATGCGGATGGTCTGGGCGGCGGAGGCGAGCGGTGGAACGGGTGTGGTCGTGCCGGAGGCGCGGGCGGCGTCGGCTTCCGCGGCCAACTGACCCAGACGGGGAAGGCCGCTGAGCTGGGAGAAACTGTAAAAACGGCCCGCTCCCTCAAGACCGATCTCTTTCCGTAGCGCGGCGCTATCCAACAGGATCACGGGTTGGTCTTCCCAGCCAGCCGGGTGTTGCCAAAGCGAGAGGATGAATTGGCGGGAGCCGAGCCGACCGTGTTCTGGAACGGAGACTTTGGTGCGCCCGGTCAGGGAAGCGGCCATTTCCTGGGTGAAGCCAAAAAAAGGTTTCACCCGGCCACGGTGCTGAATGGCGAGGGAGTCATAGCTTCGGTCATTGTCCGCCAAGGTGGCCCCGGCCCGACCGAGATCAGGTGCCAGCAGCAGGCAGAGAGGGAGGATAAAACGAATCATGCGTCGGCGGATTTGGGATCGCGAAGATAGAACATGGAGAAGATTCCCGCGACGACAAGGAGGGACCCGGTCCATTTCAGCATCCAGCCGGGATCGTGCAGGACCTGCAGGGTGGTGCGGTTCAGGTTCTGGGGATCCCAGCCGGCCTGGGAAAACTTATAGGACAAGCCGGTGACCTGGGGCCAGAAGCCAGGTGGGAAGGTGGCCGGCTCGTTCATCTGGAGACGGGCCGGCACCTCGAGGTTCTGTTTTTCCTCGGCGAAGGTGACCGAGGAGATGAAGTTGGCTGGCTCGTCGGTGCCGGGATCGCGGGGCACCTCGAACGAGTCAAGGCGGATGGTGAAGGGTAGGGGCTGCATTTCCAGTCCGTAACCGATCCGGGAAGCGGCGCCCTCGGTTTGCAGGATGGCGGACGTTCCCGAGGCAATCCAGCGGGCCGGGCCTTCTTGGCCGGAAGGAGAGCGAAGCTGGGCATGAATGGCGGGTCGGCCGGGGCGAGGATCGGAATCCGGCAACGGCGCAGTCACCGTTTCCACGCGCGCGGAAGGTTCCCATGCCACCAGCCGTGCGGACCAGCCCCGCCAACCCGGGGAGAAATCTTCACCGACCTTGGCCTGTCCCGTGACAGGTTTTTCAGTTCCGGATTGTCCGCGAAAGCGGACGGTTCCGGGCGTTGTCCCAGGCGCAATCAGGAGCTTGGCGGGGGCGGTGGGATCGGCGACGGAGCCTTCGAGCATGACAAGAACCGCGGGATTTTCGGGCCGATTCCCGTCCGTGGCGGGCTGGCCGTCCCGCAGGACGAGGTTGGGCCAATAGCGGGCCGCCAGAATCTGGGTTCCATCCGGGTCGATCAAGGTGCGTTCAAGGATTTCGGAAAGCCGATAGACCTCGCCGGAACCGTCGGGCCGTAGGATTTCAAATTCGATCGGACCGTCTGCCTCACGGGAACCCACAAAGAATCGGTAACCGCTGGAAAGGCCGGCGGTGTTGTGGAGGATGGGATGGGAGGGATCACGGGCGAGGACCATCTGGGTTTCTCGGAAGGTGGGCCGCTTTTCCGGTTCTACGTCCAAGGAATCGCGGAATTCCAAAACGGCCAGATTGCCGAGATCCATCCTCGGAAAACTGCCGAGGGTGAGCGATGCAGAGATGGGGTCGGGCCCAAAAGGGCCGGTCAGCTCCAAGGTGAGTCCCGGTTGGCCGGCGGCGGGATCGGGGGTGAGCACGGCCTTTTCATGGGACCGGCGGGTGAAGTTGTCGATGATCAGACGCACATCCGAGCCGGGCAGGGGAAGGAGGCGGGCCCGATCGGGCCGCGGCGGCCGAATCTCGGGATCGAAAGGGGTGGAAAAAAGCTGGCCGGTGGCGGGACTTTCCACGGTGAGGCGCGGGCGATCGAGGAGAATCTCGCGGGAGGGAGGCGCGCCTTTCAACAAATCAATGGAGCCTTCGAAGCCCTTGGCCCGCCCGAGCAGGGCCCCGGCCAGCAGAACCAGAATGCCGGCATGGGTAATGACGAAGCCGGCATGTTTTTTTTCCCAAGGCCAGCGGGTGGCGGCGGAGCAGGTCAGGTTGAGGGCAAGCAGCAAAAGCCAGACATTGAACCACGGGGCGTTGTAGACGTAGGCACGGGCGACCCGGGCGCTGAAACCCGATTCAAGGAAGGTGGCCACGGCGCAGACCCCAGCCAAGCTGAGAAGAAGAAGGATTGCCAAATCGAGCGAACCGAGGGCGTGGACCATGCGCCATGCCAACGATTGACTGCACCGCTGCTCGGCCATTTTTTTTCGTTCTGCTTTGGGCAACATTCATACCATCCTAGACGGAAGCCGAGGCAGAACAAGGGAGGCCGTTACCCGCAAGTTATCCCCCGCCCATTCCCCGGATCGATGGCCAGTAGTGGTCAGAGGGGCCGAGGCGAACGAATAATACTTCTATGAACCGTTGGCTTTCTTTGTTCTTGGGCGGTGTCCTGCTGATGCCTCTGCATGCGGAGCTAGCGGCGCCGCTTCACCCGGTTCGGCTAGGAAAGAAATTTGGCCTTGTGGACGGAAAAGGGACATTGGCGTTCCCCGCGGACTTGGACTGGGCCTGGCCTTTGACCGAGGGAAGGGCGGGGGTGCGCCAAGGTAAGGATTGGTTTATATTGGACGAACAAGGTCGGCGAGTGGGGGCAGGAAGGTATGACTGGGTGGGCCCTTTTTCGGAAGGTTTGGCCCTCGCCCGGCTTGGCAGAAAGTGGGGATACATCGACCGGGAGGGTTCCTGGAAAATTGAGCCTTATTTTTCCGATGCCCGCCCCTTCCGGGAGGAGGTGGCCGCCGTGCAACTAGGGGGCCACTATGCGATCATCGACAAGACCAGCTGTTTTGAGGGAGTTCCCGGAGTGGATTTGGCCCCACCTCTGGGGGATCGGGTGGTGCCCGCAGCGCTGGGCGGTAAGTGGGGTCTGATTGATAAGAAGGGAGCTTATGTCGTCGACCCAGCTTACGATGAGATCCGTGAGGCCCGGGAAGGCCGGATTCCTTTTCGGGCTGGGGCAGCGTGGGGCTTTTTGGACATCCAAGGCAAAGTCGCGGTCGCCCCGCGTTATCTCACCGTGGACAGCTTTCGCTCTGGATGGGCCCGAGTCACCCAACTTTCCGGTAAAAGCGGATTCGTGAACCTGAAGGGTGAGTTCGTGGAGCACCGACTCATGAGCGAACTCGAAACTGCGGCCGGCCAGTAACGATCCGGCCTTAAAGGAGAATTTCCTGATTTTGCCGCGCGAAGGCGGCTTCGACACCCTGAGTGCGGGCGGAGGCCATGAGCGAGTCCTCCATCTGCTCCAGCTGAGGGTCGGCATGGCCGGGATCGAAATGGGTGACCAGCAGGCGCTTGGCCTTGGCCACCAGGGCCTCCTGAAGACAGAGCGAAGGGGTGCCATGGCCCCAGCCACGTCGTTTTTCGTGTTCCTCATCGGTGTATTGGCCATCGCAAATGAGCAGATCTGCTTCGCGGGTCATCTTTAGTAAAGGGCTCTGAGGATCGATGGGAGGCTCGTTGTCGGTGGCAAACACCAGGGAACGCTCGCCACCACGACCGGGGCCGTCGAAGCGATAGGCAAAGCAGCCGCCGGGGTGCCGGGTGAGGGCGCTTTGGACGCGGACGGTTTCCTTGCCGGAGGAGAACTTCATCTCCTCTCCTGGTTGAACTTCGCGGAAGGAAAACTTGGCCTTGAGCTCGGGAAAGCCGGCGGGGAAGTAGGGCTCCTCTTGTTGGGCGTGGAGCGCCTTTTGGATGAGATTCCCGGCCGGCCGATTGGGGAGGCGGGGGGAAAGGATCTCGATGGAGATTCCTTCCATGTAGGCAGGGGCGAAAAAAGGAAACCCCTGGAGGTGATCCCAATGCCCGTGGGTGAAAAGGATCGTGTAATTTTTTCGGCCGGCGCGCAGCCAGTGGAACCCGGCCCGGCGGATCCCGGTGCCGGCGTCGATGATGAGCAGTCCGTCGGATCCCCACTCCAGGCTGACGCAGGTGGTATCCCCGCCGTATTCGTGGGTGGGGGTCTGGGGATTAGAAGGGGTGGGAATGCTCCCCCGGGTGCCCCAAAACGTGAACTTCATGAACTTCTTTTTTCCCTCGGCAGAGGCCGGCCGAGAAGCAGGATATTTTTGTCGCCGACCCGTTTCCGCTCCACCCGGGGAAACGCCTCCCGGATCATCAGGGTTCCCCAACCGCCGGTCCCGAGCTCGCCGGGTTTGCGGGCGGGAGCATGGGCGGGATCGTAAGCCCGGCCCCGGTCGAACAGGCGAAAGGACAGCTCTTCGGGGCCGTGCTCCACCTCGATCCGCACCCAGCCCGGTCGGCCGGAGTAGGAATGGACATGAATATTGGCCAAGGCCTCGTCGACCCCGGCGCACATCCGCCCGGCCTCGCCCGCCGGAAAGCCGGCGTGCAAAGCCCATCGTTCCGCGAGCGCGCGGAGGCCGTGAAGACGAGGTGGGGCGAGCTCGATCTCGAGCACGGCTTCGGGGGCGGGGGAAGCCGGATCCACGCGGGTCAGTCGTTGGGGACGGGGGCGGGGACGGGCTTGTCGCTGCTGAGAATTTTTTCTTCGGAAGGAAGCCGAGGGACGGGGCCTCCGAAAATCAGGCGGTGGGGCTTGCGGGCCACGGTGGCCATGAAGGTTTTGCCGTAAGTGGAGATGACCTTGAAGTTGTCGAGGACGACCCGGAGATCCTTGACCACCTTGTCGATGGCCTCGCGGTTTTGGGCGATCAGGTCGTTCGCTTTGTCGAGAAGAGTTTTGCCGGCGGTCATGACCTCGTCGAGAGAGGCGGAACGCTTCGCATACAGAATGGTGCCGGGAGCGAGGCCGGGGTTGGTCACCGGTCCGGGCTCAAGGTTGAGGTACTTCTCGCCGAGAACCGTGTCGGCAGTGATGGAGGCGGTGGTGCCAACGCGCAGCTGGGGAAGATGGTGATGGATGTCGGCGACAACGCGGATCGCGCAATCCGGAGAGACTTTTTCCCGCTCCTCGTCGGTGAGCGGGCGTACGGTGCGGATCCGGCCCACGTTGGCGCCGGCGTAGCGGACCTCGGCCTGCTTGTCCAAACCGACGGCCGAGGGAAGGTCAATCGTGAGCGTAGCTTTTGGAGAGGTGAGATGCGTCCCAGAGATTGCCAGGGTCAGGGCGACGAGCATGACGACGCTGCAGACAATGACCAGGGCGGCCACGAGGAAATCGG
Source organism: Methylacidiphilales bacterium (assembly GCA_044351535.1). Classification (GTDB taxonomy): domain Bacteria; phylum Verrucomicrobiota; class Verrucomicrobiia; order Methylacidiphilales; family Verrucolacustridaceae; genus Verrucolacustris. The sequence goes on from JBILFP010000016.1 coordinate 13,924, forward strand.
TGCGGAAAGTCTTCATGGGAAAGGTAAGATTCAGCCGTCTCCGAGCAGGTGTTTCAAGTAATCATCTTGAGCCATCCGCAGGGGAATGGGCCCATCGGCCTCGCCCCTGACGAACTGTTGGAGGAAGGGATCGGGGTTTTTACGAATCTCCTCCGGGGTGCCCTCGGCCACAACCTGCCCTTGGCGAGGGCCGTTCCCCAGCATGAGGATGCGAGTGGCGATTCGGAAAACGCTGGTCATATCGTGGCTGACCACCACGGCGGTGGCACCGATCTTGCGGGTGCCGTCGAGGGTCAACTGGTCGACCACCGCGGTCATGACCGGGTCGAGACCGGAAGTGGGTTCGTCGCTGAAGAGGATTTCGGGGTCGAGGGCCATCGCGCGGGCCAGACCCACGCGTTTGCGCATGCCCCCGCTCAGCTCCGAGGGCATAAATTTTTCAAAGCCCGTCAACCCCACCAGCTCCAGTTTCATTTTTACGATCATTTCGATCAGCGACGGGTCGACTTCACTGTGTTCCTGCAGGGGCAGGGCAATGTTTTCGCCCACGGTCATGGACTGGAACAGGGCGCCGAACTGGAAGTTCATCCCGAAGCGGAGCCGGATCCGGTCCATCTCGATCGGGTCCATGCGGGTGATGTCTTCGCCGAACAGGTGTATCGATCCGGAGGTGGGTTTCTGGGCGCCGATCAAGCAGCGGAGGAGGGTGGTCTTGCCGCAACCGCTCCCCCCCATGATCACGAAGGTTTCGCCGGCGCGGACCTGAAAGCTGATGTTGTCGAGGACGCGGCGGTCTCCAAAGACCATGGTGAGGTCGCGCACCTCGAGGATCGTCTCCCCGGCTTTAAAAATTTTCTTGGGCCCGGGATTGATTTTGCGGGGGGCGGGGCTCATAGGGCGAAGAAAAAGAGGCCAGTCAGGACGGCATCCGCAATGATGATCCACAGGATCGAGTAGACCACGGAGGCAGTGGTGGCCCGGCCCACGCCCTCGGCCCCGCCGGTCACGCCGAGGCCCTGATAGCAGGCGATCGTGATGATGAGGTGGGCAAAGACCGCACTTTTGATGAGGCCGGAGTAGAGGTCCCACACTTCGGGCCGTTGCACGGCATGGGTGATATAAAACGAGGAAGTCATATCGAGGGTGCCAACACAGACCGCCCAACCGCCGGCGAGGCCGACGCAGTTCCCGAATACCGTGAGAATGGGGAGCATAATCATGAGCGCCAAGTACCGGGGTATGACCAAGAAGCGAACCGGGGAGATGGCCATGACCTTGAGGGCTTCGATCTCCTCGTTGACCTTCATGGTGCCGAGTTCGGCGGCGACGGCAGAGCCGCTTCGTCCGACCACGATAATGGCGATGAGGAGCGGTCCGAGCTCGCGCAACAAACTGAGAGAGACGAGGTCGGGGATGAAAGAATTGGCACCCAGCTTGCCGAGTTCCGTGGAGGCCTGCATGGCGAGGATGAAGCCGACACTGAGGGCTACGAGGCTGGCCATCGGCAAGGCTTCTACCCCGATTCGGATCATTTGGCGGAGGGTTAAGGAAGGGGAGAGAACCCGCGGGTTGGTCAGGCCCCAAAGGAGAAAAGAGTAAATTCGGGCATTCAGGGTGACGTAGCCCTGCCCCTCGATGCGGCGGAGGGCATTGACGATGAATTTCAAGGTGCGGCGAGAGCCTTGATAGCTTCGGCTTCGGTGGGAAAAATGGAAAAAACCTCCGTGAGCCTGACGAGATCAAAAGAACTGCGGACAGGGGAACTCAAGGCGCAAAGGGCCAGCTTCCCCTGATAGGCCCGGGCGGACTGATAGTATTCGATCAAGGTAGCCAGGCCGGAAGAGTCGATGTATCCGACCCCGGCAAAGTCCAGAAGCAAGCGGGGTGTCTTGGCTTGGGCTTTGGCTTTCAGGGCCGTCCGCAGAGAAGGGGAAACGTGGAGATCGATCTCCCCTTTAATCACCAGGATGGTCACGCTCCGCTCGCTTTTCTCGGCGATTTCCATGGAGGATGGAGCCTAAAAGCTGGGGGGTTTTCTCCCAAGATCGAAAAAAGGCTTTTTTGCGCTGGCTGTGGGGATGGCTTGGGGAGATTCTTGCCAGGTGAGCTTCTGGAGTTTTTTACGTCCGCCTCCCCTGGACCCGAAGCTCAAGGTGGTCGGCTCCACCGCCATTTTTCAGAACTGCAATCGGCAGGAACTGGAAACCCTCAAGCTGTACCTCCATGAGCGGCACTATCTGGCCGGGGAGATCGTTTTCGACGAAGGGGAGGAGGGAGAGGGGGTTTATATCGTGGTCTCCGGAAAATTCCGGGCGACCCGGAAAGGAATGTTGAAAAAGAAAAACTTGGGGGAAATCCTGCCGGGGGAGTGTTTTGGGGAAATTGCACTTTTGAAATCCACCCCGCGGTTGGCCACGGTCGTGGCGGAAGAACCCTCCGTGGCTTTCGCCATGTTCCGGTCTGAGCTGGAGCGGCTGGCCGATGCGCGGCCGCGATTGGGATTCAAGGTGGCGGTCCAGGTGGCCCGGCTGATGTCCTCACGGCTCCATCGCTTTCTCGAGGGCCATACCGACACCTCGATCCTTTCCTAAACCTTGAGCCAGGAAATCCGAGTTTCCAACCCGCGTGCGCTGGAGCACCCGGTCATTTGGGTCGGCGTGATCGGGGGAACCCTCGGCTCCATCGTCCTGCTGGACCGGATTGCCTGGTTGGCCCTGCCCCTGATTCTGGCCGTGGTCTTCTACTATCTCGTCCATCCGTTTTTGATCCGCCTCCAGCACTGGGGTATCTCCCCGCAGCATTCCCTGACCATCTTTCTCGTGCTGGCTTCCCTGCTTTGCGTGGTGGCCTCGCTCACGGTTCTGCCCGCCATGCTGAATTCCGTAAGCCAGTTTCAGACCAACCTGCCGGACACGATGCAGCGGCTGAGCCAGATCGCCTCCGAGTTCCTGAAGAATATTGAGGCCCGTTTTCCGATGGCCAAGAAAGCCGGGCTGGCGGAGGGGTTACAGGCGCGGATCGATTTTTTTGCGCAGGGCAAAGGCACCCAGTTTGCCGGGGATGCGGCGCTGTTTGCCTTCAAGTGGCTGCCCAGTCTGTTGCTGGTGCCGTTCCTGACATTTTTCTTTCTCCGGGACGGCACGGCTTTTCATCAATTGATCCTGCGGGCGGTACCCAATGCCTTTTTTGAAAAAACCCTCCTTTTGTTTGACCGGATGGACCGGCAGATGCACGCCTACTTCAAGGGGATGTTCTGGTTGACCGTGTTGGACACAATCACCCTGGGGCTTGGGCTGTGGCTGCTCGGTTTAGGGCAGGGTATTTTTTCTTTCCAAAACGCCATGCTGCTTGGCTTGGTGTGCGCCGTCTTTGCCTGGGTGCCGTATGTGGGCACGGCGGTGGGCGGGCTCATCGCCATCTGCGTCTGTGCGCTTCATTCTCCTCACAACCCCCAGCTTCTTTTCAGCGTGGTGCTGCTTTTTTGCGGGGTGCGACTGCTGGATGAGTTCCTTTACACCCCGGCGACGGTGGGACGGGCTCTCCATATGCATCCGCTGGTCACGGTGATGATGATTTTCGCCGGGGGCATGTTGGGCGGGGTCTACGGGTTGCTTTTGGCGATGCCTTTGTTGGGAATCTTCACCGTTTTGGGGCAGATGTTTGGGGAAATCTGGTTTGATCCCCGTCTGAGGGCCCGTCACACGGCCCGGAATCTCCTCGAAAAGCGTTTGGCTTCCAATGACTTAGATCTTTGAGGCCGCCGGATGTGGGGGGTAGCAAGCTTGCCCCCGTAAACGGTGGCAGGCACAATGCCTCGATGGCCAAAACCAAACTCAAAAAAAGTTCCCGCCGGACCGGCAAGGCATCCATCGCCCGCGATGTGCGGGGTGTGCTCGCCGATGCTGAAAATCTTCTCCACGCCACCGCCGGCGAGCTGGGGGAAAGAGCCAACGAAGTCCGCAAAGAGCTGGCCCGCAAAATCGAGGCCGCCAAAGAAAAATTTCATAATTTGGACGACGTGAAGGAGGCGGCGGAAGAGGGTTTGAAAGAAGTGGACCAAGTGATCCGCAAACATCCTTACGAGTCCGTCGGGGCGGCGCTGGTGGCCGGGCTGATCATCGGCGCCTTGTTGAACCGAAAGTAAAATTTCAATGATTTCCGCCCTGCGTGATTTGGCCCTGACCTCCGTCAAGTTGGTGGAGGAACGGCTTCGCCTCTTGGGGGCGGAGTTGCAGGAAGAGAAGTGGCGGGCGGTGGAAGCCGTGCTCTGGCTGGCCATTGCCCTGGTGCTCGGGGCCTTGGCTCTGTTGGTGGCCTCCTTGGCCGTGGTGCTTTCCGTTTGGCCCGATCCGCATGCCCGGATTCTCGCCCTCGTGGGCCTGGCCGTCCTGTATGGGGCCGGGGCCCTCTTCGCCTTTCTCCGCATGCGCAAGCGCACGATCGGGGAAGGCCTGCCGTTCGCCGACACTGTCGCCGAATTCCAGAGGGACCGGGAATGGTTGAGCTCCAAGCGCTGAAACGGGCGCGGGAAGGGCGCCTTGCCTGTGCCGCCTCCGCTCGCCGGGCCGGCTGGGAATTTCGCCGCGCCGTCGGCGAACTTTCCGATGTCGGCCGCTGGATCGACGAGGGGGAGAAGGTGGTGCGTTTTTCCAGTCAGTGGGCCGGCTTGGGGTGGGCGGCGGTTCAGCTGTTTTCGGGCGGTAAGGGCGGGATGGGCCGTTTCGCCGGAAGACTTTTTGCGGGATCCAAAATCCTGCACCTCATCCTCAAGGCCTTGGAAGGCCGCCGCCCGTAAGCGGGGCAGGATCTTTTCATGAGAATCGTCGTCAAAATCGGCAGCAGCCTGCTCGCATCGTCCTCCGGCGGGCTGGCGATTTCACGCCTGCGCGGATGGGCCAGGCAGATCGCCCGGCTGCGCCGGGCCGGACACGAGGTGATCCTGGTCAGCTCCGGCGCCATTCGGGCAGGCATGCAGGCGTTGAAAATGAAGCGACGTCCTTCTTCCCGTCCCGACCTGCAGGCGTGCGCGACCATCGGGCAACCGCTGCTGATGCGCGCCTATTCAGAAGCGTTGGCCCCCCACCGTCTGCTGGCCGCCCAAATCCTTTTGACCTCGTGGGATCTGGATAGCCGGCGGATTTACGAGAACACCCGGGCCACCCTGCGGACGCTGTTGCGGCAGAAACGCACCGTGCCGGTCTTCAATGAAAACGACGCCCTTTCTTTTGAGGAGATCGCGCTGCTCAATGCCTTTGGCGACAACGACCGGCTTTCGGCCCACGTGGCGATTTTGGCCAAGGCGGACCGATTGGTGATTCTGACGGACGCTCCCGGGCTGATGAGCCGTCCGGACGGGGGCGGCCAACTGATTCGGCGCGTCCGAAAAATCGACGACTCCGTTTTGGCCTGTGCCGGCGGGGCCGGCAGCGCGGGGTCCGTCGGTGGCATGCGCTCGAAGCTCGAGGCGGCCCGGATCGCGTTGTCCCGCGGGGTGCCGGTCCTGATCGCGGACGGTCGCCGTGCCAAGGTGTTGCTCGATTCCGTAAAAGGGTCCCCGGCGGGAACCTGGATTGCCCGATGAGCGCGGTGCGGGAGCTGGCCCTGCGGGCCAAAGAGGCGGCGCGCTGCCTGGCGGTGCTTTCCACCGACGAAAAGAATGCGCTCCTCCTGGCCATGGCGAACGAGCTGATCGCGAGAAAAAAGGAGATTTTGGAAGCGAACCGGAAGGATGTGGAAGCGGGGAAGTCGGCCGGTCTGACCGGGGCGTTGCTCGACCGGCTGGAACTGACGGAAAAACGTTTTACCGAAATGGTGGAAGGGGTTCGTCAGGTGGCCCGATTGTCCGACCCGGTCGGGGAAGTGGTTCGCAAATGGAAACGGCCCAATGGCCTGGAGATTGAAAAAATCCGCGTGCCCATCGGGCTGATCGGGATCATTTACGAGTCCCGCCCCAACGTGACGGTGGACAGCGCGGTGCTTTGCCTGAAGACGGGCAACGCCGTGCTGTTACGGGGCGGGCGCGAAGCGCGGCATAGCAACCGGGCCTTGGCCGTGGCGCTGGGGGAGGCGGCCCGAAAGAAAAAACTCCCCGCGGAGGTGGTGGCGCTGGTGGAAGATGAAAGCCGAGAAAGCATTCCCGAGATGTGCCGGCTGGACGGCGTGCTGGACCTGTTGATTCCCCGGGGCGGACATGGCCTGATCGAGACCGTGCTGGAGCACGCGCGAGTTCCCGTGATCAAGCATTTCCACGGTGTTTGCCACGTGTTTGTTCATCGCGACGCCGATCCGGCAATGGCCGAGGCCATCGTGGTGAATTCCAAGTGCCAGCGCCCCGCCACCTGCAACGCGGCGGAGACCCTGCTGGTGGACCGCGCCGTGGCGGAAAAAATCCTGCCTCGGCTGGTGAAGGCGCTGAAAACCAAGGGCGTGAAGCTTTTCGGGGACGAGGCTTCGGCGAAAGCTTCCGGCGAAAAACTTTCCCCGCCCGCCAATTGGGAAACTGAGTACCTCGACCTGACGATGGCCATCCGCGTCGTGGATGGTTTGGATGGGGCCTTGGAACATCTGGCCCGTCACGGCAGCCATCATTCCGACGCGATCGTCACCCAAGACCGGGCCACAGCGGAGCGGTTCTTACGGGAGGCCGACTCGGCGGCAGTGTATTGGAATGCGTCAACGCGGTTCACGGACGGGGGCGAGTTTGGATTTGGCGCGGAGATCGGCATCAGCACGGACAAGATTCACGCGCGGGGCCCGATGGGACTGGAGGAGCTGACCTCGTACAAGTACGTGGTGACCGGCCACGGTCAGCTGCGGGAGTGAGCACCGTTCCGATTCCGCTTTTCCCGGAGGCCCCGGCGCCGGAGGCGCGGATCCGGCCCACCGCCCTGAGCGGACCGCGGGTGACAGCCCGGGGGAAGTTTCTTTTTTCCAGCGACACCAAGTTTTTCCTGCAGGGCGTGACCTACGGGCCGTTCCGGGACGGGGACGATCACCTGGGAAATCCTGCCAAGGCCGCCCGGGATTTCCGGCTGATTGCCGGGGCGGGTTTTAACACCGTGCGGGTGTACCACCCGCCGCCCCGCTGGTTTCTCGACCAGGCGGCGGAGCATGGCTTGAGGGTGATGGTGACGGTCCCGTGGCAGCGGAGGGTTCTTTTTCTCGATGACCGGTCAGTTCGAAAGGAAATTCGAGCCAGCGTCCGGCGTGCCGCCAAGGCCCACGCCGGGCATCCGGCCATTTTGGGTTACTACGTGGATAACGAAATTCCGCCGGATCTGGTCCGCTGGTACGGGCCCCAGC
>JBILFP010000088.1:0-6892 GCA_044351535.1 Methylacidiphilales bacterium
ACCCTGCCCCCACCAACTTTCCACCTTTCACCACCACCGCCCCAACCCGCGGATTCGGTCTCGTCCCTTCTCCCGCCCTCTTGGCCAACTCAATAGCCATCCTCATCCATTTTTCGTCCGGCCTAATCCTCATCCTCATCCTAATCGAAGCTCTAAACCGTCGCCTTGGTGATGGTTCTTTCTGGGCGTCCAAGTGTCGCCCTCGCCTTGTCCAACACCCCGTTCACAAACCGGCCCGACTCCTCCGTGCTCAGCGCCTTCGCCACTTCGATCGCCTCGTTGAGGGCCGCGATCGGGGGCACGTCCTCCGCAAACTTCATCTCCCACAACGCCAACCTCAAAATCGCCCGGTCCACCGGCGCCAAGCGGCCCGGCTCCCAGTTCGTCACCAGCTTCTGCAGCTCCGCATCCACCTCCTTCTGTTTCCCCAGAACCGCCCGGATTCGACCCTCGGCAAATTCCTTCGCCTTGGCCTCCGCCTCAGTCAGCTCCCAAAACTCCTTCAGCCCCTCCTCCAGTCCCACCCCCGGTACCCCCACCTCCCGCTGATACAGGAACTGAGCCGCCAAAATTCTACCCTCCCTGCGGCTACCGGCCACGACGTCCTCCCGCCTTCAGTTTCCACATCCTCAGGGCCGCCTGCGCTGCCTCCCGGCCGCGGTTCAGTTTCCCCAAACACCGCGCCCGCGCCTGCGCCTCGGTCTTCACCCCCACCAGATGATGCAAAACCGGTACATCACTCTTCAGCATCATTCGCATGAGCGCATCCGTGGCCGATTTCAGGATCAGCCCCGCATGGGGCGTCTCCCCCTGCCACACCAAACCCAACGCCAGCACCGCATCTGGTTTCTTGCGCAACGCTCGCTTCACCGCCAACGGCACTTCAAACGTTCCCGGTACCCGCACCTCCTCGACCCGGTGGCCCGTCAGCACCTTCTTCGCCGCCCCCACCATCCCATCGGCGTATTTCCGGTGGTAATCCGCCACCACGATCGTGAACCGCCCCTTCTTCACAACCGGTGACCCAGCTTCTTTTTCTTCGTCGCCAGATATTTCCGGTTGTGCGGATTCGCCTTGGAACGGATCGGCACCTGATCCACCAGTTCCAGTCCGTATCCGCCCAATCCCACCACTTTCTTAGGATTGTTCGTCAGCAGCCGCATCCTGCGTACCCCCAGATCCGCCAGGATCTGCGCCCCGATCCCGTACTCCCGCAAATCCGCCGGATACCCCAGCTTTCGGTTCGCCTCCACCGTGTCCAAGCCCCGCTCCTGCAGACGGTATGCCTTGATCTTCGCCGGCAAGCCGATCCCCCGGCCCTCCTGCCGCATGTAAACCAGCACTCCCTTTTTCTCCTGCCCGATCCGACGCAGGGCGTCGTGCAGTTGGTTGCCGCAGTCACATCTCCGCGAGGCAAACACGTCCCCCGTCAGGCATTCGCTGTGCACCCGCACCAAAACTGGCTGGTTGCCTTTCACCTTTCCCTTCACCAAAGCGAGATGATGACTCCCATCGGTCACGTTTCGGTACAGATGCAGATCAAAAGGCCCGTAGTCGGTGGGCAGCTTCACCGTCTGCTCCCGCACCACCAACTTCTCCTTCCGCCGGCGGTACTCGATCAACTCCTGGATCGTCCCCAGCTTCAAGCCATGCCGTTTCTTGAACTCCAGCAAATCCGCCCAGCGGGCCATCGACCCGTCCGGATTCAGAATCTCGCAAATCACCGCCGCATCCCCCTGCCCCGCCAGCTTCGCCAGATCCACTGCCGCCTCGGTATGCCCCGCCCGTACCAGCACACCTCCATCTTTTGCCCGCACGGGGAAGATATGACCGGGCTGAACCAGGTCATTCGCCCGCGGACTGGGCCGACCCAGGGCCCGTAGCGTCGCCGCTCGGTCGTGCGCACTGATTCCCGTGGTGATGCCCTTGGCCGCGTCGACGGAAACCGTGAAATCCGTACCGAACTTCTCCTCGTTCCTGGCCACCATCCGGCTCAGGCCCAGCTTTTCCGCCCGGGCCTTCGACACCGGGGCGCAAATCAGACCCCTGCCTTCCCTGGCCATGAAGTTGATCAGCGCCGGCGTCACGCTCCGTGCCGCTAACACCAGATCCCCCTCGTTCTCCCGACCTGCATCGTCGGTCATGATCACCATCCGGCCCGCCCGCATCGCGGCGATCACCTGCTCGATCGGATCGGCCCCCGTGGGGCGGCGTGTCATGACCCACCCCCCAGCGCCGCTTTCACCATCTTCTCCGCCGCCGCCAGCGCCTTGGAAATTCCCTCCGGATTCGTCCCCGAACCCTGGGCCGCATCGGGTCGACCCCCGCCCTTGCCTCCCACCTCCGGAGCGGCTGCTTGGATCAGCTTCCCCGCCTGAACCTTCTTGGCCGCCTCCGCCGTACACACCGCCAGCAACGGAACTTTTCCATTCTCCCGGCCCGTCAAAAACACCACCGCCTCTCCCTCTTTTTTCACACGATCAGCCAGCACCGGAAGATAGCCGGCTGCGACTTCGCCCAAGTCTTTCCCGATCCAGCGCACCCCACCGATCGCTGCTCCGGTGGCCCAAAGCTCCTGGGCGTGCCCCTCGGCCTTTTTCTGCCACTCCGAGGTCAGCTTTTTGGCCGCTTGCTTATCCTCCTCCCGGATCGCCTCTTCCGTCTGCGCCAGCTCCTTCTCCCGCTTCTTCACCAGATCCCACGCCTGCTCGGGTGAAATCGTCCCACTTTCCCGGGAAAGTGGGACGATCCCCGCCTTCCGCTTGGCCAACCCCTCCCACTTCTCCTGCTGCTTCCGCATCTCTTCAGCACACCACTCCGCCAGCGCCGGTCCGGAAACCGCCTCGATTCTCCGCACCCCGGCCGCGATGGCCGACTCCCCCACCACCCGCACCGCCCCGATCTTTCCACATGAGCGCACATGCGTCCCACCGCACAACTCCTTGGAAAAGCCCCCGATGTCCACCACCCGCACCGTCGTCCCGTACTTGTCCCCGAAAAACTGCAGCACCGTCGGATCATCTTTCACTTCCGTAAAGGCCCGCTCCTCCCACTTCACGGGCGCATCAGCCTTCACCTTCTCGTTGACCTGCTTCTCCACCTGCGCCACCTCCTCCGGAGTCATCGCCTTCAGATGCGCAAAGTCGAACCGCAGCCGGTCCGGACCCACATAGGACCCCTTCTGGCGCACCCCCGTCCCCAGCACATTCCGCAACGCCCAGTGCAAAAGATGGGTCGCCGTGTGATGCCCCTCGATCCTCCCACGCCGCTCAGTATCCACCTTCACCCGAACAGGTCCGTTGGCCGCTACCACCGTCTCGGTCAAATGCACCGGCACGCCGCCCGCCCCACGCATTGTCGCCACCACACGGACCTTGTTGCCATCCCACTCGATCCATCCGGTGTCTCCCACCTGACCGCCCATCTCCCCGTAGAAAGGAGTCGGCGAGAGAAACACCCGGCCTTTGGCCCCAGCCGGCCCAGGCTCCTTCAACGCCTCGGCCACCACCTTCTCCACCTTCGGCTCCTCGGTTTTCTCGTACCCGGTGAACACCGTCGGGAAGTCCGGCCCTGCCTCGTCCTCCACCTTGATCGTCGTCTTGCTCTGCGACTGCCGCGCCCGTTGCCTTTGCCCCTCCATCGCCTTCTCAAAACCCTCCGCATCCACCCCGATCCCCCGCTCCCGGGCCAGTAACTGCGTCAAATCCAGCGGGAATCCATACGTGTCGTACAGTGTGAATGCATCCTCCCCCTTGATTCCCTTGCCCGAACCTGCGGCCAGCTTCTCAAACATCGCCAGGCCCCGCTCGAGCGTCTTAGAGAACGACGCTTCCTCTCCCGACAACACCGACCGGATCTCCTTCTCCCGCGACCTGAGTTCCGGAAAAACCCCGCCCATCGTCTCGATCACCGGCGTGGCCAACTCCGTGAGGAATCCATCCGGCAGCTTCAGCCGCCTTCCAAACATCACCGCCCGGCGCAGGATCCGGCGCAGTACATAGTTTCTCCCCTCGTTCCCGGGCACGATTCCATCCGCGATTGAAAACGAAAGGGTCCGCACATGGTCGGCCAACACCCGGAAGATGCAGTCGTTCATTTCCTCAGGCTTCACCTCCTCCCGGCTTTTCGGCACCTTGGCCCCATAGTTTACCCCGGAGATCGACTGGATCTTGGCAAAGATCGGTGAAAACAGGTCGCTCGAGTAGTTGGACGGATCTTTCCGGAAATCCTTGAATCCATCGGTGGTGGCGAGGATCCCCGCCACCCGCTCCAGCCCCATCCCGGTGTCCACATGCCGCTCCGGTAGCGGCTTGAACTTCCCGCCGGGCTCGGCGTTGAACTGGATGAACACCAGGTTCCAGATCTCCAGGCAGCGCGGATCGCCTTGGTTCACCAGTTTGCCCTGCGTCTTCCCGTCCACCGTCAGGTCCACGTGCACCTCGGAACAGGGCCCGCATGGCCCCGTCTCCCCCATCATCCAGAAATTGTCCTTCGCCCCTCCGGTCACCACATGGATCTTTGGATCCAGCCCCGCCGACTTGAACTTCTCCACCCAGTACCCGCTGGCCTCGGCATCAAACTCTGCCGGATCCTTCGGACCCGGCTTGTAGACCGTCGCGTACAGCCGTTCCGGGGGAAATTTCCACACGCCCACCAACAGCTCCCACGCCCAGTCGATCGACTCCTTCTTGAAATAGTCCCCGAACGACCAGTTCCCCAGCATCTCGAAAAAGGTGTGGTGGTAGGTGTCGAAGCCGACGTCCTCCAGATCGTTGTGCTTCCCGCCCGCCCGGATGCACTTTTGCGTGTCCGCGGCCCGGGCCGGGGAATGCGGAAACTTGGCCTGCCCGAGGAAGATAGGGACGAACTGGTTCATCCCCGCGTTGGTGAAAAGCAGATTCGGCGAAGTCGGCATCAAACTGGCCGAGGGCACGATCGTGTGGCCCTTCCCGCGGAAGAACTCGAGGTATCCCTTTCTGACTTCAGCCGATTTCATGGAACTAGCTGGATATCATATCCTTAAATCCCCCTCACGCCAAGACCCGGTTCATCGTTTTCGATTACGTTTACGTTTAGGATTTGTCTTTCAAGCAATCCGATTTCGTAAACGTAAACCTAAACGTAAACGAAAAGCTTTTCTCTGTTTGATAAAGCACTGAAGATTGAACCATGAACCGCCGCACCTTCTTCCAAACCTTCCTCGCCGGAACCATCGCTTCCCGCCTCCTGCCTTCCACCTCCCACGCGCAGACCGCGCCTGCACCAACCGGCCCCTTCACCCTGCCCCCGCTCCCCTACCCGCCCAACGCCCTGGAACCTTTCATCGATGCGGAAACCATGAACCTCCATCACGGCAAGCACCACGCTGCCTACGTTAACAACCTCAACAAGGCGATCGCCCCCTACCCTGACCTTCAGAAAAAGTCCGCCGAGGAGCTTCTCCAAAACCTCGACTCCCTTCCCGCGGACATCCGCACCACCGTCCGCAACAATGCCGGCGGCCACGTCAACCACTCCCATCTTTGGAAAACCCTGAAAAATCCGGGCGCCAAGCCCCCCGGCAAGCTGGCCAAGGAGATCGACCAGACCTTCGGTAGCTACGACAAGTGGAAGGAGGAGATGACCAAAACTGCCATGGGTGTTTTTGGTAGTGGCTGGGCCTGGTTCGCCCGCGGGAAGGACGGGAAGCTGTTCATCAAGCCCTACCCCAACCAGGACTCCCCCGTCATGGAAGGTGGCACCCTGATTTACGGCATCGACGTCTGGGAACACGCCTACTACCTCAAGTACCGCAATCTCCGGGCCGACTACGTCAAAGCCTGCCTCGAAATTCCCGGCTTCCCCGCCTGATACGACCTAATTTCAAACTCCGGTAGGGGCGATGGTCCCCGGCCTCCTTAGCCTTTGGCGACGGAGGCCCCATCGCCCGATGGTGATCTGAATCATTGAGCATCCTCATCCCGGTAGGGGCGAGCAGCTTGCTGCTCGCCCGATAAAAGGATCCAGATACGAGAATCAATCTTTCTATCGGACGTGCAACCAGTTGCACGTCCCTACCGAATCTTTTCGCCTCCGGCTTTCGTAAACGTACCTGTAACCATAATCGTGAACAAACAGCCCCCTCCGCGTCCTCGGCGCCTCTGCGGAAACCGCAAACCCGTTGCGGGTTGCTCGTTACACGTCACCCGCCACTAGCCACCCGCTTCCATGCTTCCGTAAACGTGAATCCCCCCGCGTAAGCGGAAATCCACTATCGCCGGAGACGCTACCCCGGATGGGCGGGGGCAGGTCCGAGGGGGCCAAACCTAATCGTAAACGAAAAATCTAATCCTCAACCTCCAAGATCTGAACTTCACATTCCGGCAACATCTGCAAAAACGACTTCCCATAGCTCTTAGTGAGAATCCGCCCGTCCAGCACTGCGATCTGACCCCGGTCCTCCCGGCTCCGAATCAGCCTTCCCACTCCTTGCCGAAACTTTAACACCGCCTCCGGTAACTGCAGGTCCCGGAACGGCTCCCCGCCCTTCTCCCGGATCCGCTCACACCGTGCCTCCAAGAGCGGTTCGTCCGGCACCGCAAACGGCAGCCGCGTAAGGATCACGTTGGAAAGCGACTCCCCCGGCACGTCCACCCCCTGCCAAAAGCTGTCCGTCCCAAACAACACGCTATGGAGGTCCTCCTTGAACTCCCGCAGCAGCCGCGTCCTTGAATTCCCCCGGTCCTGCACCAGTAGCTTCCAGCCCTGCTCCTCAAACCAGCCCGCCATCCCCTCTGCCGTCCGCCGTAACATCGCCCGGCTCGTGAACAGCACGAACGCCTTCCCCTTTGTCATCCCCGTCAGCCGCCGGATCCACCCCTCCAGCGCTTCCTGGAACTTCGCCCCCTCGCTC
>JBILFP010000096.1:0-6305 GCA_044351535.1 Methylacidiphilales bacterium
CGGGCAATCCCCTCTCCCATTTCGTCTGCTACCACCTTTTTGTCCGCCGGGTTCTGCGCCGCTGGGCCGGACTCCCGCCCGCCGAACCTCTGGAAGCTGACCTGCTCGACTCCCATGTCATCCGCTCCGACCCCCGGGAAACCTGGTGGCCAGGCCGTCTCGAGCCCCAAGGTGGCCGCATCCGGGCTCGCGCTCTCCCGTGGCGCGATTCATCCGACCTCACTTGCCTCGCCACGGCCGACTGCCTCCTTTGCGTTCCGGCCGGACAGCAGGCTGGCTCGCCGGTGAAGGTTCTGCCCACCATCCTACCGTGAAAAAGCTCAGCCATCTGGATACCCGTGGCCGCGCCCAGATGGTCGATGTCAGTCCGAAGTTTCCCCTGCACCGCCGGGCCGTGGCAGTCGGAGAAATCCGCTGTGCTCCTGCGACGATCCGACTTCTGCGCTCCGGTAAAACCCCCAAGGGCGACGTTCTAGCTGCGGCCCGGATCGCGGGGATTCAGGCGGCCAAACAAACCTCTGTCCTCATTCCTCTGTGCCACCCGCTTCCGCTGGACTCCGTCCACGTTGAACTTACTCCGGCCCGGGACCGGATCCGGATCGAGGCTGAAGTCCGCGTCCATGCCCGGACCGGCGTGGAAATGGAGGCCCTCACCGCTGTCTCTGTGGCCGCTCTCACCCTCTACGACATGTTGAAAGGTGTGGACCGCAGCATGGTGATCCAAAACATCCGGCTCTTGGCCAAGGAGAAGTCCTGAATCCTTTGCGAGCCGCCCGACTGACGGTCAGCGACCGGGCCCACGCCGGCACGTACCAGGACTTGGGCGGTCCCGAACTGGAAAAGGTTTTCAACTCCCTTTGGAAAGAGCCAGTCGAATGGACATCAGCTATCGTTCCCGACGAAAAAGAGAAAATCAGCTCAACCCTCAGACAATGGGTGAAAGAGGGCGTCTCCCTTATTTTGACCACAGGGGGCACCGGCCCGATGGCCAGGGATGTGACTCCGGAGGCCACCCGCGCGGTTCTGGAGAAGGAGTTGCCGGGATTGGCCGAGGCCCAGCGTTGGACCAGCTTTCCCAAGGCCCCTACCTCCATTCTCTCTCGCGCGGTCGCCGGGGTGGCGGGAAAAAGCCTGATCATCAATCTCCCGGGAAACCCAAAGGCGATCGGAGAGTGCCTCCCTCCGCTGCTTCCGGCCATCCGGGAGTGTCTGCGTCACCTTAAGGAATAAAGATCAGTTTCGCGCCCGCGATCAGGAGCACCACGGCCAGTAGGCGCCGGATCCAAAGGACGGGATAACGCCGACTCCCCAGCCACGACCCCATCCAACCGGCCAACGCCACCACCGCCAGCAACCACAAGCCCACGTGCGGAAACTCGCGGGTAGCGAGGAGATGTCCGGTTAATCCAGCGGCGGAGTTTAGGAGAATGAACATGGCGGAGACCGCCGCCACCGTTTTGGTGGTGGCCCAACCCCGCCACAGCATCCATGGGGTCAGGAAAATTCCTCCCCCGGTTCCGGTGAGACCGGCCAAAAGCCCCAGCCCCGCCCCGGTGCCAGCCAAGGTTGTCTTGGCAGGCGAATGAGCTTCCTTCTCCATTCGTGCAGTGGTCCACAACTGAAAAGCCGCAAACCAAAGCACCAGGCCGACCAGGAGTTGAAACCAGCTCGCGGGAAGTTTCAGATACCCCCCCAGAAAGGCAAAGGGAACCGATCCGATCACCAGGGGGATCAGAAGGCGGCGATTCAGATGGCCCGCCTGGTAAAAATTCCAGGCCGCCAGGCTCGAGACCGTGATGTTGAGGGCCAGGGCGATCGGCTTGATCTGCTGCGCCGGCACGGAGCAGAGCGCCATCACCGCGATGTAGCCCGAAGCCCCGGCATGCCCGACGGAGGAGTAAAGAAACGCCACCACCCCCATTCCAAGAATCAAAAACCAGATTTCCATGATAGGGTTCAGTCTAAAGGAAGATCCTGGCATCGTGGATGCCGAAGCGTCGCCGGCACGAAACGAAAGACGACGGTGCGTTTAGACAGCACCGTGGGCGGCAAACTGCTTCAGGAAACGAACGTCGTTTTCGTAAAACATCCGGAGATCCGGGATGTTGTGCCGCACCATGGCGATCCGCTCGACCCCCAGCCCAAAGGCGTAGCCCGTGTGCTTTTCCGGATCGATACCCACCCCGCGCAACACCTTGGGATGCACCAAACCGCACCCGGCAATCTCCAGCCATTCGCGACCCCGGAACATCCGGCCTGGAATCGACACATCCACCTCAAAGCTGGGTTCGGTGAACGGAAAGTAGTGCGGCCGCAGTCGGATCTTTGTCCCCGCACCAAACAGCTCCCGGAAGAAGAACTCCAAAGCCCCCTTCAGGTGTGGAAGCGCGATCCCATCACCCACGCATAAGCCCTCCACCTGATGGAAAAATAAACCATGGGTGGCGTCCACCTCGTCCCGGCGGTAGCAACGGCCCGGCGCGATCACCTTCACCGGGGGCTTCCTCTTTTCGAGCACCCGGATCTGAACCGGCGAGGTCTGCGTCCGCAACAACCACCGCCCATGGGGCCCAGGCGGCAGGTCGAGATAGAAGGTGTCGGCCTCGTCCCGGGCTGGATGGTCGGGCGGCGTGTTCAATGCGTCGAAGTTGTGGTGCTCGGTCTCGATCTCCGGCCCATCGGCCAACGAAAAGCCCAGCCGATGAAAAATATCCACGATCCGGTCCAGCGTCTGGGTCAGCACATGCACCGCCCCGGAGGGATACGGTTTTCCCGGCAGGGTGAGATCCATGTCTGCGGAAGCTCCGCCACCCTCCGCCGCGATTTCCCCGCCCTTCTCCGCCCAGACCTGTTCCAGCATCTGCCGCAGTTCGTTGACCGATTTCCCGTAGGCCGGCCGCTCAGCGGCGGCCACAGTCTTCAACCCATCGAGAAGTTTCTGCACCTCCCCCTGCCGGCCGAGAAAGCGGTTGCGCCAAGCCTGTTTGGCGGCGGCATCTGCAGAGGAGGAAAGCTCAGCGAGAGCCCGGTCGCGGATCCCCGCAAAATCGGGGCTGGAGAATTGGGACACGGCCGGTCCCCGCGGATCAACCGCGGACGGCCTGCACCACGGCGGAAAACGCCGAGGGTTCGTTGGCAGCCAGGTCGGCCAGGACTTTTCGGTCCAACTGCACGCCGGCCTTGCGGAGGGATCCGGCAAAGGCGCTGTAGGTGATTCCTTGGGAACGCAGGGCCGCGCTCATCCGGCCGATCCAGAGGTTGCGGAAATTGCGCTTCTTGGCCTTCCGGTCGCGGTACGACCAGTACATAGCCTTCATCCGGGCGTCCTTCGCGTAACGGAACAACTTGCTGCGCCGGCCGCGATAGCCGGCGGCGGCGGTCACCATCCGTTTGCGGCGTTCACGGGAGGCGGGGGCGTTGGTGGCGCGGGGCATGGCGGTTTACGGTTTAGCGAAAGGGCAGGTTTTCGGTGATCCGGGCCACATCGGTCTCGGCGAGCACCGACACCTTGCCCAAACGGCGCATCCGCTTGCGGTTCTTGCTGGAGGCGAGATGCCGGCGACCGGGGCTGAAAAACATAACCTTGCCCCCGGCGGAAACCTTAAAACGCTTGGCGGCAGACTTCTTCGTCTTCCGGCGGGCGATCGGACGGGGCATGGGCGGGTCTCCGGTTACGAGGGGGTGGGGCTGGAACTGGGGGTTGTCTCGGGGGTGGCCTGAGCCTGCTCAGGGACACCGTTTTCGCCTTCCTCTTCCTCGTAAGCCCCCTCGGCTTCCTCGGTGGTCCAGCGCCGGACCCGCTTTTTGACGGGAAGAGGAGTTAACATCATCGTGATGTTTTTGCCAATCAATTTCGGGTCGGCATCGGCTGCCCCCACCAGCTTCAGGTCGTTGCGGATCGTCTTCACCAGATCCTGCCCGAGGCTCTGGTGCTGCATCTCCCGCCCCCGGAAGGCCATGACCACCTTCACCTTCATCCCCTTCCAGAGAAACTCCTCCGCATGCCGCATCTTGGTGGCGTAGTCGTGGGGGTCGATGTTCACGTGGAACTTCATCTCCTTCACCTTGGCCGCCAAATTGTGGCGTTTGGCTTCCCGGTCGCGCTTGGCCAGCTCGTAGCGGAACTTGCCGAAATCCAGGATTTTACAGACCGGCGGGGTGCTATTACTGCTGACCTCCACCAGGTCCAAGCCGGCCTGGCGGGCAGCGGCCATGGCGTCGGTGATGCCGACAACGCCCAGCTTTTTGCCATCGGCAGCGACGAGGAAAACCTCGCGGGCGCGGATCCGGTGGTTGGCGCGGTATTCCTGCATCAGGACCGGCGATGCGCCCGAACGAAGCGGGGCGCGTTCAAAGGGAGAGGGAAAAGAACATCAGGACGACCGGATCGGTCAGGCAACCAGGCCCTCGGGGGCGGATTCGTTCAAAATCATCAAGGGGAAATCATTCAGCCAAAGCCCCCAGGGAGGCAAGGGAAAAAAAGGCTGGTTTTGGCTCGGTTCCGCTCGCCCAAAGACCCTCCAGACCCTTAGATTTTTAGCCCCATGACGACAAGGAAGACCCTCCTGTTCACCCTGGCGCTGACTGGGATGGCGGGTCTCGTGCCTCTTCCCGCGCAGGAGGCCGCAGATGCCGCCAAAAAAATCCTCGAAGCCTACAACGGCGCCCGTTACGAGGAGTGCGCCCAGCTGGCGGCTGACTTCATCAAGGCGAACCCGCAGTCGCCCAACCTCCCCAGCGCCTACCTGCTGCAGGCCCGTTCCCTTTACAATCTCTCCAAGTGGCCCGAGGCCATCGCCGCTTACGGCAAGGTCGCCTCCACCGCCACCGAGAAGGACGTCAAGGAGGAGGCGGCCTACTTCATCGCCCAGAGCGCCGCCAGCCAGGCCGACGCCGCCCCGGAAAAAGCCCCGGAGAGAAAGAAAGGCTTCGAGGAAGCCCTCCAGAAAATCGCCGCCTTCCTCAAGGACTATCCCGAATCCGCTTCCCGGGCCGAGGCCTTCCTCCTCCAGTCCCGCCTCAACCTTCTTCTCGGCAAATATGCGGAGTCCAGCCAGGCCCTTGATGAGGCCCGCAAGGCGGACAAGGACAAGGCCTTTCAGGATGACATCGACTACATGCAGGCCTTCGCCGAGGCTCGGCGCGCCGACGAACTGCTGGCCGATTTCAAAAGGACGGAGGCCGAGGCCGCCCTCGCCCGCGCGGGCCAGATCTACAGCAAGCTCGCTTCCACCGGCAGTCCCGCCCTCGCCGCCGAAGCCACCCTGCAGCTGGCCGGGCTGGATATCGCCGCCCGCCGCTACGACGAAGCGATCGCCCGCCTTCGCTCTGTCCCGGGCAAGGACGAGCTGATCGCCAAACTGGAGGCCAACTTGGCCCCTTTGCGGGCCGAGGTTGCCCGGGACACCACCCCCTCACCCGAAAAACTGAAAAAAATCCAGCGGGAACAAAAGAAGATCGAGGAGGTCCGCTCCCGTCCCGACTTTGCCGCCCAAGCCCTCCTCCAACTCGGCACCGCTTTTCTGCAGACCCGCCGCTACGACGAGGCCCGCTTGGTCTTCCGCCACGTGGCCCGTTACGGCGGCAAGGATCTGGCCGGCCCCGCCGAACAGCAGGTGATCCTCACCTACGCCCTGCAGGGCCGTACCGGCGAGGCCGACAAAAAACTCGAGGAGTACCGTCAGAAATATCCCGACCAGAAAGGCATCGCCGGACTGGTCGATTACCTGGTGGGACGGGCGTTGCTGGAAGACGGAAAAACAGATGAGGCCATCAAGCGGTTGGAATCGGCTCAGGAAAAAGCCGCCGGGGAAAGATTTGCGGATGAAATCCCGCGGTTCATCGCCAGCGCCTACCAGAAAGCCGGCAAAGGCGAGGAGGCGCTCAAGTTCTACGACAAATTCATCAGCGAGGTGAAGGCCGGGAAACGCAAGGTGTCCGACGAAAGTCTGGAAAGCACCCAGTTGCTTTACGCCAGCACTTTGATCACTGAGAAGAAGGTCCCGGAAGGCGTGGCCAAATTAAAGGAGCTGATCGCCTCCGCCAAAACCGCCTCGATCAAGGAGGATGCGGAACTGCGTTTGGGCTACGCCTTGCGCACCGCCCAGCAGCCGGCTGAGGCCGCCGAGGTCTTTGCCAAATTTGTCACCACATATCCAGAGTCCGAAAACCTTGGGAATGCCCTCTTGGCACGGGGCGATGCCTTGGTGGAAGCCAAAAAAGCCGAGGAGGCCGTGGCCGCATGGAAAGATGTCATCGCAAAACGAAAGGACTCCCCCGTGGCTGTGGAGGCTTCCGAACGGATC
>JBILFP010000089.1:0-6735 GCA_044351535.1 Methylacidiphilales bacterium
TGATCCGAGCCACCCTTGCTACCCTGCTCGTTGCCTCCCTGGTAACAGCTTCCGGACGTGCCGCTTCCGTCCCTTCTTCCGAAACCTACTCTCATCCCCTCCTCAATCAGATTTATGAAATGCACTCTTTGGCGGAGGCAGGAAACAAGGATGCCACCCGCCGTCTCGTTGCCTGGCTCGAGGAGCTGACCTCCGAGCAGCCGGACAACGGGATCCTCTTGGTCTATCTGGGCAGCGCCTACACCCTCGCCAGCCGGGACGCCTTCATCGGCCCGGGCAAGCTGCGCTTCCTCATGGCCGGCCGCGACTGCATGGATCGCGCCGTCACCATGCGTCCGGATGATGCCAACGTCCGCTTCATCCGCGCGATTAACAACTACCACCTGCCCACCATCTTCAACCGTCGTAGCATCGCCCGGGACGATTTCCGCCAGCTTGTGGACCAGCTCTCTAAAAATCCCGAGGTCGTCGACGGTCTCACCTCCCTCGCCATCTACTATTACGCCGGGCTCTGTTTCGCCCAACTGGAAGAGGAGTCCAACGCCCGCGCTTCCTGGGAAAAAGGCCTCAATTTGAAGATTAACGGCCCGCTGACCGCCAAGATCACCGACGAGTTGAATCGTCTGTCCCCGACCGCTGCCGGCCAGTGACCCGGCCTCCCGGCCAAGACTACATCTCCTCCGCCCGGATCCGCCGGCGGGTCCGCGAACTGGGCTTATCGATCCGAAAATTTTACAAGAATCGCCCCCTCACCATCGTCGCCCTGCTCAAGGGCAGCGTCTTTTTTGTTGTCGATCTTCTGCGCCACCTCGAACCCTCCACCGAGGTCGAGTTCTGGACCGTCTCCAGCTACCAGGGCACCCGCTCCACCGGCCGCCTGCAGGGCCTGCACGCCTGCCGTGGAAATTTCCGCGGGCGGGATGTCCTCCTGATCGACGACATTCTGGATTCCGGCCTCACCCTGGCCCACACCCGTGACCACGCCAAAAAGCTGGGAGCGCGCCGGGTGGAAATCTGCGTGCTGCTGAACAAGAAGAGAAAGCGGGTCCGTGCCATCACCGCCCGCTGGGTCGGCTTCCATATCGCTGACCGCTACGTCATCGGCTACGGCCTCGACATGGACCAGCGCTACCGCGCCCTCCCTTCCATCCGCGCCCTGCCCTCCGGCGTCTAAAGTTTTCCTTTAATCTTAATCTTAATCTTAATCGAAACGTTGGATCCTAGTTTGACGGCCGGAACTGCCAGCTATTCAGCGATATCCTCATTCCAAAGCTCCGGCTTCGCCTTGATAAAATCCCCCATCATCTGGATGAGTTCCGGCTGGTTCAGGATCACCACCTCCACGCCTTGGGAGCGCAGAAAGTCCGGCGCGCCAGGGAAATTGACCGCCTCGCCCACCACCACCCGCGGAATCTTGAACTGCACGATGGTCCCGGAGCACATAAAGCAAGGACACAGCGTGGAGTAAATCACCGTGTCCCGGTAGCTCTTCTGCCGGCCGGCGTTCATCAGGCAGTCCATTTCCCCATGCAGGATCGCGCTACCTTTTTGCACGCGCTGGTTGTGCCCTCGGCCCACAATCTTCCCGCCCCGCACCAGGATGGATCCGATCGGAATCCCGCCTTCCTTCAGCCCCAGTCGGGCCTCCGCCTCCGCCTCCTTCATGAATTTCAAATCATCGTTGGAACTCATGGAAAAAGCGTAGTTCGAGACGGAAAAATGGAAATCGTTACTTCTTAGGGATGGCAACTTAACTCCTGCCCCCTTATACCCGGTTCGTGGCATCGAAACGGATCGGCGTACTCACCAGCGGCGGCGACTGCCCCGGCCTCAATGCGGTTCTGCACGGCGTGGTCTCCGCCGCCACCACCCGGGGCTTCGAGGTCCTGGGCTTTCTCGACGGTTACGAAGGTCTTCTCAATCCCGTCCGCTACCAGCGGCTGGACGCCGTCTCCGTCTCCCACATCAGTCATCTCGGCGGCACCCTTTTGGGCACCACCAACCGGGGCCGCTTCGTGGCCAAGATCGGCGCCGGTAAAAAAGCAGAAATCGATCCGGCCATCCTCAAGCAGGCCCGCGATACTTGTCGGGGCCTCAACCTCCATGCGCTGATCTGCATCGGCGGGGACGGATCCCTTTCCACCTCCCTTCAGCTCCAAAAAGCGGGGGTGAATGTGGTCGGTGTTCCCAAGACCATCGACAACGACATTCTGGCGACCGCCTCCACTTTCGGATTCGACTCCGCCGTCACTTGCGTTGTCGACAGCCTCGACCGCCTCCACACCACCGCCCGCTCCCACAAGCGGATCATGGTGGTGGAGACCATGGGCCGCCATGCCGGTTGGATCGCCCTCCATGGAGGCCTGGCCGGCGGGGCCGACGCCATCCTCATTCCGGAAATTCCCTTCCACTACGCCAAGGTGGCCGCCTTCGCCAAGGAACGTGCCTCCCTGGGGCTCCCTTCCACCATGATTGTCGTGGCGGAAGGCGCGATTCCCGCCAAGGGTCATCTTTCCACGATTGAGGCCGGCCTGCGCGGCAAGGGCGAAGTGCGGTTGGGAGGAGCCGGGGAACAGGTCGCGCGCGAGATGGAAAAACGGACCGGTCAGGAAACGAGGCACGTGGTGCTCGGCCACCTCCAGCGTGGCGGCAACCCCACCGCCCTCGACCGGATCCTCGGCACCCGCTTCGGCGTCGGGGCGGTGGAGTTGGTGGTGAAAAAGAAGTTCAGCCACATGGTCAGCTACCAGAACTACGAGATCGGTGGCGTGCCGATCGCCGAGGCCGTGGCGCGCATCCGCACCGTTCCGCCCAAGGGCCAGTTCGTCCACCACGCCCGCGAAATTGGCATCTGCTTCGGCGATTAATTTCTCGTAACCGTAATCGTAGCCGTCAACGAACTGCCTTAATCCCCAATCTTCCCGGTTGACCCTCGATCCACCAGCTCACACCCGACAATTCTCGGCTTCATCTCCCCGCCTTCGCGGATCGCCATCCAAAGCTCAAAGCCAGCCTTGCCCAGATTCCCAAATCCCACCGTCGTCAACGCCACCGGCCCATGCTTGGCCAACTCCCCGTCGCCCAATCCCACCAAGCTTAGATCGCCGGGAATTTTTAGACCGGCTTGCGATGCCGCCTTCGCGGCGCCGGAAGCCACCGCATCGTTTCCGCAGATCACCGCTGTCGGCTTGGTTTTACCCTTAAGGATTCTTTCCATCTCTCTCTCCCCGTCTTCCGGAGTCAGGCCTGCCATCGTGGTCTCTCCCACCAGCTCCATCCCCCTTTGCACAGCCCCGTCCCTTACCGCTTTAAAATGCTCGGCATGACTCCGCTCCGCTGAATGCCCGCCCAGATAGGCCACCGTCCGATGACCCTGTTTCCAGACATGGTCCAGAACCAACTGCGCCGCCTGTCCCATGTCCCGCACCACCCAGCTCACGCGGGCCCGGCCCGGACCGACATCCGCCGGATACCTCTGGAAGAAAATCACCGGCAGGCCGGCCTGGCTGACCGCCTCCAATGCCAGCGAGCGGTGTTCCGTGGTGATTTTGGGTAAAATAAAAATCGCCTCCGATCCCCGCCCCATCATCGCCTTCACCTGCGCCGCCTCGCCGCCTTTCTTTTCCCCGGGGGCCGCCACCATGACGGAAATCCCCGCCGTCTCGGCCGCCTGCAACAGGCCTCCCGCGATCCCGGCTGACTCCTCAGAGCCGAGATCCGGCACCAGCAGCCCGATCAATCCGCTTTGCTTGCTCCGCAGACTCCTCGCCGCCTGGTTGGGCCAATATCCCCGCTTTTCCGCTTCCGCCCGGACCCGCGCCTTGGTGGCCGCCCCGATGTCGGGCGCATCATGCAACGCCTTGGAGACGGCCATCACCGAGAGCCCGAGGCCCTCCGCCAGGTCGCGCAGCCGGACTCTCACACCGCTTCGGGATCCTCCGCAAACACGGCCGCGAACTCCTCCGGTGTTTTCGCTGCCATCAACTTTTTGCGAACCTCTTCGTTCCGCAGAAGCCGCGCCATCGCCCCCACCAGTGCCAGATATTCCGTCACCATCCGGCGCGGGGTTCCGATCACAAAGATGAAGTGAATCGTTTCCCCGCTGTTTTCAAAGAGCACGCCGGGAGTGCTTCGCCCCACCGCCAAAACCATTTTCTTCACGTGGTCCGTGCGGGCGTGCGGAAACGCCACCCCGTTGCCCAGGCTGGTGGCCTCCAGGCGCTCCCGGGCCAGCAGCTCGTCGTAAAAGGACTGAAAATTCAGGATGTCCGGGTCTTTTTCCAGTAACTTGGCCACCTCGTGGATCGCTGCGGTGCGCTTGGTCTCCTTGATGTCGAGGAGTACCAGGCGGGGTTGGATCAGTTCCGCCAACTTCATCGACCGCCCCGCGCCGTCGACCCGCTCCACCCCAGCTTCTGCCGCGCCAACCCGTAGAACCCGACTCCCGCCGGATGCATCAACCGAACCACCGGCTTCGCCACGGTCACTCGCAGCACCTTGCCGGGGGTGAGCCGGCCAACCAACACCCCATCGGCCCGCAACAAGGCGCCCTTGTCGGAGGGAGCGAGCGCCAATTCCACCCCCTCCTGCTCTCCAACCACCACCGGACGTTGCGCCATTGCATGGGCACAGACCGGCGTCAGCACCAGTGCCTTGGCCCTTGGACTCACCAGAGGCCCGCCGGCGGAAAGCGAATAGGCGGTCGAGCCGGTCGGACTCGCCACCAACAGGCCGTCCGCGTGGTACTCGCTCAAAAATTCCCCGCCCACTTTCACCCGGACCCTCACCATCAGGCTGCCGGCGGCCGGTGCCACAAAAATTTCATTCAACGCGCACCATGCACGGCTGCTTCCCTCGAGTTTGGCGGACAACAGAGAACGCGTGCTGACCCCGTACTGTCCGGAAAAGATTTTCGGCAGCACATAGCCGATCTCCTCCGCCTTCACCGAAGTGAGAAACCCGAGTGAGCCGAGGTTGATTCCCAGGATGGGAATGCCAGATCCCATCGTGGCCTGCGCCGCATGCAGCATCGTTCCATCGCCGCCGCCCACCACCAACGCATCCACCCCACGCCCGGCCGCCCGCTTGAGGCCGCTTTCCGTGGTCCAAACCGCCTTTACCCCTGCTTCCCGGAGAATTTCTTTCAGTACCATGGCCACACCCCCGTGGCCCGGCCTTCCCTTGCGAAGGCAGACGACCACCTTACGGATACGCCGTGAGGCCATAAGGGAGAATTCCCCGAAACCCTTTGATCCTCAAGCGGATTCCCAACCTCCTTCTTGCACCAAGCCCCATCTCCAGTACCCTTACCCTTCCCATGGCTAAATTCCCGTTGAATTACGGGCTCCCCCCGGCCCAAGGCCTTTACCATCCCGCCCACGAGCACGACTCCTGCGGCGTCGGCTTCGTCGCGGACATTCAGGGGCGCAAGGCCCACTCCATCCTCAAACGGGCCCTCGGTTGCGTCTGCCAACTCGCTCACCGGGGCGCCCTGGATGCCGATGCCAAATCCGGCGACGGCGCCGGCGTCCTCACCCAGATTCCTGCCAAACTTTTCCGCCGCGAGGTCGAAAAACTCGGTCAACGCCTCTATGCCGATGGCGACCTCGGGGTCGGCGTCTTCTTTCTGCCGTCTTCCGATAACTACGCGCAGGCCCACATCCGTCGTATTGCCGAGGAGGTCATCACCCGCCGCGGCCTCCAGGTGCTCGGCTGGCGCCCCGTGTCCGTCAACCTCCGCATTCTCGGCGAAAAAGCCGCCGCTTCCGCTCCCAAGATCGAACAGCTCCTCGTCGCGCGCCCCGATGCCAAAAAACTTTCGGACGACGCCTTCGAACTTCTCCTCTTCCTCGCCCGCAACGAAATTGAACACCGCTGCGCCGCGGATCGCACCCCGCCCTTCTACATCCCCTCCTTCAGCTCCCGGGTCATCGTCTACAAGGGGATGCTCACGGGCACACAACTCGAGCGGTTTTATCCCGACCTCCAGGATCCGGCCTTCGAAACCTCCCTCGCCGTCTTCCACCAGCGCTACAGCACCAACACCTTCCCCACCTGGCCCCTCGCCCATCCGTTCCGGATGCTCGCCCATAACGGCGAGATCAACACCCTCTGCGGCAACCGCAACTGGGTCCGGGCCCGGGAAGCCGACCTCGCGGCACCCAGCGTGCAACCGGCCGACCTTCCTTTGCTTCACCCCATCATCCAACCGGGCGGCAGCGACTCCTCCAGCCTCGACAACGCCTTCGAGCTCCTTTCGATCGCCGGTCGCGGACCACTGGAAGCCATGCTCATGCTGGTGCCCTCGGCTTTCCGCTCGGAAGACAACCTCTCCGAGGAAGTCCGTGGGTTTTACGAATATCACGAGTGCTTGAACGAGCCTTGGGACGGCCCCGCCGCCCTGGCCTTCAGCGATGGTCGCATCGTCGCCGCCAGCCTCGACCGCAACGGCCTACGCCCCGCCCGCTACAAAATTACCAAGGATGGACTCATCGTCATGGGTTCGGAGGTCGGGATCGGCGATCTGGCCGATAAGAACATCGCGGAAAAGGGCCGCCTCAGCCCTGGGGAAATGATCGCGGTCGATACCGTGAATAAAAAACTTCTCCGCAACGACGACATCAAGAAGTTCGCCGCCTCGGCCAAGCCCTATGGCGAATGGGTGAAGTCCGGCCTGCGCTCCCTGCCCTCGGCTCCGGCCCAACTCCCCGCCGTCCCCGCGGATCTGAACGCCCG
>JBILFP010000017.1:0-20763 GCA_044351535.1 Methylacidiphilales bacterium
AAGTTCAAGGAGGCCGCCGGCCAGCTGGGCGACCGGGAGGCGCTGCATTCGAAGATTTTCGGGCGGACCCCGGAGCGAGTGGTGGCTCCCAGCGGCCCGATGGGGCCCGGCAACGTGTCGATGTTCGATCTGGTCTGGGCCTTCCAGAAAGTGCTGCGTGGGGTGGAGGAAAGGGCCCGGACGGGCCGTTTCGTGGAGGAGGAGTTCACTGTCGGGCAGAAGATCGAGTTCCTGCTCGACCGGGTGCCGGTGGGGGAGGAGGTGCTGTTTGAGGATCTTTTTCGCTCGATGTCCTCCCGCGGGGAGGTGGTAGTGACCTTTTTGGCCCTCCTGGAGCTGATCCGGCTTCGGCAGTTGATGGCCAGGCAGGACGGACCCATCCAGCCGATTTACATCCAGCGGGTACCGGAAGGCATGACCACCGCCCCCGTTCTCACGGAAGGCGAGGGGGATGGGACTGGCCAACCGCCCGCCGAAACCCCAGCGTAGGAGGCTGATTTATGGAGTGGGCAAGAGTACTCGAAGCGTTGTTGTTTGCGGCGACCGAGCCGCTGGAGCCGAAGCGGCTGGCCACCCTTCTGAAGGAAGGACCGGAGGGCGGACAGGGCTTCCCGGACGTTCAGGAGTCCGAGGTTCGCGACGAGTTAGCCAAGCTGGCTGATGCTTTGCCTCCGCGGGGGTTGATTTTGAGGGAAGTGGCCGGCGGATTCCGAATCGGCACGGCCCCGGAGCTTTCCGGCTGGGTGGCCAAGCTCAAGGGGGTGGTCCGGCCTCCGCGATTGAGCCCGCCGGCTTTGGAGACCATGGCGGTGATTGCGTATCGACAGCCGATTTCCCGGGCGGAAGTTGAGGCGGTGCGTGGGGTGGATTGCAGCGGTACCCTCGACACGTTGGTGGAGCGGGGCGTGGCCAAGATCGTCGGGCGAAGCGATGCTCCCGGCCGGCCGATCCTTTATGGGACCACCCCTTTGTTTTTGGAGCATTTTGGATTAAAGGATCTCGAGGAACTGCCGAACTCCGAGGAGTTGCGGCGGGTGAAGTTGCCGGCGCCGGCCGATCCGGCGGGGCCCAAACAGGAGGAGCTGATCCGTGAAGTTGGCGAGCCTGCGGCGCAAGGTTGACCGGCTGGACGACCAGCTGGTCCGGCTCCTGGCGGAGCGGACCCGCGTGGCCCGTGAAATTGGTCGGCTCAAGCGACAAGACGGATTTTCCATCCTGGCGCCAGCCCGGGAGGCGAGCCTGCTACGTCGGCTGGAGGCCAAAGTGGGGCGTGGTTTGGATCGGGCCTCCCTTCACGCCGTGTATCGGGAGATTTTATCAAGTGCCCGCGAGGCCCAGGGGGGCGTAAGGATCGCGTATCTGGGGCCGGAGTCGTCCTACTGCCATCAGGCGGCCCGGTCCCGTTTCGGCACCTCGGCGCATCTGGTGCCCTGTGCGACGATTGCGGAGATCTTTTCCGCGGTGGATCGCGGGGAGGTGGATGCGGGAGTGGTACCGGCGGAGAACTCGGGTGAAGGCTCGGTGGGTGCCACCCAGGATGCGCTGCTGGATACATGCGCGTGGATTTCCGGAGAAATTTATCTGCCGGTGCGACATGCGCTGCTGAGCCGGACGATGCAGGGCCCGATCCGGGTGGTCTACAGTCATCCGCAGGCGCTGGCCCAGTGTCGCCACTGGCTGGCCACCCATCTTCCCGAGACCAAGTTGGTGGAGGTGGCGAGCACGGCGGAGGGCGCACGACGCGCCTCCAAGGAAAGGGGCGCGGCGGCTTTGGCGAGTCCGCTGGCGGCCAGCTTGTACCGTCTGAAAATCCGTCAGCGGGATGTGCAGGACCGGGTGGGGAACACCACGCGCTTTTTAGTGCTGGGACAGGATCCAGTGCCGGCGACGGGCAAGGATCGGACCAGCCTGGTGTTCAGTCTGCCGCACAGGGCGGGGGCGCTACACCGGGCGCTGGGGATTTTTTCGGCGAGGAATCTCAACCTGCTGAAGGTGGAGTCGCGACCAGCGCCCGGAAAGCCATGGGAGTATGTGTTTTTCGTGGATGTGCGGGGCCACGCCGACCGGCCGGAGTTCCAGCGGGCCTTGGCGGCGCTGCGCAAGCAGACGCAGGACCTGCGGGTGTTGGGCAGTTACCCGGAAGAACGCTGACCATGGCCGAGGAAAACGCTCCGCCACCGGCGGGCGGCGAGGTCGAGACCGCCAAGAAGAAACTCCGGCTCAAGGTCACGCGGGTGGAGGAAAACCAGCCGCGGGTGCGGCGGAGGATTTTCACTCCCAAGCCGGCGGTGGAGCCAGGCACGGAGGGCGGACCGCCCACGACGGAGGAGAAGAGAGTCGGGGCCGGGCGCATCCTCCAGGACCTGGGGAAACGGGCCTGGGAGGTGGCCAAAGGCTGGAACCGGAATGTCTGGATCGGGATCGGGGTGGCGATCGGGATCATGTTTTTGTACGGGGTGTGGACGGAATGGCGAAAGACGGTCGTGCGGGTGCGGGTGGATCTCAACGACGTGCGGTTGGGGGATAAACCCGAGGTGCTGCTATTATACGACTTCACCGAAAGGCTGGCGGGCTTGCGGAGGGATTATGGACGGCGGCTGGCGCCGTTGCGGCCGCAGATCCGGGAGATTGAACGGACCCTGACCTTGGCCAAAGCGGATGCGGCGGGTACGGCCGAGAAGGTGAGGATGGTGCAGGAGGTGTTGGGGCAGGAGAGCGACAAGGCCCAGCAGGTCTTTCAAGATTACAAGACCTCGGTCAGCAAGCTATGGCTGGAAGAGGCCGGGCTGTTGGATCAGGAATTTGATGATCGCCGAAAAACCTTCCTCGATGAGGTGGAGGACCGGGCCCGGGCGCTGGGCCTTTTTTATCATCCGGAGGAAAGTGAGGATCTGCAGCAGCCGGAAATCGCGGCCAACGAGTTTCGTTTGGCCCTCTACCGGGCTCCGCCCAGCATCAAGTTGCCCGAACAGTTTGGTTGGATTGAGAAGAGACTCAGGGAGTGGCACGAATTTGAGAAAGACTGGAATACCCGGTACAAGGGCTTGGGGACCCGCGCCAAACAGCTGCGCAGTCCGGCCGCCACCAGCCTGGATCTGAAACAGGAGCGGGTGAAGATCCAGGCCCAGGAGCTGGACAAATTCCGTGCGGATGCCCAAGTCATCCAGAAGGAAATTCTCGATTACGAGACGAGGTTGAAGGAACTGAGGGATCGGGAGGCGCAGGCCAAGGGCCCATTTGAGGAGGATGTGAACGCGATTCCGGACGCCTTTTTATGCCTACGCATCCCGCTGGATGCGGATGCGGCCGCCATCGTGGTGGAGGGCAAAGTGGCGGAAGCGGCGCCCGGCACCCTGCAGATCGTTATCCGGGGAAGAAAAAATGGGCAGGTGGCGTGGGTGATCCGGCCGTTGGATCCGGTGCCCCACCAAAAGACAGAGGTGATTTTCCGGGACGAGGATTTTCAGCCGATCAGCGACTGGCTGGAAACGGACTAACCCGGCGGTCGGTCATCCGGAACGGAAGGTCGAGGAGCCAAAAGAGGGCCAAGGCCAGGCCCTCCAGGGAGAGCAGGTACCACGGCCACGGCCCTAGATGGTCAAGGAGGGATGGGTTTGCCGGCTTGGAGCAAAGGTAGCCGTAGTTGGTGTCGAGAAGCGCGTTCAGGCCAAGGACGGTGACGAGATAGAGCTGGGACCAAGCAAAAATGCGGAAGGCGGCCCAGGGTCGGGTGCGTAGTCCGGCGCCCCAGGTGAGCAGGAGGGCTGCGGCGACCACACCGCCGTGGGAAAGATAGAAGGTGTACCAGCTTAGTTCAGGTGGGCGAACGGCAAGGTCGGGGGTGACGAGGGCCTGGGTGGTGCCGGCCATGGCCCAGAACCAAGTCAGTTCAAAGGCCAGGGGGCGACGGGTCACCAGCGCGATGACGCCGGTGAAGGTGGCCCAATCACAGAGGTGAAGGGGGAGCAGTTCGTGCCAAGGCTCCTCTTCGTGGGTGGCGAAGTGGCCCAAGCTGACCAGCTTGTTGAGGACCAGAGCCAAGGCGAGGGAGTCGCAGAAGGGAGCGAGGAGCGTTGGCTTCCAACGAACCGTGACTGAAAGCAGTCCGGCAACGAGCAGGGTTAGGAGGAGGGCGGTGAGCATCCGCCAGGAAGCTCAGCGGTAAAGCCGGAAGAGGCCCCAGACGATCTTGATGGCACCCGCCGAAAGTAGGACGCCGATTCCGGAATAGAGCAACCAGTTAGGGATGGCGCTACTTTCCGGGGTCTTGCGTCTTGGTTTCATCTTTCTGTTTCCAGGAAAGGTACCTTTTAACATCCCGGGAGAGAAAGGCGAGGAAAACGCCGACCATGAGGGCGTCGTCAATGACGCCGATCCCGGGAAGTGCCTCAGGGATGAGGTCGAGCGGATTGACCAAGTACAGAAAACCCAAAAAGCCGCCCACGAGAGTGCCAGCGGGGAGCTGGCGGTAACGACGGGCGAGGAGATCGCGGAACATGGCCGGGGTGGAGCGGATCAACCCGGGAAAGTCGGTCAGCTTGGGGCCGGGGCGGAGGGGATTCATGGTTGTTCGATTAAGATTAAGATTAAAATGAAGATGAAGTCTCGACCGAAAAGTAGATGGATTTATGATGGCGGCATGAAACTCATACTATGTGCGATGCTGATGATGGGGATGCAGGGAAGTTTGGTGGCCCAAGGGGCGGATCAGGATGCGCTGCTCAAGCTGGTGGCAGCGGCGGTGAATCCGGATGCGGAGGGGGACCAGAAGGAGCGCCTGCGCAAGGGACTCGCAGCGCTGGCGGATCTTAAGGCGGCCGGGATGGAGCCCGAAGCGGCTGTGCAGAAGGCTCGGGAACAGGCTCAGTTGGGAGATAAAGCGGATCGGCCCTCCAAAATGATTCTGGATTTGTGGAGCCTGAACACAGATCGGATGACCGATGCGGCGACCTTGGACGCTCTGCGTGCGGGCAAGATGCCGGAGCCGCCATTAAAGCGGCCTTAAGGCTACTTCCCGTGGGGAACGGCCTGCCAACCAGGGATCTCCGGGTTGGCCATGTTTCGGGGCCGCTGGGCCGTCGGGGTCAGGGCACTGGAACGGTCGTTATCCCGGTCCTCGTCACGATCCTGGGCTTGAACGGCGGGGAGGCTGAGTCCGATCGCGGCAAGGCAGAGTAGAATTTTCTTCATGCATAAAATCATAAGCGGTCACCGGGTGCTTGCCAGCGGTTTCGCCCTGGTTCTGGCATGGGGCTGGATCTCGGGGTCATGGGCCCAGCGAGCCGGCCTGACCTTCAGTGAGGAACTTCAGGCCAAGGCGGAAAGCGGGGATGCAGATTCCCAGTTTCAACTTGGGAACTGTTATTTTTTTGGCCTGGGGGTTCCCAAAAAACAGATCGACGGGGTGGCCTGGTACCGGAAAGCGGCCGAACAGGGGCACGCGGAGGCCCAGTTCAATCTCGGTGGCTGCCTCTACCAAGGTTACGGGGTGGAACCGAACCAGGTGGAGGCGGTCCGCTGGTGGCGGAAGTCGGCCGGCCAGAATTTCCCTCCTGCCTTGATCAGCCTGGGGGACTCTTATCTCCACGGGCGGGGAGTGGAGAAAGATGAGAAGGAGGCCGTGCGCTGGTTCCAGAAGGCGGCCGACCAGGAGTATCCCCCCGCACTGCATCGGCTGGGGAACTGTTATCTGCAGGGTGCCGGGGTCGACCGGGATATCGTCCAGGCCATGCGCTACTACCGGAAGGCGGCAGACTTAAAATACCAGCCCTCCATCGAGGTCCTCCATAAATTGGAGGAGGGATCCGGAGGCTAGAGACTGCGGATATTTAGATAGCCGAAGATCAGGACCGCCATGGTCACCCCGATGATGATGAGTGAGGCGAGGATGGTAAAGGTCCAGTCGGTGCCCACCGGTGAGTCTTTCATCTTTTGAGTTTTTAAAACCTTCCGGGCTGGAGGGAAGTCCGGATTGTTCGCCCTCCAGCCGGCGCGATGATGGGAGGATGTTCGTCCATGAAATTGGCGAGGGAATGCGTGGGGTGGTGGGCCTCCATGGCTGGAGCGGGGATCACCGCACATTTGCGCCGCTTTGGGAAAAAATGCCGCCGGATTGGACCTTTTTCAGTCCCGACCTGCCGGGGTGTGGCCAGTCGGCTGCCCCGAAGGAGTGGAGTTTCCGGGGGGTGGCTAGGGAAGTGGCGGAGGAGGTTGTGCATCTGGGCATGCGTGATCTAGTGCTAGTCGGGAGTTGTAGCGGGGCAATCCTGACGGCTTTTGTGGCCCGGGAATTGAGGGAGATGGGACGACCGGAGGTGGCGTGCCGAATCGTTTTGATCGATCCCTTTGCGTATTGCCCGTGGTATTTTCGCTTTTTCCTTCTGCCCTTGGTGGGCTTTTCAATCTATGCCGTTGCCTTTGCCAACCCGGCGGGGCGCTGGCTTACGAACCTTTCCCTTCAGGACAAGAAGGCTGGTGACACCGATCTGACCCGCTCCTTTGAGCAAGTGAACCATCGGGTGACGTGGAAATATCTGCGGATGTTGGATGAGTGTGGATTTCCGGGGCAATTCAGGGGGCTGCCTTTGGCTGTGAATATTCTCTATGGACAAAAAACTTTTTCGGCGGTGAGGAGATCCGTGGCTATTTGGAAGGAGGCCTTACCGCAGGCTCGCGTGCGCGAACTAGGAGGGGTGGGCCATCTGCCAATTTCCGAAGGAACCGAGGAGGTGGCCAAGGTGGTTTTTGCCGGCGCGAAGATGACCAGGAGTCAAGGTGCGAAGGCTTAAGTGGGTCTGGCTAGCCGGAATCCTAGGACTGTGGCCGGAGGCCGGTGGACAACTCGTGGCCGAGGATGATCCGGCGGGAGTCGTCTACTGGGTGCCTTCGCGGGATATTCTTTCCAAAGATGTGACCGAGGCCCAAGGGGAGCGCAAAAAAGCGGCTAGGATGGAACTGGACCTGGAGAACTCGATGCGGGACAAAGGTTATTTCTGGGTTAATGGGCAGTGGGTGAAAAAGGGGCAACCGGTGTTGCCCGCGCGCCATGCCGGGGAGTTAAAGGATTCCGACGGGGACGGCTTTGATGATTTCACCGAGATCAAGTTTCACACCGATCCGTTCAAGGCGGAGTCCACGCCGGCTTCCTATTTTCGGGCCAAGGGAAGCAATCAGGTGACGTTTTATGGCACGAACGCAACCGCGCATAAGAAATAGATTCATTCGATTAAGATGAAGATTAAGAAACGGACCGAGATCGGGCTTAAAACGATCACGCCCGGGTGGATTCGAACCACCGACCCGCGGATTAGAAATCCGCTGCTCTAGTCCCCTGAGCTACGGGCGCCTACCTGCAGTTTGTAGCAGAAAGCAAAAAAGGGGCGAGAGATCCGAAGGGGGTAGGGGCGAGCAGTTGGCTGCTCGCCCGATGGATACGTCGAAATCTCGAGGCGTGTATTGAACTATCGGACGACCAGCAAGCTGGTCGTCCCTACCGGGATGATCGGCGAAGCAGCATCCGCACATCGGACAGTCCCAATAGGGTGGCGGCAAGAAAATAGGCGAAGGCGCCGAGGGTGCAGAGAGCCAAGGTCCCTCCAATGCGAACGGCGATGGGGCCGGTCAGGGGATCAATGAGCCAAGTGCCGATCCGAAGGGCGCCGACCAAGACAATGCAACTTAGTCCGATCCGGAGCAGGGCCTGCAGGAAATCTGGACGGAAAAAAGTGCCGACTTGCCGTTGGGAATGCCAAGCCAGCTGCAGGATGTTCAAGGTGGCGACGGAGGCGACCGAAAGGGTCAGACCGAGGATGCCGAGGTTGAAGACGCGGATGAGCAGATAGTTCATCCCGATATTGAGAAAAATACCGGTCAGGCTGATGCGCAGCGGAATGCCCGGCTTGTCGATGGCCGAAAAAGCCGGGCTGACCACCTTGATGCAGGAATAGGAAACAAGGCCAAGGGCGTACCCTTTGAGGGCCAGGGCGGTGAGGGCGGTGTCTTCGGCGGTGAAGCGCCCGTACTGGTAAATCGAGGCGATCACAGGCTCGGCCAGAATGAAGAGTCCGATCGCGGCGGGAAGAGTAAGGAAAAGGGTTTGCCGGACGCCGACCAAAAGCCGGTCGTGCAGGGCCTGTTTGTCGTCCATAGCCGCGTGGCGGGCCAGATGAGGAAGAGTGACGGTGGCCACGGCCACTCCGAAAAGGCCGATGGGCAGCTGGATCAGCCGGAAAGCGTTATTTAGGCAGGTGACCGATCCGTCCTCGAGGTAAGAGGCGAAGTAGCCGTTCACGAGGACGTTGATCTGAATGGCGGCGGCCCCGACCGAAGCCGGCCCTAGCAGCCGCAGCACCTGTTTTAATCCAGGATCCTTCAGGTCGATGATCCAGCGGGCGTGGTAACCCACGGAGATCGCCCTGGGCACCATGACCAGCCACTGGGCCAGGCCACCGACCAGAACGCCGATGGAAAAGCCGTAAACAGACTTAGGACCAAAGTGGGGATCCATCCACCAAGCCACCAGCAGGCCCAGGCCGATGGAGACAAAGTTGAAGACGGCGGAGGCGAGGGCGGGCAGGCCGAAGTGGTGGAGGCTATTGAGCAGGCCCATGTAGACCGCAGCCAGGGAGAGAAAGAGAATGAAGGGGAAAAGAATGCGGGTGAGTTCGATGGTTAGCTCCGATTTGCCGGGGACGGCCGCAAAACCGGGGTTGAAGAAGTGGACGAGGAAGTCGGCCTCCAGGATGCCAACGCCGACAATGGCGGTGAGGACGATAAAAAGGAGCGTATTGACGTTGTTGGCGAGCCGATAGGCGGCAGCTTTCCCCTCCTTGGTCAGCTTTTGGGAAAAAGTGGTGACGAAAGCCGTGGAGAGGGCTCCTTCGGCGAAGAGATCGCGGAGCAGATTCGGAATGCGGAAAGCAGCGATGAGGGCATCCAGCTCCTTACCGGCTCCGAGGACGGTGTTGAGGAGCACCTCGCGGACCAGCCCGAGGATCCGGGAAGCCCCGATGGCCAGCATGACGCGGGAAGTGCCCTTGGTGCTCATGCGTGGGCGAGGCGATACCGGCAGGCGGTCAGGACCTCCTCGGGAGTGAGGCGGGTCATGCAGCGGCGGTCGAGAGGACAGACCTTGAGGAAGCAGGGGCTGCAGGAGACCTTGTGGCGGGCCACGGTGACGGTATCGCCCAGTGGCCCGGTCCAGGCCGGCTCCGTGGAGCCAAAAATGGCCACGCCCGGGCGACGCAAAAAGGCGGCCAGATGCATGGGACCGCTGTCGTGGCAAAGCACAAACGAGGCATGGGCGATCCAGTGAGCCAGATCCAGGGTGGAGGTTTTTCCGGAAAGATCGCGGATATCTGAGCCATAAGCTTCCGCCACGGCTTGGCACGACTCCACATCCCCCGGTCCGCCCATGAGAATCGGTTCGAAGGAGCATTCTTTCACGAGATCGCGGATGACTGCGGCGAACGAGGTGGGATCCCATCGCTTGGCGGGGCCGTAGGCGGCTCCCGGGAAAACGGCGAGGTAGAGTTTGGCCGGAGCCTCCGCGGGCTTGGGGAAGGAAGAGGGTGGGGCGGGTAGTTCCTTTTTACCTCTGGGAAGGCCGAGATCTTCCAACAAGCCGAGGTATTGATCGGCAACATGCACAAACCTGTACGGCGAGGTGCGGCGGGGCCGGTTTTCGGTCAGCAGAGGGTTGCGCCAGTTCCGCTCAAAGCCGGCCCGGTAGGGAGCCGGCAGGATTTCCAAGGCGACGCGCAGGGAGTTGGGCAGGGCTACGGCTGAAACGACATTTCTTTTTTTAAGTTCAGAACCCCAACCCAAAGGCCAGCGGGGGACGGGAAGGAACTCCACATCCGGTAAAAGCAAGGGGGCTAACGGGGCCAGGGAAGGTGGTCCGGCGACCAGCAGCGGGGCCCGGCCGTTCAGCCAATTTTGGTAAAGCCTAACGGCGGGGATGGAAAGAATCAGGTCGCCCAGCCAGTTGGGCAAACGAAGCAGGTGGGCCTGATCGCGGGAAGTAGGGGCGGGGATCACGGGGTGGCTTCCGGCATTTTAAACCGGAGCGACCCTGGGATCAGCGTAAAATACCGGGGGAAGCGCGGCGGTTGTCGGTGTGGGCGGAGTCGGATTCGCCTTCCGAGGCGGGGCGATCCTCGCCGTAACCGATCGTGCTGATGTTGCCGCCGTTGGCGCCGAGCCCGATCAGGTACTGCCGAACGGCGGTGGCACGCTTTTCGCTCAAAGCCAGGTTGTACTGGGGTGTGCCGCGGACGTCGGTGTGGCCAGCGATAACAATCTTGGTGTTGGGATTGTTGCTGAGGTAATTCGCCAACTTGTCGAGCTTCGGACGCTCCTTGGCCTCAATGGTGAAGCTGTCGTAGGCGAAGTACACCGTCTCACTCTTGAGGGTCTCGTAATCGGCGGTGTCAGGATTGCCGGAGCGTTCAGGAAGGGGCTGATCGTAAATGTCGTCGGTGGCATCGCCAAAAGCGGCGGCATCACCTTTTTTGTCTTTGTCAGCACAGCCGGAAAGACCGGCGATGAGGGCTACAAGGAATAGGGGTAGGTATTTCATATTTTCAGCGGCTGGTATTGGGTTCGGTGTTGCTACTCAAGTTGTTGGGTACCTTTGTAGTTTCCCCCGTAAGAGTGTCAAGTACAACAAGATGACCATTTTGTGAGGCCACCAAGTGGCGGGAATTCCTTGTCCATGAAGGACTTTCAAGGCCTGATCCGCGGCTGGCGATGCGGGCTTTTTTAGCGGAAACATCGTACACGCCGATTTGCCCTCCTCCCGAGGAGATGCTGTAGGCGATCAGTTTTCCATCCGGCGACCAGTCGGGTTCCGTGGTGTAGGAGGACTCGGTGTTAAGTCTTTCCGGTTCTCCGCCGGTGGCAGGGAGGATGTACAAACTGGGACTGCCACGCTCGTCGGAAACGTAGACGATCTGCGTGCCGTCGGGTGACCAAGAAGGCGAGGCCTCGACGCCGCGGGTGCGGGTCAGCCGCGTGGGTGAACCGCCAGTGGCTGCCATGGTGTAAAGCTCGGGGTTGCCGTCTTTCGAAAGGGTGAGGGCTAGGGTGAAGCCATCGGGTGAAAAGACCGCGCCGGTGTTTTGACCGGGAAATTGGGCGACGCAGGTCCGTTTTTTGGAACCGAGGTCGATGACATAGGTGTCGCGGTAACCGCTCTTGTCGGAGCTGTAGACGATTTTGGAAGCGTCGGGCGAGAATTTCGGTCCGTAGCCAAGACTTTTGTCTTGGGTGAGCTGACGGGCGTTGGCTCCGTCGATGTCGGAAATATAAATCTCCTTCACCTTGTTTTTTTTACCGCCGGAGGCGGAGGCGAAGGTGATCCGGCTGGAGGCGAAGCCGGGCGTTCCGGTCAGGGCCTCCACGACGGCATCGGCGAACAGATGGGTGGCCCGGCGGGCATCTCCGGAAAAGGATTTGTCGACCACAGCGGCCCCGCCGGCCTTGGGGACGGCCCGACCGGAAAGTCCCGTGGGCGTGATCGATCCGGAAAGAATGAAGGAGGCGGATTCGGCGGGAACGACGCGGCAAACACCGGAGCGATTCAAGTCATCCGTCAGCACCTTGGTGGCGGTGGGGCCTTCCGAGCCGCCAATGGCCTCGATGGCGACATCGATCTTGCGAGTCTGCTCGATGACAATGACCGGAGCGGCGGTTTGGGAATGGAGGTTGAGGGGAAGAAGGAGAAGGAGCG
Organism: Methylacidiphilales bacterium; assembly: GCA_044351535.1. Taxonomy (GTDB): domain Bacteria; phylum Verrucomicrobiota; class Verrucomicrobiia; order Methylacidiphilales; family Verrucolacustridaceae; genus Verrucolacustris. The sequence continues at coordinate 11,732 of JBILFP010000017.1, forward strand.
TGGTGAGGAGTCGCATCGCGAGAGACAACAGCACGGGAATCAAATTTCCAGCGGAAAGTGCAAGCAGTGCCAAGATGGGGTGAGGGGCAGGTGGAAAGGAAAGCTATTCCAATTTGAACTGAATGATGACGGTGTAGTCGGGGGTGCCGAGGCCGGGCGGCAGGGGGCGCGGGATTTTGGCGGCGGCGCGAACGGCAGCCTCCACCGAGGTGTCCATGGCGGCATCGCCGGAGGGCTTGGAAAGATTCAGGAAGGTGACCGTGCCGTCCGGGGCGATGCGGATGGAAACCTCCGTGACAATTTTTTCACCGGCCGGGATGGGGGGCTTTTTCCATTTGGCCTGCACGGTCTGCTTGATGAGGGCGCGGTACCAGGAGAAGTCGTCGGCAATGCCGTCGGGTCGGCCTTCCATACCCGCCCCGTCGCCTCCCGAGCCGGGGGCCTCGCCAGGAACGGAGGCCGCCAGGCGGGATTTGATGTCGGCGGCACTGGGGGCGGGTGGGCCTTGGGGGGCGGCCTTGGCTTCGCCACTCGCCTTGGTGACCTTCTTTTTTACCCCACTGACTTTCACCTGATGCTTGGGGGCAGGTTGAGGATTAGGTTTAGGCTGAGGTGCAGGTTCCGGTTTGGAAGTGGGTGTTGGTTCAGGCTTAGGCTGGGGTTTGGGTTCAGGTTTTGGCGGGGGCGGGGCTTCCACGATTGGTTCGGGTGTAGGTTCCGATGCCACTTCAGGCTCGGGCTGGGGTAGGGCGGGCGGCTGGGGAGCGGGAGGAGTCGGGGAAGTTTGGGTTTTGGGTGTTTGATTTTGAATGGGGGGTGCGGGGGAACCGGGGCCGGGGCGGAGGGAGCCGAGGTCGACCATTTCGACCGGCTGGATTTTTTGAGGCTTCTGGCAGGTGGCAAACGGCAGACCGACGATAGCAATTAAGGCAATATGAATCCCGGCGACGATCAGGACGGTGCGCCGCAGGGGGCGCGCCGGGCGGCTCACCGGGGGCGGTCCGGAAGATTGGCGAGGTCGAGGCGGGCGCCGGCGGAGCGGACGGCCTCCAGGGCGCGGAAAATGGTTTCGTAGGGAACGGCGGAGTCGGCCCGCAGGGAAACCACCAGTTCGGGGTCAGCATTTTTGCGTCGGGCGAGAGCGCCGGCCAAGCGGTTGAGATCCACGGCTTCCTGGCCGATCAGGACGGATCCGTCCTTGTGGATGGTGAGGGGCACGATCGATTTGGGTTCGGGCAGGTTGGCGGAAGCGGCTTGGGAAGATTTGGGAAGGTCCACCGGCAACTGCTGCTCCAACAGTGGCGTGGTGATCATGAAAATGATCAGGAGCACAAACACGAGATCGAGCAACGGGGTGATGTTCAGCTCCGCCAGGACCGTTCCGTGGTTGCGGGCGGAGCGTCTCACGAGCGCGGCGAGGTGAAGCGGTGTTCGAAGACCGCGGCGCATTCGGCCGCGAAGTTTTCCGTCTCCACGATAAAGCTGCGGGTGTAGGTGGTGAGGAAGTTGTAACCGAACATGGCGGGGATGGCCACGAGCAGGCCGACCACGGTGGTGATAAGGGCGCCGGAGACCCCGGGTGCCATCGCGGCGAGACTGGCCTGGCCGGCTTGGGCGATGCCGCTGAAGGCGTCCATCACGCCCCAGACCGTGCCCAGCAGGCCGAGGAATGGGGCGCCGCTGACCGCGGTGGCCAGGATGATGAGGTTGGATTCCAAGCGGAGTGACTCCTCGCCGACGGCCCGCTCCATGGCGGATCGGACGGAGTTCATGGAGGTTTCGCCGATGGGGCGGGCGGAGGTGATGCGACTGGCGAGGGTGGAGTCGATGGTGGAAGAGCCGGTGAGGTGGAAGCAGAGCTCTTTGGCTCCGGCCTGATAGACGGCGGCCTGCGGGGATTCGCCGGCTGGCCGGGCCGCGAGGTAGGCCTCGAGTGGATCGGTGGAAGACCGGAAGACCTTGAGAAAGCCCAGGGTGGCCTTGCGGGCGGAGATGAGTTGGCTGGCTTTGGCGATAATGATCGACCAGCTGAAGATGGATCCGACGAGAAGCGCCAGGAGGACAGCCTTGCCGGCCACATCGGTGTGCTCGAAGGCAAAGAGGATTCCGGCGGAAGCCAGCATCCTCCCGATATAAGCTGCGGGGGCTTGAGCTCAACCCCGGCCGGCGCGTTGTTTGTGCTCTGTGTTAAGAATTTAGGAACAGGCGCGGTTAGATTAAGATGAAGATTAAGATTAGGTTGGTTCATTTCGGATTTCGGAATGCGGATTTCGAGAAGCAGAAAAAGCCCGCCAGCTTTTCGGTCTTTCTGGCCTTGGTTGACTTAGTCTGTTTGAAAAAGTATCATTTCCTTCCTAGATCGCGGGGTGGAGCAGCCAGGTAGCTCGTCAGGCTCATAACCTGAAGGCCGCAGGTTCAAATCCTGCCCCCGCAACCAAACTTCTTCTTTCCCCCCTCGACCCCGCATAAGGTTTGGTGTGCCTGAAAATGTTCCCACTCATCCTCTGAATTCGCAGGCCAGGGTGGCGATCTACGCCGCCGTCTTTCTTGCGTTTCTGGACAATTTCGTCCTTCTGCCGGTCATTGCGCCCCGGGCCGCCGAACTGGGCGGGGGATCGTTGGCGGTGGGTCTGGCCATCGCCGCCTACAGCTTTGCCAATTTGATTTTCAATCTGCTGGGTGGCTTTCTGGCCGATCGGTTTGGGCGGCGGAGGATTGTGGTCTGGGCCCTGGTGGCCAGCCCCTTGGCCATCGCCAGTTATGCCTGGGCGGATTCGATCGGATGGTTTCTAGCGGCTCGCTTGTTCCACGGCGCCAGTGGTGGAGTGCTGGCCACCTCATTGCTGGCGATGCTGGGCGATGCCGCCCCGACCGGAAACCGCGGCCGCGCTCTGGGACAAGCCGGGGCCATCATCGGCCTGGCGGCGTTGCTGGGCCCCATCGCCATGGGGGCGATCATTTTGGCAGCCGGATTGCCGGCCGTGTTTCTTGGGCTGGCGGCGCTATTGGCCGTCGGCCTAATTCCCGTGGTTCCGTCCCTTCCGGACACCCTGGCTGTGCGGCCGAAAATCGGCCTAGGCCAAGGTTGGGGAAAATTACTGGCGGAGCCGAGGATTCGTACGGCCCTGGTGGCAATCTTTGGTCTCGAGGCGGCAGTTGGCGTGGTGGCCGGGTTTTTACGGACGGTGCTCGAAGCCCCGGCCGGAGTCACTGAAGAGGCGGCCGCCCGGGCGGTGAGCAGTCAGAGTGGACTTCTCTTCAGTCTCTTCGGTTTGGTGGCGATTGGGGTGATGCTCAGTCCGTTAGCCGCCAAGGTGGACCGTCAGGGACCATTCCGCGTTTGCCTGGCCGGCCTTGTCTCGGTGGCTGGAGCGTTGGGGTTGTTGTGGAGCGGATCAGGGGTGTGGGTCTGGGCGGCCATGATCTTTTATGGGGTGGGCTACGGCCTGATCTTTCCGGCGGCGGCCGGAGCGATTGCGTTGGCGACCAGCAAAGAAGATAGGGGCAGGGGCAACGGACTGTTTAATTTCTTCTTCGATCTGGGCCTTTCGACCGGACCCGTGGTGGCGGGGATCTTTGCGATCGCTTCGTCGGTTAGCCCGTTTGTGACGGGGTTGGGGTTTGTCGGATTGGCGGCGGTGGGGTTGGTGGTGGGACGGAACGGCCAAAAAGCAAGCTAGGTAGGCCACTTGCAATGCAAGTGGTAGCCCCTTTCATCGAAAGGGGCCTACCTATGTTTAGCCCTTGATGAATCCCGGGAGCTGTTCAGGGCCGAAATCGGCGAGGACGCGGCCGTCCATTTGCAGAACGGGGGCCTTGGTCTGGCCGGAGAGCTTTTTCATCTCCTCAAAGTAGGCGGGGTTGGAGCGAACCTCGCGAACCTCGTGTTTCACGCCCAGCCTCTGCAGTTCCTCCTCGGCTGCGATGCACCAGGGGCAGCCTGCTTTGATGTACAAGATCGTGACCACGAAAATAAGCTAACGAGTTTGTGTCGGGTGGCGAGAAGCGGGTGCTTGTGGAAGGCGGGAAGTGGAAAGTGGAAAGAAGGAAAAAATCAGGCGGGGACGGCTTCGGAACGGGAATTTTTCTTTTGGGAAAGGGCGGTTTTGACGAGGTTTTGACCGAAGTCCCAAAGCGGGCCGGGGAACTTACCGAGGTCGCTGAGGACGTCGTCGAAGGCGTTCACGAACCGGTCGATCTCCTTCTCGCCGATGATCAGCGGGGGGAGAATCTTCACGATGTCGGAGTTGTGGGCGGCGACTTGGGTGAGGATCCGGTGCTTTTGCAGAAGAGGGGTGACAATCATCTGGGGGAAAAGGCCTTTGTCCATGGCATGAATGGCCTTCCAGGCGAGCTTCAGCTTGAGCGACTTCGGCTCCTTGAACTCGATAGCGATCATCAGGCCCTTGCCGCGCACTTCATCGATGACGTCGTGCTTTTCCTGTAGGGCGCGGAGTTTGGACATGAGCTGTTCACCCCGGAGGGCGGCGTTCTCCACGAGGTGCTCCTTCTCGGTGATGTGGAGGCTGGCGAGGCCGCAGGCCATCGCGAGGTTGTTGCGGCCGAAAGTGGTGGAGTGGGCCACGCATCGGTCGAGACGGGAAAAGATGCCCTGGTAGATCGGGCGGCGCATGACGATGGCGGCGCAGGGGACGTAGCCGCCGGAGAGAGCCTTGGCGAGGGTGACGATGTCGGGATCGAGGTTCCAGTGCTGGAAACCGAACCACTTGCCGGTCCGGCCGAGGGCGGTCTGGACCTCGTCCGCGATGAAGAGGGTGCCATATTTCCGGCAGAGTTCCTGGGCGGCGGGGAAGTAGTCATCCTTGGGATATTTCACGCCCTTGCCTTGGACGGGTTCGAAGATGAAGGCGGCGACGTCTTTGGAGCGGAGTTTTTTCTCGAGATCCTCGATGTCGCCGAACTTTACGAAGTCGGCTCCCGGGAGGAAGGGGCCAAAGTCCTCGCGGAAATTGCCGGAGTGCGTGATGGAGAGGGCGCCGAAGGAGAGGCCGTGGTAGGAGCCTTCTTGGGCGAGGATGCGGGGGCGCTTGGTGTAGGCGCGGGCAAACTTGAGGGCGCCTTCCACGGATTCCGTGCCGGAGTTGCAGAGAAAGCAGGCGTCGCGCGGCGCGAGTTTTTTGGCGAGAGCCTCGGCGAGAAGGCCGGAGAGGACAGAGCAGTCCATCTGGACCATGTTGGGGAGGTCGAGCTCGAGGACGTCCCGGATGGCTTTTTGGACGGTGGGGTGATTGCGGCCGATGTTGAAGACGCTGTAGCCGCTGAGGAAGTCGAGGTAGTCCTTGCCGTCGAGGTCGTAGAGGTAGGCGCCCTCGGCCCGGGCGTAGACCTTGTCGAAGCCGATGGTGCGCTGGACCTTCACAAGGGTCCGGTTCACGTACTTGTCATGCAGATCGTAGTTCTCGCCCAAGCGCGTGAGGATGGTGTCTTTGAGGTCGAAGTCGGCCATGAGGAGAGAAGTTAATAGCAAAAAGCCTCCGCCTCGCAAGGGGGGAGCGGATTTTCCGATTAAGATTAAGATGAAGATTAAGGAAAACCAGGAACGTAAATCATTGTCCAAAAAGGTTTATTATGCCTTCCTTCAGAAGGCATTCTAATGAAAAGAAGCAGAGGGGATAAATAGATCTTATTTGAGACTGAATCTCATTTACTTGAGGCGAATGTGTGCTTTGATACTTAGTCTCATGATGAAGTTGATATTAACTTTGGGGTGTCTTGGTTTGGGCTTTGGCTCCAAATGCATAGCGGTGACGGTTGGCGCGAGTTACGATGCCGATACTTATTATTTTACCCAGACCTACAATGAGGTTCGAACCGGTGCTCTCAACACAGGAACATTCCATGTAGGCCAACATATCCTCAACACGAACCCGACCTACAACGGACACTTTAATTTCGGAGCGGTTTTATTTCAGGACCTTTCCTCTCTCTCCTTAGGGTCAGGCAAGTATCTCCAACTGAATGTTAGGGATTTCAAAACCCCGGTAGCAGTCGATCCCAGTTATCAAGGACCCCCGCTTTACAGCTACCTGACCACCGGGAACTTTCGATTGGCCGTAGTTGCCCTTTCGGCTGATTTTTCCGAAACGGCTGTGACCGCGGACCTCCCCGGTTGGTACCAAACCCACCTGTACTCCCGTCCCCGGGTTGCCGAACTCGACATCGCCAACGCGGGGATCTTTCAGGTGGACGTCACTGGCGCCGTGGACAACTGGATCTCGACTCCTTCGACGAATTTTGGTTTCGGCCTCATCGGTCTCGATAGCACTCCCACCGCCTCCACCCTTCGTTTTTACTCCATGGAAGCTACCAATGGGTTGGGGCCGGCCCTGATTCCCGAGCCGGGCACGGGCAGTCTGCTTTTGGCTGGCTTGGCCAGCGTCCTTTCCCTGCGCCGCCGGTTTCGCGCGTAAGCTCATCGCCTCTTTGCTTATGTTTGCTTTTGCCCGAAAGGATCAGGCCGGCGCCTTCACTCTCGTGGAGCTTTTGGTGGTCCTGGCGATCCTTGGCCTGCTCGCCGGATTGGCCACGCCGGTTTTGGGCCGCGCCCGCAAGGCGGGGGAGCAGGCCGCGGAAACTTCAGCTGCCAAAAATCTGATCACCGCCTATTTGGCGGCAGCCCAAGATCGGGGCGGAGTGCTTCTCCAAGGCTATGATGAGGATGGAGAGGCCACCCACGCTAACGGCACGCCATTTGGCTTGGGGAGCAGCGAAGCCACCCGCTGGCCGTGGCGACTGGCCCCCTACTTAAATTACCAATTGGAGGGGAGCATGCTCGTCAACGAGAGAGCCTCCTCTGTGGATCCATTGAATCCCGGCCATAGTTACCTTGTGAGCGCCTCCCCAAGCTTGGGGATGAATTCCTATTTTGTGGGCGGACATGAAAACGGCCAGCCCGGTTACAACTACGCTACCAACGGTGTTTGTATCACCCGGTTGGCCCAAGCGGAAAAACCCTCCTGGCTCATTGTTTTTGCCTCGGCTCGCGGATTGGATCCATCCCGGGGTAAAGATGTCGACGGGTATTACTATGTGACCGGACCCAACTCCTCGCCCCGTTGGCCAACCTCCTACAATCCGAAATCCTCCGCCCGGGCCTTTGGGCAAATGCGGTTGAGCTACGGCGAAAAGGCGGTCACCGCCCAACTGGATGGCAGCGTCAGCCTGCTGGGATTTGAGGAGCTGAGAGATATGCGCCGTTGGGCCAACGGCGCTGCGATCGCCAATAATCCAAACTGGACGCCGTAGCGGTTACCGGCGTCAGCCGGCGTGGATTTCGTCGTCGAGGCTGGAGATCGACGTGAAGGTGGCCTGGGCGGACTTCACCATCGAATCCTGCTCGGCCGGCGTCCACGCAATCGCGTCCATGTCCGCCCGGAACTTCATCCATAGACCCCGCTGGGCCTCGCCATGCGGGTCCAGATACTTCAACGCCGTGATCCGGGCGCGACCGGCCAAAGCCTTGGCGATGTAGCGGGCGCCGTTTTTGCTGCCCTCAAACACGTAGTAGATCCCCATGAGGGTGGCGGGGGAGGGAGCGCTTTTGATCTCCGCAAGCAATCTGGTCGCACCCTTCATGGGCTGAATGGACTTTAAATCAACTCCCAGCTGGGCCAGATCGGACTCCAGATTCTTCGTCTGGTAAAGATCGGGCAGACCGAGCGATTGCAGGCGGACTTCCTTTTTCAGCGCCGCATCCGTGGCAGCTTCGAGTTCCCGGTGAATCAGCCAACGCTGGGCGAGGTACTGTTTGTACTGGTCCTGACCGATGGCTCCGGAGACAAGGGCAGCCTCGAGAGGCTTGGACTCCGCCTCGGCATGTTGGGCGGCGGTTTCGGATTTGAGCCGGCCCATGATGCCGGTGGAAGCGGTCGGTGCAGCGGTGTTCATTGAGACAATATCTCAAAAATGGGTAGTCCAGACAAGAACCGAAGGCGGGCTGAAGGATCGAATGAATGAAAATAAAGGAGGCGGCCATGGGACTGGCCGCCCTACCGAATCACTCTTAGATCAAGTTTGAATGGTAGGTAGGCCACTTTTGATAAAAGTGGCAGCCACTTCCATCGGAAGTGGCCTACCGATCTTGAGCCTTGAATTACCGACACTGCGCGGATGAGAGTTATTTGTTGGTGCGGTTGAGCTGATTCAGCTTTCGACCGTCGGAGTTGGAGGGGAAGGAGACGGCGGGATCGCGCATGGCGGCCGGCACGGAATCCAACTGAAAGACCCCACCCGAGGACGAAACGTACCCGCTAGGCCCGGAGGAGGAGGAAACAGACTCTTTTTCCGCCGGGGCGGGGGGCTTGGGCTGGGCCCCGTTGAAGACGGCACAGATCTCGCCGGACTTGGTCTTGGCGATGCCCACCCCGCCCAAGGTGCTGGATTCGCGCAAAAGATTTTCCCGGTGGCCGTCGCTATCCAACCAGGCCTGAAGAATCGCCTTCGGGGAGCCATTGGCCACCGGGCCGTAGATATTTTCCGAAAGATTCTTCCAGCCGTTGTCGTTGAGCAGGCTTTTGGTGAGTTCGCGGTGGAACTGGGAGTTCTTTGCGGCCATCCGGGCCGCCCATTCGCCGGCTAAGGAATCCAGCTTGGCGCTGCGGGCCAGGGGAGCGACGCCCGCTTTCGCCCGTTCGGCGTTGATGAGGGAGAAGAGACGATCTTCCGGCGAGGAATCATCAGCGCCCCACGCCGCCGAAGATGGGAGATGGAAGATGGTAGATAGGGAGACGAGGAGCGCGGTGGCGAGTAACGATTGGCGCGTCACGCGTCGATTTACCAGAAGAACCAGTTTTTGGTGACGAGGACGTAGGCGGCGAGACCGGCATTGGCGGCGGCGTGGAGGATGATGACGGCCTTGAGCGATTTGGTCTTCACAAACCACCAGCCGGCGATGAGTCCGAAGAGCAGGGCCGAGCCCACCTCCACGTGGACCATCGCGAAGGCCACGGTGGTGATATAGAACGAGAGCGGTTGAAAGGTTCCCAGCGGCACCTCCTCAAACTCGGGCTTGA
>JBILFP010000018.1:0-20677 GCA_044351535.1 Methylacidiphilales bacterium
GGCTTCCCCGGTTCACGAAACCGAGGACGTTGTCCTTGGTCAGCTCACTGGAAAACCGGACGCAACGTGAGCAGAGGATGCAACGTTCGTCATCCAAAACGATGCGCTCTCCCAGGTCGACGTTCTTCGGCTTCTTGACCTTGTTTTCCACAAAGCGGCTGCCCCCCGTCCCGTACTCCACCGAATACTCCTGCAGCTTACACTCCCCCGCCTGATCGCAGATTGGGCAATCCAGCGGATGGTTGATGAGTAGAAACTCCATCACCCCGTTGCGGCAGTCCTTCACCAGAGCGGAATCGGTACGGATCCCCATGCCTGGGGTGATGCCGGTCGCGCAGCCGATCTGCGGCCGGGGGATCCATGCGATCTCCGGTTTCCCGTCTTTGCCCAGCACGGGCTGCCGGTCAGGTCCCATCTTCGGCGTACCCATCTCAAACAAGCACATTCGGCAGTTGCCGACCACCGACAGCTTCGGGTGATAGCAGTAGTGAGGGATGAACTTTTTCAGCCGGTGGGCGACTTCCACCACGTTGAGGCCCCTCGGCATTTTGACCCACTGCCCGTCCACCTGCACGTCGATCAGGTCCTTCTCATCCTTGGCCACATCGTGGTTCCAGGGATTCATGGGGTGTTTGACGGGGGCGCTCATGGGCTCAATGGATCAGGGAAACGATGTCCTTTTTGGCGGCCGCGCCGTTCCGACGGATTCGCATGTTAAACTCTTCCTTAAACTTGCCGATGAAGCTTTGCACCGGCCAGGCGGCCGCCTCCCCGAAGGCACAGATGGTCCGGCCGGCGATCTTGTCGGCCACGTCTTTGAGGAGTTCAGGGTCGGCATCGCGCCCATGCCCCTCCGCAATCCGGGCCAGGATTTTTTTCATCCAGAGAACCCCTTCGCGGCAGGGTGTGCACTGCCCGCAAGATTCGTGGGCGTAAAAGCCGGCAATGTTGGCCAGGCACTCCACCATGTCCCGTTTGTGGTCCATCACGATAATCCCACCGGAACCGGCCATGCTCCCGGCCGCCGCCAGGGAATCGAAGTCCAGCGGGATGTCCTCCAGCTTCATCTGCACCTCCACCATCGCGCCGTCGGGACCCTTCTGCTTGAACTTGTAGACCTCCCCTGCCCGCAAAACCTTGGCGGAGGAACCACCAGGAATGACGGCCTTGATCCGGTTACCATCCCGGATCCCTCCGCAAACCTCATGGATCAGCTCACCCAGCGTCAGGGCCCCACACTCAAATTCGTAATAGCCCGGTTTCACCACGTCCCCGCTCACGCAAAGAATCCGTGTCCCCGTGTTATTGGGTCGACCGATCTTGGCAAAGGCCTCGCCCCCTATTTCCACGATGTGCTTCACGTTACAGAGGGTCTCGACGTTGTTGACGATCGTGGGACACATGTAGAGGCCCAGGACCGCCGGAAAGTAGGGCGGCTTGATGCGGGGATAGGCCCGCTTTCCTTCCAGCGATTCAATCAGCCCGGTCTCCTCCCCACAGATATACGCTCCGGCACCACGATGGACGTGGATCTCCAGATCGTAGCCGCTGTTGAGGATATTTTTCCCAAGGAAGCCGGCCGCCTTCGCCTCGGCAATCGCCTTTTCCAACACCTTCCAGCCGGTGGTAAACTCACAGCGGATGTAGAGGTAAGCTAGCTTCACCCCGTTGGCGAAGCAGCTGAGGATCATCCCCTCCAGCAACTGATGCGGATCCTTGTGGATGATCTGGCGATCCTTGAAGGTGCCGGGTTCCGATTCGTCCGCATTGCAGATCAGGTAAATCGGTTTAGTGACCTTGGCAGGATCGATGAAGCTCCACTTCATCCCTGTGGAAAAACCGGCCCCGCCGCGGCCACGCAGCTGGCTCTTCTTCACTTCCTCCCGGATAGCGTTGGCCCCCATCGCGAGGCCTTTCTTCAAATGCTCGTAGCCCCCGTGTTTGCGGTAGCACGCGATGTCCGGTGTGTAACCGGGCGCATCCACATGCTTCAGGATCAGACGCCGTTCCTTGGCTGCCATCACGCCCTCACTTGCATGCCGCAACCAGTTCGGCTGCGCGCACCTCGTCCACCTTTTCGTGGAAATCGTCGTTACAGAGGATTACCGGCGCCGTTCCGCAGGACGCCAGACACTCCGCGTACTCCAATGAAAACCTTCCATCCTCGCTCACCAAAGTCCCGTGATGGGGATCCCCCTTCACCCCCATTAACTTTTCCAGGGCGGCAAAGGTTTTGCCGGCCCCGCCCAAGGCGCAGGGCAACGTGCGGCAGACCCGGAAATGGAACCGGCCGTACGGACGCTGGCGGAACCAGGGATAGAAAGTGACCAGCTCCAGCACCTGGATCTCCTGCAGGTCCAACTTTTGGGCGATCCACTCCACCCCGCGAGGCCCGATGTAGCCGAACTGCTCCTGCCAGAGGTGAAGAAGCGGAAGAACGGCGCTGCGTTTGGAGGCCGGGTACTGTTTTACCACCTCGTCGGCTTTTTGGACCAGGCCCGGGGGGATTTCCCCTTTCTCGGGTCCCACGCAGTTCTCGGTGCCGGCCTCAAGCGGAAGGCTCATCGGTCGCACTCCCCCATGACGAAATCGATGCTGCCCAGGATGGCGGGCACGTCGCTGACGGTGTGACCGGGCAGGAGCGAGTTGAGGACGCCGAGGTTGCAGAACGACGGGGCCCGGATCTTTAACCGATGCGGCACGCCCCCTCCCCGGCTGTTAAGATAGAAACCCAATTCGCCCTTGGGATTTTCCGCCCCAAAATAAACCTCCCCCGGAGGCGCATCCGGACCCTGCGTCACCACGAGGAACTGATGGATCAACTCCTCCATCTTGGTGAGCACCTTGTCCTTGGGCGGGAGCACGTTCTTGGGATCATCCACCATCCAGGCGCCCCCCGGCATCTTCGCCACCGCCTGCAAGAGAATCTTTACGCTCTGCCGCATCTCCTCCATGCGGACGGCAAACCGATCGTAGCAGTCTCCGGTCTGGCCAACTGGCACCTCGAAGTCGTAAGTTTCATAGCCGAGATAGGGAAAATATTTCCGGACGTCGTAGTCATGGCCCGAACCGCGGAGATTGGGCCCGGTCAGACCAAAATCGAGGGCGGTCTCGGCCGAGATCACCCCCACATCCTTGGTGCGATCCACAAAGATCCGGTTGCGGTTCAGCATTTTTCCAAATTCATCCAACCGACCCACGAACTGCTCGCTGAACTCCTTCACTCCCTCCAGAAAACCCGGCGGCAAGTCGCGGGTCTGTCCACCCACGCGGGTAAAGCTGGTGGTGAAGCGAGCCCCGGTCAGGAGTTCGATCAGGTTGTAGATCTTTTCCCGTTCCGTGAAGGTGTAGAGAAACATCGTCATGGCGCCGACATCCATGGCGAAGGCCCCCAGCCCCAGAAGGTGCGCGGAAATACGGGCCAATTCACAACAGATCACCCGGGTTGCCTTGGCCCGGGGCGGCAACTCGTAGCCCATCAGCTTTTCCACCGCACAGGCGTAGGCCACGTTGTTCGCCAGCGGTGCCAGGTAGTCGAGACGATCGGTGTAGGGAACGAACTGGTTCCACGTCATGTTCTCCGCAATCTTCTCATCCCCGCGGTGCAGATAGCCGATATCGCAGTCCGCCTTGGTGATCACCTCGCCGTCCAACTCCAGCACCAAGCGCAAAACCCCGTGGGTGCTTGGATGGGAGGGGCCGATGTTGAGGACGAGCTTCTCTCCGACATCCAACTGCGGCGCCATCTCCGCGGTGCGGGCGAGCGTGTCACCGAACTCCAAGGTGGTGGTCGCGGAACTCACAGGCTTTTTTCCTCCGCCGGTCGGGCCCGGGGTTCGCGTTCATGCGAAAAGGGCGCCGGACTCGTCACAAACGGTCCACCCTCGAGCGGAGCTTTGGCGGTAAAAGCAATATCCGGCATCTCCGTAGGCAGGCCTTCCAGGGGAAAATCCTTGCGGAGCGGATGGTGCGGGTAACCGTCCCACATCAGGATGCGGCGAAGATCCGGATGCCCGGAGATTTTCACCCCCACCATGTCCCAGGCTTCCCGCTCATGCCAATCGGCCCCCCTCCAAATCGAGCTCACCGAAGGGACTGCGTCCCCTTCCGAAACCCGGGTTTTCACCCGAAGATGACGCCGGGCGGCGAGATCGCAAAGCTCGTACACCATTTCAAAGCGCGGATCCTCTCCATGATTGTCCACGGCCGTGATGTCTACGAGGTAGGTCATCCCTTCCTTTTTCAGGGCTTGCATTAACTCCAGAAGTTTTTCCTTTGGAACCTCCCAGGAACTCTCCCCCCGAAACTCCGGCAGAATCTTGACGGCGGAAACGAGATCCGCGGAGGCGTCAGCCGAGGCTTCGCTCATGCCGCCTGTTTTTGGTTGAGCACCACGCCGCGGCTCTTGGCGATCTTGTCCTGAAGTTTCATCAGCGCCTCCAGCACCGCTTCCGGGCGCGGCGGGCAACCGGAGACGTACACATCCACCGGCACGAGATGATCAATTCCCTGCAGCACGGCGTAGCTCCGGTACATCCCGCCCGTGCTGGCACAGGCCCCCATGGCAATGCACCACTTGGGCTCGGCCATCTGGTCCCAGATTCGTTTGGTCGCCAAGGCCATTTTGTAAGTGACGGTGCCAGCCACGATCATGAGATCGGACTGCCTAGGGGAAAAGCGCATCACCTCGGCGCCGAATCGGGCAATGTCAAAACGGGCAGACGCGGACGCCATCAGTTCGATCGCACAACAAGCCAGGCCCATGGGCATCGGCCAAAGGGAATTTTTTCTCATCCAGTTCACGGCTGCATCCAGCGTCGTCAGGACGATGTTGCCCTCAACCTTGGAGTTGTAACCCATTGCTCCCGTGACAGTCCCGGCCATGGGCTCAAGGCTAGTCGGACTTCCCGGAAGGGCAAGGCCACGGGGAGAGAATCAGTTCCGCTTGACCCTCTCATTAACCCCCTGCATCCAAGCACGATGCCATTTGCCGTGATGGACTTGGGAGCTGCCCCGCCGCTTTGGATTTTGGCTCCTTTCGTTCTCCTTTTGGGGGCCATTGCCGTGGGCCCCCTTCTGACCCCAAAGCTTTGGCACCAGCGCTACCATATTTTCAGCGTCTGTATGGCCGCGATTGTCATGACCTATTACCTGATCGGGCGCCGTCAGGCCGATCCCTTGATCCACTCCCTACAGGAGTACATCAGCTTCATGGCTTTGATCGGATCCCTCTATGTCGTGACGGGAGGGATCCATCTCGGGGTAGCCGGAGAAGCCACCCCGTTTCGCAATGTGGCGTTTCTCACGGTCGGCGGGCTCTTGGCTAACATTCTGGGAACTACCGGCGCCGCCATGCTCTTGATCCGGCCCTGGATTCGGATGAACAAATACCGGATCACTGGATTTCACATCGTATTTTTTATCTTCATCGTGGCCAACGTGGGGGGGTGCTTGACCCCCGTGGGGGATCCGCCCCTGTTTCTTGGCTACCTGCGCGGGGTGCCTTTTTTCTGGACGCTCTTTCACCTTTGGCCCGACTGGTTGCTGGTCATCGGACTGCTTTTGTTGGTTTTTTATATTTTTGATTCCATCAACTTTCGCCGGGCTCCCCAGCCAATTCGGGAAAAGGAGACGGCCCAGGAGGCCTTTCGTCTAGATGGAGCCAAGAATGCCTGGTTTATCCTGGTGATTCTGGCGGCCGTTTTGTTGCGGGGCGCCGGCGCCCCTTGGGGTGTGCCGGAGGCAATCATGGCGGCCGCGGCCGGCCTATCCCACCGTTTCACCGATCCTGCGATTCGCACCAAGAACGATTTCAATTTCGAACCCCTGAAGGAGGTGGCTTGGCTGTTTTTGGGAATTTTCGCAACCTTGGTTCCCGTCATTCACACCCTGACCGTGCACTCCGACAAGTTCGGGCATCCTAGCGACCTTCAGTTTTACTTCATGACCGGAAGCCTTTCGGCGTTTCTCGACAACGCCCCCACCTACCTGACATTTCTAACCTTGGCCTTGGCCCTTCATCAGCCGCCCCTTCATCTCCTGAACCCGCAGGAGGTGGCCATGTTCGCCGCCAACGACCCCCATACGCTTGCGGCGATCTCGCTAGGCGCCGTCTTTTTTGGCGCTGCCACTTATATCGGCAACGGTCCCAACCTTTTGGTGAAGTCGATTGCCGATGCCGCCAAAATCAAGATGCCCTCCTTCTTCAGTTACATCTTCCGGTACTCCCTGCCCATTCTGGTACCGATCTTGGCTCTCTGCGGTTGGCTATTTATCCGCTGATTCCCCCTTCCCCGCCCGTCCATTTCCCCTTTAAATCCTTTCCTGCTTATGGAATTTCCCCGCGCCGCCGGCATCCTCCTCCATCCCACCTCACTTCCCGGCCGCTACGGGATTGGGGAAATTGGACCTGAAGCCCATCGTTGGCTCGCCCACCTGCACGGAATGTCTCAGCGGCTCTGGCAGGTTCTGCCGCTAGGCCCCACCGGGTACGCCGATTCTCCTTACCAAACTCTCTCGACCTTCGCCGGCAACCCCATGCTCATTTCTTTTGAGGCTTTGCGCGATGAAGGGCTACTTCTCGAGGCCGATCTTAAGAAATTCCCCTCCTTTCCGCAGGATCAGGTCGACTACGGGCCCGTCATCGAGGCCCGGGTTCCTATCCTGGAAAAGGCTGCCCGCTCCTTTGCCCGTCGCGCCTCGGCTCAACTCAAGGCCGGACTCGCCAAGTTTGAGGAGCAAAACCACTACTGGCTGGAGGACTATGCCCTTTTCACCACCCTCAAGCAGCATTACGGCAATGGCCCTTGGGTCAAGTGGCCTGCCCCGCTGGTCCGGCGGGAGGCTCAGGCCCTGCAGGCCGCTCGCAAGGAACACGCAACCCAAATCCGGCATGCCAAAATCCTCCAGTTTTTGTTCTTCCATCAGTGGGATGCCCTCCGGCGCGAGGCCCAGGGACGCGGGGTTTCCATCATCGGGGATGTGCCCATTTTTGTCGCGCACGACAGCGCCGACGTCTGGTGCCGCCCCGACCTCTTCTCCTTGGAGCCGAATGGTCAACCGACGGTGGTGGCAGGCGTCCCGCCGGACTACTTCAGCGCCACCGGACAGCGTTGGGGCAATCCTCTGTACCGCTGGGACGTGCATCATGAGGAGGGCTACGCCTGGTGGATTTCACGACTGAAGGCCGCCTTCGCTTTGTACGACATTGTTCGCATCGACCACTTCCGTGGTTTTGCCGCTTATTGGGAAATCCCTGGCACCGAAGCGACCGCGGTGAAGGGCAAATGGGTGCCGGGACCGGACCGGAAGTTGTTTGATGCGGCCAAGAACGCCCTCGGCGCCATGCCGATCATCGCCGAGGACCTGGGGGTCATTACCCCGGACGTGGAGAAACTCCGTGATGGCCTTGGTTATCCCGGCATGCGAATCCTGCAGTTCGCCTTCGGGGACGACCCCAAGGCAGCCGAATTCCGTCCCGAGAGCTATCCCAAAGACTGTGTGGTTTACACCGGAACCCATGACAACGACACCACGGTCGGCTGGTATCGTAGTGAACCCGGGAAGGACTCCACCCGGACCCCCGAGCAGATCGAGCGGGAACGCCACACCATCCGCACGTACCTGAAATGTGACGGCTCCCAGATCCACTGGGATCTGATCGCCCTGGCCCTTCGCTCCAACGCCAACACTGCCATCTATCCGCTGCAGGATGTGTTGGGAATGGATTCATCCGCCCGCATGAACGTGCCGGGCCGGGAAAGCGGAAATTGGGCTTGGCGATTCCATTGGGAGCAGCTGACTCCGGAGATTGAGCAGCGGCTGGGCCGGCTCACCCGCGAGGCAAACCGCGCCTGAGGTTTATTTGATCCAGCTCGGGTCGTGGACCACGAACTGGAGCTTCCCCTTAAACAGCCCCAACTCCCCGACAAACTTAAAGTCCTTCCCTTTCTCCTTTAAGCGCAACCCATCCCTGAGGTTTTTGTCGAAGGAGTGCAGGGAGTAGGCCTTTCCATCGACTTCCACCTCGAGGGGACGCACTTTCGAGAGGGTTCCTTCCACGAGAAACGTCTCCCCCATGGCCTTGGCCATCGCTTCGGAATCCGCATCCTTAAGGACGGAGGCATTTCTCAGTTTGGATCGATCCACCTTGTCGAAAGCCAGCTTGAGTGGCTCCTTGGGGGGTTGCGGCCCGCCCGAGGGGTTGCTGAGCGTTCGCGTTTCCGGTTTTTCCAGAATCCGAAACCTGGCCGCCACGGGAAAGTGATCGCTGGTGCCAAAACCGGTTCCATAATTCGTCCATCGCCAGGGCGTGCCGAAGGGGGGTTGACGGTTCGCCCCGTCCACAAAAACCTGGGCAAAACTCCCGTCCACATACTCGATATTCTGGCCGTCCAGGAGTCCGCGCGTCACCAAGGTCTGCATGAGCGTCCCCCACTCACCCCCGTATTCATCCGAGTATCGCTGGTCGACAGGGCACTCATACCAAAGGTTGTAAAGGATCGGACCATCGGCCTTCGCCATCGCCCCCTTGTCGCCCTGGGATCCGAGCACATCCTGCACGGCGGTCTTGGGCATAAAGGGGTAGCGCTGGCCCTGATTGTAATGGGAGTTGAAATCTCCGGCCACAATGACCTCGGCCGAGGGGTTCTCCTTTAAAATCTCATCCAACCGCTTGCGGGCCGTTTCCGCGTTGCCGAGTCGCTGGTTTTCCGCGGCTGGATTGCCGGCCTGACTTTTCCAATGGTTGACCAATACCGTCAGAGGTTTGCCTTGAGCATCGATTTTCGCCTCCAGGATTCCCCGGGCGGCGGGGGTTTCGTGGGTCTGATGCTCAAGGATGGGCAGCCGACTCAGCACCACATTTTTCTGGGCAATGTTGTCGCGGCCGGCCGGATCCACGTAATCCCGCCCCACCGCCGGTCGGTATCCTTTGAGACCGATGTCTTCGAGGTACTTGATCAGCCACGCCTCGGCCGGTAGCCCCCGGAGTTCATCGGTAAGCTCGGCGGTCAGCATCTTCTCCGCCGTGGTCCCTGCATGCTTCGCCAAGAATTCCTCATAGTTGTCGATTTTACTTTCCGGGGTGAAATCAATTTCCACCTCGTTCAGCAGCAGGATCTCGGGCCCTTGGCCACCTGGAATGGCTTGTAGAACCTTGCCGATACCCCGGAGTTTTCCCAAAAGCTTCGACGGGCCATAGCTGTTGGGGTCGTCCGGAATTTCAATGTAGTCATCGAATTTGGCCACGCGGTCCACGTCAAAAAGGTTTTCCACGTTATAGGTCATCACCACGAACTCCTTTGCGGAAGACCCGGCGACACCTGCTTCCTCCGCCTTGGCCGACGTCAGGAAGATGAGAAATAGAATGGCCCCACCAAAAACCCGAATCATTAAGATAGCTTAGCTTAGGACCGGGGGTTTCTCGAAGCTTTTCCGCTCCCTTGACTGCTTCCCTCTCAACCTTAATCTAAATTCAGCGTGAATTCTTTCTTCCGTACAAGTATCTGTTTGGCAGTACTTTATGTGGTATTTTCGGGTTCGGATTTTAGCCACGGTCAAGCGGACTCCGGGATAGACCTGCAGCCGAGAAAGGCCTGGTGGGGCCGCTGGGGCTATGTGAACTCCGCCGGCAAGTTTGTGCTCGAGCCCCAATACGAGGAAGCCATGCCCTTCGCAGACTTCCTCGCACCGGTGAAGCAGGAAGGAAAGTGGGGCTTCATCAACGGCGAGGGCAAATTCGTCATCGAGCCCCGCTACGAAGATGCTTTCCTCTTCAGCGACCAGGCGGCCGCGGTGAAAGAAGGTGGAAAATGGGGGTTCATCAATCGCTCAGGCAAATTCCTCGTGGAACCGAAGTACGAGGATGCCGCCATTTTTCGGCAAGGTCTTGCCGCCGTGAAGTGGGAGGGTAAATGGGGCTTTATTGATAAAACCGGCGAAATGATCGTTCCGCCTCGTTTTGAACAAGTTTATTTCTTTCAGGAGGATCGTTGCGGAGCCCTGGCCGACGGCAAGTGGGGTTTTATTGACCGCAAGGGCGAGTTCGTGATCACCCCGAAATACGATGAGGTGTTGGCTTTCTCCGAGGGCCTGGCGGCGGTGAACTTAGGGGGAAAAAGAGACGGGAATAAATTTGCAGGCGGCACTTGGCGGTTCGTGAATCCGGAAGGCAAGGAAGTCATCACTGACGCGTTCGTTTCCCATGCGGCTCCTTCCAGCACCGCCACCTCCCGGGTGGGGACCGAGGGACGGCAGGACACCACGGCCCAGATCCTCGGGGTGGAAAAAGGCTTCCAAGGGGGCAAAGCCCGGATTTTGCTTGGTCCCCACCTGCTGGACGGGGAATCACGAAGCTCAACCTGGGGCTACATCGACACCAAGGGCAACTGGATGGCCCAAGGCGCCTATACCATTCCCCTGAATTTTTCGACTTACACTCCCGGCGAAGGTTTCACCTTTGAATCAGACGTGCTGGGCAACCGGGGCTCCCCGGCCGATGTACTTCAGTCAGCGCGGACTGCTGAAAGCATTGGTAAGGCCTACGAGCAGATCGAGGCAATCGATCGGGATGCGGATGAGCAGTTTAAGGCCGCGGATCGGGCTGACGAACTGGGGGACAAGGAGGCGGCCGATTCGGCCCGGGAACTCGGCAAGGAAAGACGAGAGGAAGCCCTCCGGCTCCGCAAGGAAACGGAAAAGCGGGGGGGTGATTCCAACGCCAATTCCCTAAAATATTTCGAGCAGGCCCTCAAAATTTATCAGGATTTCGCCAAGGAAAACCCGGATGACTTCCGTAAAAACGAGGCCCAATACAAGGCCGGAGAAATGCTGGAGCATCTCGCGCGCTATTGGGATGCCTACGAGGCCTACAAAAAACTGATTGAGGAATCAGCCGCCAACCAGTACTGGGACCTGGCGATCGAGCGTATGTTCGCCATCGGAAACGTCTTTCTGGCTGGTCAGCCCCAGATGATGTGGAAGATCCCCATGCCCGCGGACATGAACAAGGTGGTAAAAATTTACGAGACGATCATCCGGTCTGCCCCCTTTGGGCCCTATGCGCCGCTGGCCACGTTTTCCTGCGGCCTGGCCAGGGAAAAACAAAAGAAATGGCCGGAGGCGGTCAAGTTTTACGAGGAGGTTTTGGACAAGTACCCAAAGAACGACCTGATTGATGACGCCCAGTATCAGATCGGCTACGTCTGGATGAAAGCCGCCCGGGAGCCCCAGTACGACCAAACTGCCGCCCAAAAAGCCATCGAGGCATTTCAGGACTACGTGGCAAGATTCCGCCGGAGCGACAAGACCGAGCAGGCGGCGGAAAACATCGAGGTGCTCAAGCAACGCCTAAGCGGTGGGTCGCTTTCCGTGGCCCGATTCTATGACAAGGCCGGCAATTACCAGGCGGCGATCGTTTATTACAACGAGGTGCTCAGCCAAAGCCCCGATTCTCCCCAGGGCCAGGAGGCCCGCCAACGTAAGCGTGTGCTGGAGGATCTTTTGACCGAGACGAAGCAGCAAAACACCCCACCGGACCGCTCTAAGATCAGTTTGCGACATCAGGCCGAACCCCGTAGTGTGCCGCCTCAATGAAGGCCCTGCTCTGGCTTCCCCTTTGTGTCGTTCTCTGTTCCTGCGCGAACTACAAGATGGGCAGTACCCCCAAGGGTGCGGGGTTCGAGGATATTCGGATTCTCTATGTGCCCACCGCCGTCAATGAGACGGATGAGACCGCCGTACCGGGTCCGGTGACCAACGCCATCCTCCAGGAAATTGACCGGGACGGAACCTTCCGCCATGCCCGCAAGGACGAGGCCGACGCGATTCTTGAGGTGACCGTGAAAAAGATCGAAAGATCCCCGATCCAGCAATCGGTTGAGCAGTATCTGACCACTCTGCAATACCAGCTCACCCTAACGATCGAATACCGGGTCTACAGCATGAAGGATAAAAAAGAGGTCATTGGTAAGACCACCATCAGCGGCTACACCACCTTTTTTGTCCAAGGCGACCAGACTGAATCCCAGCGTCAGGCCCTTCCTTTGGCGGCCCAAAGTGCCGCCCAAAATCTCGTTACCTCCCTTTCCAGCCGGGGCTGGTAATCACCAGTTTGCCACCGGGCCCTTAGGGACCGGGATCGCGGATCGTTCCGCCACCGCGCCAGGATCCCCGGCAAAAACTGCCTCGAGTTTGGCGGGTTGAAACGGCTCCCGCAGAGTCCCGTCGGCCTCGAGAAACTGCTCCCGCCAGGCCCGGTAGTTTTTCAACGCTCGGTCGTAATCCTGACGACTGCGGATCAACACCGCCTCCTTCTTGAAGCTGCTGGCCGGCCCAAAACGGCGCGCGTACCAGGGCATTACCTTGCGAAAGAGGATGCATCCCCTCTCCTCCCCGAAAAATTCGATGTTTCGCTCAAGATGCCGGGTCATCACTCGGATCCTTTCCTCGAAATTCGGCTCCGGTATCAACTCCCCTGTCTCAAGGTGCCGGGCCATCGCCCGGAATATCCAAGGATTATAGAAGGCCCCCCGCCCGACGCTGACCCCGTGACAGCCTGTTTCATCCAGCATGCGCTTTGCGCTTTCCGGCGTGGTCACATCCCCGTTGCCGACCACCGGGATGGCCTTCACGGCCCGCACCACTGCGGCGATTCCCTGAAGGTTAACGAAGCCAGAAAATCCCTGCTCCCTGGTCCGGCCATGGACAAAGATGGCTGCCACGCCCGCTTCTTCCAGCGCTCTGGCTAAATCCGGAGCAGTAAGATTCATCTCATCCCATCCCAACCGCATTTTGGCGGTAATGGGAATCTTAACAGCCGCCACCATCCCCCTCACCAATTCCGCGGTCTTGGCGAGTTCTGTCATCATCGCGGAACCGCCCCCCACCTTGCAGACCTTGCGGACGGGACAGCCCATGTTGATATCCACCGCGTTGGCCCCCAAATCCTCGCACTTCTTCGCCGCATCCCGCATTTCCGAGGCCACCGCCCCGAAAAGCTGCACCGCCCAGGGCCGGTCATCCGGGGATGTCGCCACCAACTCCAGCGCCCGCCGGTTGTTTTCCAACAAAGAACGGGCGTTGACCAAGTCCGTGGTGGCCAACCCGCATCCGCCCAACTCTCGGACGACCCGGCGAAAGGGCAGGTTAGTGTAACCCGCCAAGGGCGACAGGCAGAGGTTCGTGGCCAACTCCAGAGAACCAATTTTCAGCTTCACGGTCCGGCCTCGCTGATTTTCCACAGGCGCTGACTATCCTCCAAGCTTCGGGCGGCCACCGAAGGAATCTTTTCCGCCCGGTTCGAGTAGTACCCACCTTGGACGGGCCGCTCCATTCGGGCCGAGAGCCAGACGGCCGTGTCAGCCCCCTGCTCATTCGTACGCCCAAAGGTCCGCTTCAACCAAAGAAAAGCTTTCGATTTCAACCCACTGTTCTCGTCCCCGAATGCCGAGTTCACCAACCCGGGATGGACGGCACACACCCGGATGGGTGATCCGTCCAAGCGGCGAGCCTGCTCGGCCACGTACAGGAGATTGGTCAGTTTTGAATTGCAGTAGGCTTTCCATCCGTCCCACCTCTTTTCGCCCTGCAGGTTGTCCCACTCCATTTTGCCCCAACGATGCGCCTCCGAGGCGGTGCAGAGCACCCTGGGGTCATCCGACTTCTCTAATAAAGGAAAAAGCAACTGGGTGAGATCGATATAGGCCAAATGGTTCATGGCCCAGGTCTTTTCATACCCCTCCGTTGTGACGATCCGTTCGGCAAAATATCCCCCGGCGTTGTTCCATAACACATCCAGCTTGGGCTCGTAGGCGGTGACCCGATGAGCCAGATCTGCCACGGCTTTTTTTAGACTCAGGTCCGCCTGGTAAATGCGAACCGCAGTAGCCCCCCTTGCCTCACAGGCTTTCTTGGTTTCCTGCAACCGCCCTTCGTCCCTTCCCACCAGGATCAGAGCCGCACCAAGCGACGCCATCGCCTCGGCCCCCGCGCGGCCAATCCCCCTCGTCGCCCCAGTGATGAGGACCACCTTACCTTTCATGGATGGAAGGGGTTCGGACATAAGCTTTCATATAGGCGAAAACTTAGCCATGAATAGGCTGTCCTGTTTGACCTCGAAACCAGGTAGGGGCGGCTGTTCCTGGCCAACCGCTTAATTACGACTCCAGTTGTTTAAACTTATGCTCCACGCTCCGCGTGGAGCCATGGGGATTGCGCCCCCGCAGAACTGCCCCGCGCCATCCTCATTACCCCTCCGGGTAGTTGGGTTTCATGGCTCCAGACTTTGTCTGGAGCCATGGGGATTCGAACCCCAGACCTCCTCAATGCCATTGAGGCGCTCTACCAACTGAGCTATGACCCCGAAACCAGAAACCATAAACCACCCCTTCCCTATCGCCAAGGCAAACCCTTGGCTTGCGGAATTCCCTCTGCCCGATCAACATATCCTGATGAATCTATTTTCTTTTCTCCCCGCCCTCCTGGCCGTCGTCATTCTTTCCTCCTGCTCCCAAACCCCTCCCGGCTCCGATTCTGAAGACGAACGAAACCCATTTTTCCGTCAAGCCACCAAGGATATCGCTGATCTCAACTACCCGGCCGCCATCAAGCAGTTCGAGAAGGCCTTGGCGGTGAATCCCAACGTCGCAAAGGCCTACCTGCAGATCGGCCTCCTTTACGGCGACAAACTGGGCGACCCGATCAGCGCGATTTACTTCTACCAAAAATATCTCGAGGCCCGACCCAACGCCGCCGAGCGCGAGGAAGTCCTCGCCTCCATGGAAAAGGCCAAGATCGATTTTGCCCTCAGCCTCACCAATACCGGCATCCAGAACGCCGCCGAAATCGCCCGGATCAGCAAAGAAAACGTCGATCTCAAACAACAAGTCACCCAACTGCAGGGTGCACTTGCCGCCAAGGAGGCCCAAGTCTCCCAGGCCGCCGGTGCCGCTGCGCCACCCAAGGCGACCCCGGCGGTGGTTCCCGCCACACCCCCGGCGGCCGAAAAGGCCGCCCGGGCAGAAGCCAACATGCCTTCCGTTCCCGCCGCCACCCCGCCCCCGGCTCCCGCCGAAGCCGCGGTGCCTCCGGCCGGCGCCAAACAGCACGCCATTTCCAAGGGCGATACCCTTTGGAAGCTGGCCAAGCAGTACTACCCCGCTTCCCTCGATCTCAACGAGGAAATCGCCAAAATCAAGGCCGCCAATCCAGGACTCGACGACCGTAATCTAAAAATCGGCACCGTCATCGTCATTCCTTGAGCCGATCGCGCCCCACCTCTTCCGAAGAGCAGCCCGGTCTCCCCATGGGTTCCGGCGGCGCGATGGAGCATATTGGACAGGAGCTCCAGCAACGCCAACAGGAGCTGCTTCTTCTCCAGCGGCAACAGCAGGAGCTGCAGGAACGCGCCCGCCAACTGACGGAACTCAACACGCGCCGAACCGAGCTGATCCACGGTCAACGGGAAATCCGGGAACGACTCCTCCGCGCCATCGTCATCCTGGAACGGGCCGAGGCCCAAAGCCGCAAGGAGGTCGAGCAGATGCACGAAACCCGTCAAACCTTCAGCGAGCAGTTGGCGGAAATCAATGCGATCGAACCGTCCGAGTGGAGCCCCTCCTCCATTGAAGAGGAGCTGGCCCGGGCCCTCGCCAAAGTCGATCAGGCCCAGGCCGTTTACACCCAGTCCCGCGCCAAGTTGGATGCATTGCGCGGACGTGACCTCGAACCTGCCGAAGGCGGCGATGAGAGTTCAGGCGCTGGTGCCACCTCCTCCAGCAGCAGCGATTCCTTCGTCGATAATTTCCTCCGTGGGCTGGCCTTTAACCTACCTCTCATTGTCGCCATCTTTCTTGGCCTCATTCTTTTCCAGATTTTAAAATAATCTGGCTGGATTTGTTCCCAACGCCTTGGGGAAATAGTCCCCGGGGTCTCTTGTCACCTACAAGGTATTCCCCAAAGATATAGTCATGTCATTGCCCGGCTTTAAGCGCGACCCCCTCCGTGAGGAGCTACGTCGGGTGAATCGGGAGTCCACCCGGTTAGGGCAAACCGCCCGCCGCCTGGTCGAGGAGTCGGCTCAAGTTCCCCGGGCTAGGAATGGAAGCTACCCTACCCCTGCTACTTTAGTGCCCAGGCGGGAACCTGTCTTGAAGGTGGAAGGCAGATTGGCTCGCCGAAAAGTTCTTTTGGCCGCAGCCGTGGCCTGCGGCCTCGCTTGGATTCTGTTCCGCCTCGTCGCCAACTGGTCTGCTTAAAACAAAAGCGCCGGGGGAAATTTTCCCACCGGCGCTTTTTTCGAAACGTTGGATGTTTACTTCTTTTTTGCTGCCTTGGGTTTTTCTTCCTTGGCGGCCTTGGCCTTGCCCTTTTCCTCTTTCGGGGCTTCGGGCTCGGGTGCCGGACGCTCCACCCACTCCAGCAGGGCCGTCGGCGCTCCATCCCCGATCCGGGGTCCCAGCTTCAGGATGCGGGTGTAACCCCCCGCCCGGTTCTTGAACCGGGGGGCGATCTCCGCAAACAGCTTGTGGACGAGGTCGTTCTCATGGAGCGCGGCAATCGCCTGACGGCGGTGATGCAGCGACCCTTTTTTGCCGAGAGTCACCAGCTTTTCTGCCACCGGCCGGGCCGCCTTGGCTCGGGCCACGGTGGTACGGACCCGCTCGTGACGGATCAGCGACCCGACCAGGTTCGCCAGCATGCTGTCGCGATGCTGGGAAGTCCGGCCGAGCTTAACGGTGCGACGTAGGTGCCTCATGACTAGGCATTCCCATTGGCACCCGGTGCTTCCACCGGAGGCGGGGGCAGGCTGGCCAGCAGGGCGCTGTCGAACTTCATCCCGAGGGAGAGTCCGAGCGACGTCAGCTTGTCCTTGATCTCGTTCAGCGACTTCTTGCCGAAGTTGCGGTACTTGAGCATCTCGGCCTCGCTCTTGAGGGCGAGTTGGCCGACGGTGGTGATGTTGGCGTTGTTCAGGCAGTTGGCGGCGCGGACGGAGAGTTCGATCTCATTCACGCTCATCGCCAGCAGCTTCTTTAGTGCGGTGTTTTCCACCGGCGCCTCGTACTTCACCTCCTCGAACTCGATCGGCTCCTTGTCAAAGTTCGCAAAGATATCCAGATGGTGGCGCAGGATCCCAGAGGCATGCAGCAAGGCCTCGTCCGGGGTCAGACGGCCGTCCGTCCAGATCTCCAGCACCAGCTTGTCGTAATCGGTCCGCTGGCCCACGCGGGTGTTCTTCACCTCGTACTTCACCTTTTTCACGGGCGAAAAGAGGGAGTCCACCGGGATCAAGCCAATGGGTGAATCCTCGCGCTTGTTCTCTTCCCAGGTCGCATAGCCACGGCCCACCCGCACCTCGAGCTCGGCTTCAAACTTGGCCTTCTTGTCCAGGGTGCAGATGACTTCCTTCGGGTTGAGGATCTCAATGCCGGCGTCCAACTCGATGTCGGCGGCGGTCACCGGCCCTTCCTTGTTCACCTTGAGGGTGAGCAGGCGGGGTTCCCGGTTAGGGAGCTTAAACTTCAGTTTCTTCAGGTTGAGCACGATTTCGGTCACGTCCTCAACCACGTGGTCGATGGTGCTGAACTCGTGCTGCACCCCGGCGATCTTCACGCTGGTGATGGCCGCGCCCTCGAGGGAGCTCAGGAGCACCCGACGGAGGGAGTTGCCTAGCGTGTGGCCGTATCCGGCCTCGAAGGGCTCGGCGGTGAATTTTCCGTAGATTTCGTCGGAGCCGGCTTCGTCCTTCTGCAGCCGGTTCGGCAGTTCAAATCGTCCAAGTCTCAGGGGCATGGTCTGTCTCTTTCCGGCCGGGTTACCCCCTCCCCGCTACCTTGGGAGAGGACCGACGGCCGAGTTGATGTTTCTGTGCATCCGCCGTGGTAGCGGCGGCGGAAATCTTACGACCTCGAGTAAAGCTCCACGACCAACTGCTCGTTGGCCACGGGAGTCAGCTCCTCGCGGGTGGGAATCCGGTTCAGGGTTCCCTTGAAAGCGTCTTTATTGAGCGTCAGCCAATCCGGCAGCGGCCGGATCTGGGTGGTCTCCAGCCCACGGGTGCCGAGCTGGCGGGACTTCGGATGGTCCCGCACTTCGATTACGTCCCCGGCGCGGCAGGAGAAGCTGGGAATGCTCACCCGGCGACCGTTCACATTGATGTGGCCGTGAGACACCATCTGGCGGGCGCCCCGGCGCGTGGCGGAAAAGCCCAGCCGGTCGACCAGCGTATCCAGTCGCGTCTCCAAAATCTGCAGCATCTTCTCGCCCGTCACCCCGCGGCTCTGGATGGCCTTCTGGTAGACGCGGCGGAACTGCTTTTCGAGCAGGCCGTAGCCGTACTTCATCTTCTGCTTCTCGCCCATGGCGATGGCATAATCGGATTGCTTCCTCCGGCCCTTCGCCCCGTGCACGCCCGGCGGGAAATTGCGTCGCTCGAGGGCCTTGGAGGCGCCGAAAATCGGCTGGCCAAAGCGGCGGTTGATCTTGTCGCGGGGACCGGTGTAGCGGGCCATAAATTCTCCTTAGACGCGCCGCGCCTTGCGCATGCGGCAACCGTTGAACGGCACGGGGGTTACGTCGCGGATCGTGCTCACCTCAAGCCCGACGGCCTGCAGGGCGCGCACGGCCGATTCGCGGCCGGTGCCCGGACCCTTGAGACGAACCTCCACCTCCTTCACCCCGTGGGCCATGGCCTGACGGCAGGCGTCTTGGGCCACCACTTGGGCGACGTAGGCGGTCGATTTCTTGGAACCACGGAAACCCATCTTCCCGGCGCTCGACCAGGCGATCACATTCCCCTTCTGGTCAGTGATCGAAACCACCGTGTTGTTGAAAGTGGCCAACACGTGGGCCACGCCGTGCTGAATCTGCTTCGCACCCTTGATCTTCGGGATTTTGACCTTCGCAGCGTCATCGAGACCGTCGAGGGTGAGGCTCTCCGGAGCGATGATCGGCTCGGCCTTGGGGGCCGCATCTTTGGGAGCGCCCTTGCCTCCGGCGGCCTTCGGCTTCTTTTCCTTCGGAGCGGCGGGTTTGGCGCCCTCGGCCTTGGCCGGGGCGGGCTTTTTCTCTGCGGGTTTCTTGTCGGCGTCGCTCATGGCTTACGTCTTGGCGGATTTGGCGTCCTTGCTGCGGATGACGCCCACCGTCTTGCGGGGACCTTTGCGGGTGCGGGCGTTGGTGGAAGTACGCTGACCACGGACCGGTAGGCCCTTCCGGTGGCGAATGCCCCGGTAGCAGTTGATCGACTGCAGACGCTTCAGGTTCTGTTGAATATCGCGGCGCAGGTCGCCCTCGATGAGAAAACGATTCCGCTGGATCACGCCGATGATCCGATTGATCTGTTGGTCGGTCAGATCCTTCGCGCGAAGTTCCGTGGGAATCTCTGCTTCGGCCACCACCTGCTGGGCGCGGGTCGGTCCGATGCCATAAACATAGCGAAGACTAAACTCCACCCTCTTTTCACCCGGAACATCCACGCCAAGAATTCGCGGCATACCCTTATCCCTGCCTCTGCTTCAACCGCGGGTTCTTCTTGTTGATGATGTAGATACGACCACGGCGGCGGACGACTTGGCAGTCGCTCGTGCGGCGTTTAACAGATGCTCGTACCTTCATAAGACGTAAATTTAAATGCTATCGAGCCGCCAGACTCTTGGCAAGCACCTTCCTATCCCCATCCGCATCAACAGATTCGGTTAATATTTCCGGTTCCCCCTCGGTGATCAGGATCACGTGCTCAAAATGGGCGGAGTCCTTGCCGTCCGCCGTTACCGCCGTCCATCCGTCCTTGAGGATCCGAACCTCGGGACTCCCCTCATTTACCATCGGCTCAATGGCCAGGGTCATGCCCGGCCGGAGAATGGGCCCGGTGTTGGCCCGGCCGAAATTCGGAATCTGGGGCTCTTCATGCAACTTCCGACCCACGCCGTGTCCCACAAACTCCCGCACCACGCTGTATCCAGCCTCCTTCACCGTTTTCTCCACGGCATGGCTTACGTCGCCCAACTTTACCCCACCCCGAGCCGCCGCGATGCCCGCTGCCAAGGCTGCCGTGGTTCGTTCCAATAATCGTTGCCGCGCAGGCGTGATCGCGCCGACTCCCATGGTGGTGGCCGTGTCCCCTACCCAGCCATCCAGGATGATCCCGACATCCAGCTTCACGACATCTCCATAGGCCAAGCGCCGGGACCCGCCGATGCCGTGAACGACCTCCTCGTTCACGGAGATGCAAAGCTGACCCGGGAATTTCCGGTATCCGAGAAAGGCGCTCCGGGCTCCGTGCTTGGCAATCAGCTCTCCTGCTTTTTTGTCGATCTCGCCGGTAGTGCGACCGGGTTCCAGTTCATGACAGAGCTCCTCGAGAATCTTGCGGGCCATGCGGCAACTGGCGCGCATTCCGACGATGCCCGCCGCGTCTTTGATGGGAATCGGAGGCATGGGCCCGGTGGGCCTAGCGGATCGAGAGAACTACCCCGGCGAGGGCAATCACGGCGATGATCACAAGGAGCCAGGCAATCTGTCGCTCGGAAATGGCGTTGGTGCCGCCTCCCATGGCCGTCGTGGTGCGGCCCTTGATCTTGCCCTTGCGCAGGAACCCGTCGTAGTGACGCTGGAGAAGATAGGTTTCCGCCTGCCGCATGGTGTCGAGCATCACGCCGACGATAATCAGGAGTCC
>JBILFP010000090.1:0-6610 GCA_044351535.1 Methylacidiphilales bacterium
CCGAGGATGTCCGGAAATACGCGGCGGAACAGGGGGTGAAAGAGGAGGAAGCGCTGAAGGCCGGGTTGGAGGAGAAAGCGAAGGAGTTTGTGCGAAAGGGCGCGAAGGTCTACGCCAAGGCCTGACCGAGTTTCAGAATCGCCGCAAAAAGCGGGGCTGGGACCGGCATGACGGAGAGGCGGGACTGACGAAGAAGGAGAAGATCGCGGAAGCGGGGATCGGCCTTGAGTTGATCCAAGGTGACGGGAGTTTGGAAGGGCCGATCCACGGATAATTCAACCGAGGTCCAGTCTTCGCCTTGGGGGGCGGTGGGATCGGGAAAGGCGGTGCGGGAGACTTTGGCGGTGCCGACCACGGCCCGTTCGTCGACGCTGTGATAATAAAGCACCCGATCGCCCTTTTTCATCTGACGGAGGAAGTTGCGGGCCTGGTAGTTGCGGACCCCGTCCCAGACCACTTTCTTTTCCTTGAGGAAACGGGAGAAGGGGTAGGTGGAGGGTTCCTGTTTCACAAGCCAATGGCTCATGAAGCTAAAGATAGGCAGCCCCTGTTTACGTTTACGATTACGTTTAGGGGGCAGATGGGAGATTGAAGGGGGAGATAGGGGGTGGATGGCGGGGCGTGGATTCGGTATGATCCTTTGATGCATCGGATTCAGAGAAAGGGCGGGAAGATTTACGTGGAAGGGGTGGGCTTGGAGGCTTTGGCCGACCGGCATGGCACTCCCTTATACGTTTATTCCGCCGGAACCATTCTGGATCATTACCGCCGTCTGCGTGGAGTACTCCGGGCACTGGATCCGCTGGTCTGTTACTCGGTCAAGGCCAACAGCAACCTGGCCATCCTAAATCTACTGGCCCGCGCGGGGAGTGGGTTCGACGTGGTGAGCGGCGGGGAGCTGGAGCGGGTGCGGAAGGCGGGGGGTAAGGCGGCCAAGTGTGTCTTTGCGGGCGTGGGCAAGACGGAGGAGGAGATTGAGGCAGGCTTGCGGGCCGGGGTGAAGGCTTTTCATGTGGAGAGCGAAGAGGAGCTTCAGGCGATCGCGGCGGTCGCGGGCAGAAAGAAGGGTCGATGGGCGCCGGTGGCGTTGCGGGTGAATCCAGACGTGGCGGCCGGCGGGCATGCCAAGATCACCACCGGCACCTACGCAAACAAGTTCGGGATTCCTTTTGAGGAAGTGGCGGCGATTTACCGTCGGGCCGCCGGGAACCGGTATCTGCGCCTGCGCGGGATTCAGATGCACATCGGGTCGCAGATCACGCAGGCGGCGCCTTTTCGGGCGGCGGTGCGAAAGATGGTGCCGCTGGTGGCCCGGCTGCGGGACCGGTACGGGCTCGATTACTTCGACATCGGGGGCGGGGTGGGAATTGTTTATCAGGACGCCTTGGCCAGCGGGCGTGACGGTTGGTGGAAGACCTCCAAGGCGCACCATTTCCTGACGCTGAACGAGTACGCCGCTTCCCTGGTGTCCCTGTTACGGGATTTACGGATGCAGATCCTTTTGGAGCCTGGACGCTTCCTGGTGGGGAATGCCGGGGTGCTGGTGACGGAGGTGTTGTACCGGAAGCAGACCGGGCGGAAGCATTTTACCGTGGTGGATGCGGGTATGAATGACCTGATCCGGCCGACGCTGTACGAGGCGTTCCACCAGATTGAGCCGATCGGCAAGCCGCGGCCAGGGGCGATTTCCACGGACGTGGTGGGTCCGGTCTGCGAATCGGGTGACGTGTTCGGGCACGACCGGATGTTGCCGCCGGTGGAGCGCGGGGATCGGTTGGCGATCCTCAGCGCCGGCGCCTATGGTTTTGCGATGGCCTCCAACTACAACACCCGCCCTCGCCCGGCCGAGATCCTCGTGACGGGAACCCGGGCCCGGGTGGTGCGACCCCGCGAGCGGGTGGCGGATCTATGGCGTGGGGAGAGAAAGTCGTGAGCCGGGCCGTGCGATTTTGGAAGCTGGAAGGAGCGGGCAACGACTTCCTGGGCTTTGACGGGCGTAAGGGCGGGCTGGGGCTGACCCGGGAGCGGATCGCCTCCTGGTGCGACCGCCGCCGGGGGGCGGGGGCGGACGGAGTGCTGGTGGTGGAGAAGCCGCGGGGTCGCGGGGCGGATTTCCGAATGCGGTATTACAATGCGGACGGTGGGGAGGCAGAGATGTGTGGCAACGGGGCGCGCTGTTTTGCCCTACTCGTCCGCGCGGCCACAGGTTGGAGGGGAAAGACGATGCGGGTGGAAACCAAGGCCGGGCCGGTGCAGTTGGAGATCCTGGGTAAGGAGGTGAAGGTTTCGATGTCCGACCCTGGTTGGCCGCGGTTGGGCAAGGAGATCACGGCGGCCGGCCGGCGGGTGAAGCTGGACTGCATCCACACCGGGGTGCCGCATGCGGTGGAGTTTGTCCGCTCCGTGGACGGGGTGGACGTGGAGAGGAACGGTCGGGCGATCCGTTTCCACAACTTCTTTGCTCCGGCCGGAACCAATGTGAATTTCGTGGAGGTGGGCCGTGGCAACCGGATCGAGGTACGTACCTACGAGCGGGGGGTGGAGGGGGAGACACTGGCCTGCGGGACAGGCGTGGTAGCCTCCTCGATCCTTGCCTACTTGCAAAAGAGGGTGAAGCCACCGGTGCATGTGAAGACCCGGGGCGGCGATATTTTGCGGGTTCATTTCCAGTGGGTGAACGACCGGGCGCGGCACGTGGTGTTGCAGGGGCCAGCGAGGATCGTCTTTGAGGGGTTCTGGCATGTTTAAGGGCACCTACACCGCGCTGGTCACGCCCTTTCGAAACGGAAAGGTCGACGATAAGGCATTTGCGGAGCTGATTGAGCGGCAGATTGAGGCCGGGATCGAGGGGATCGTGCCGGTGGGTACCACGGGCGAGTCGCCCACGCTGAACATGGCCGAGCATGCCCGGGTGATCGAGTTAGCGGTGCAGATCGCCCGAAAACGGACCCAGGTGGTGGCTGGCACAGGATCCAACAGCACCACGGAGGCGATCGAACTTTCCACCGGGGCGCAGAAGGCCAAGGCCGACGCGTTGCTTTTAGTGGCGCCGTACTACAACAAGCCCAGCCCGGAGGGGATGTTCCAGCATTTCCGGGCGATCGCGCGGGAGACGGACCTACCGATCATGCTCTACAGCGTACCGGGTCGGTGCGCGGTGGAGATCACCGTGGAGACGGTGGGGCGGTTGGCGAAGGAGTGCCCGACGATCCGGTCGATCAAGGAGGCGGGAGGTAAACCGGAACGGGTGGATGCGATCCGGGCGGCGGTGCCGTCGGATTTCGAGATTCTCAGCGGCGACGATGCCATGACGGTGGAGTTCATGAAGCGGGGTGCGGTGGGAGTGGTCAGCGTGGCCTCCAACCTGATTCCCGCCGAGGTGAAGGCCCTGGTGGATGCCGGCCTAAAGAAGGACTGGAAAAAGGCCGAGGAGCTGGACCGGAAATATGCGGCGGTGTTCCGCGATCTGTTCGTGGAGAGCAATCCGGGCCCGATCAAGGCGGCGATGGCGGCCAGAGGTTGGTTGGCGGAGGAGTTGCGGTTGCCGCTGGTGCCCATCAGCGAACCGAGCCGACAGAAGCTTTTTGCGACCCTGCACCAGGCCGGGTTGAACTGACGGACGATCGGGGGGAGACTATTCGTATGGCCACCAAGATTGCAGTGATTGGCAGCAAAGGGCGGATGGGGAAAGCGATTCTGGACCTCGCGCGGGCGGACAAGACCCTTCAGATCACCGGCGAAGGGGATTACGGCGATGACCTTGCCAAGGTGACGGCTGGGGCGCAGGCGGTGGTGGATTTTAGCCACCGCTCAGCCACGGAAGCGGTGCTGAAGGCCGCCCAAGCGGCGAAGGCGGCCTGTGTGATTGGAACCACCGGCCACACCGAAGCCGAACGGGGCCTGATCACGGCGGCTTCGCACAAGATTCCGCTGATACACTCACCGAACTTCTCCATGGGGGTGAACCTCCTGTTTTACCTCACGGGGCAGGCGGCCAAAGCGCTGCCGGAGGGATTTGATCCGGAGGTTATCGAGATCCATCACCGGCTGAAGAAGGATGCGCCGAGTGGCACGGCTAAGCGGCTGGTCGAGATTTTGGCCGAGGCACGCCGTACCAAGCCGGAGGTAGTGGCCCGGCACGGCCGGACGGGTGAGCCAGGGGAGCGGACCGAGGACGAGATCGGTGTTCATGCGGTGCGGGGTGGCGACGTGGTCGGTGATCACACCGTCTTGCTGGCAGGAGAGGGGGAGCGGATTGAATTGAGTCACCGGGCAAGCAGCCGGGATGTGTTTGCACGGGGCGCGCTGCGGGCGGCCAAGTGGCTGGTGGGCAAGCCGGCGAAGATGTACGAAATGACGGACGTGCTCGGCCTGAGCTGATGCGCGTGGGGATCGGTCTCGGCTCCAACCTGGGCACGCGCACGGAGGAGCTGGCGGCAGCACGGAGCTGGTTGCGGAGCCTGGATCCCGGGGCGAGGTTTTCAGGAATTTACGAAACGGAAGCGGTGGATTGCCTGCCGGGCACGCCGGCTTTTTTGAACCAAGCGGCGGAGATTAGATGGAGCGGGTCGCTGCTTGGACTTTTGGACCTTCTGCAGGCCTATGAGAGAAGCCGCGGAAGGAGGAGCGTGCGGGGACGAAACCAGCCGCGGGCCCTGGACCTGGATCTTTTATATGCGGACGGGAAAGAGATTCGAACCAAGCGACTGCGGTTACCGCACCCGCGGCTGGGGATCAGGAGATTTGTGATGGAACCATTGGCGGAGATATGCCCCGAACGGAGGATTCCGGGTTTGGCGGGGGCGGTGGGAGAGGCGGCGGTTTGGTTGAGATCGAAGGGAGGGAAATCATGCCGTCGGATCGGATAACGCCCGAAACATTGCGGAGGTGGCCCAAGGGTCAGCCCTTGTTGGCCTTGACGGCCTACGACTACCCGCTGGGGAGAATTTTGGACGAGGCGGGGGTCGATCTGATCCATGTGGGAGACAGCTTGGGAATGGTGGTGCTGGGAATGCCGGACACCACCGAGGTGACGATGGCGGACATGATCCGGGCGACCGAGGCGGTGGCGCGGGGACGGAAACGAGCGATGATTTCCGCGGATCTACCGGCGGGGAGCTATGAAACCGCGGGGGCGTGTGTGAAAAACTCCAAGGCCCTGTTGGCAGCCGGGGCGGATGCGGTGAAGCCGGAGGGAGGCGAGGAGAGCCGGAGTCAGTGGGAGGCGTTGGGAAAGGCGGGGATTCCGTGGGTGGGACATCTGGGGATGTTGCCGCAGAAGGTGCGCGAGGAGGGGGGATACAAGAGGAAGGGAAAGAGTCCGGAGGAGGTAAAAAAACTAATCCAGGAAGCCAAGGAAATGGAGAAAGCGGGGGCGTGTGCGGTTGTGCTGGAGCTGGTAGATCCGGAAGCTTCGGCGGAGATCACAAAGGGGGTCAATGTGCCGACGATCGGGATCGGGGCAGGAAAAGGGACGACGGGTCAGATCCGAGTGACCCACGACCTGCTGGGGCTGACGCCGTGGTTCAAGCCAGGTTTTGTGAAGAAGGATTTAGGGTTTGCGGGCAAGATCGCCGCAATGGTGAAGGGATTCAGGCGGAGCGGGAGCGCCGGGCTTGGATAAAGGAGCGGATGCCAAGAGCGAGGAAGGCGATCGAAAGAACAGCAGTGGCCGCTTGGGCGTAGATGGCGAAGGGGCGCTCGGCCGTGCCGTCGAAGGCGGAGGGAAGCTTGAGAAGGGAGCGGGCGGTGCCAAAGAGAGCGAGCAGGACCACCAGCAGGGCGGCATGCATCACGTGTTTGCGGAGGTTCTCCTTTTGGCCAAGCAGGCCTAGGACCAACAGGATGATCCCGAAGTAGGCCGGAATGAGGGCGGTTTTATGGACGGCCCCAGTGAGGGAAAAAGCGGCCAGGCCAAGGGCGATATAGAGGACGGAGAAGATCAGGGTGATTTTGGGCATTGGGAAAAGTAGACAGGTTTACGGGGATCAGGCGAGCGGATTGGGATGGCAGCCAAGAGGAGAGCGCTTGCCCCTGGAAGGAACGATAGGAAGATAGTGACTAGGCCGGCTTAGCTCAGTGGTAGAGCAGCGGTTTTGTAAACCGCTGGTCGTCGGTTCAAATCCGACAGCCGGCTCGTTTAATAAATATTTAATTAGTAAGGCCTTACAGATCTTTGGCCAGCAGATCACCCTAGGCTTTGTTTATATTACTGACACTTAGCGAACACATAGTCCTTCTGTAGGCTCGGTAAAATTCTGTATTTTCTTAGGCGCAACCGACCCAGCCGTTTCCCGCCACCCCACCACCACGCCCTAGTGGCCATCCCCCAGCGCCGCTGGGAACGCATAGTACCCCCCAGAAATTTGCGGACCTATTTTTGAAAATGGATACCGTCAGCGGCCGACTGCCTACGCCGGGGCAGGGGATCGGCGTTTTAGGGCGATTTTCGGGGGTTTAAGCCCCTTGCCAAACGGAGCGAGCCTAGCTCAAAGCCCTACTGCTTGGCCTTAATCCTAACGAACGCCTTGTTGGTGGGCAGATTGGTCAGTGGCAGGGCGTAGGCTTGGTAGGTTGTCCAAGTCTGCAAGTCCTCGCTCTGTTCGATATC
>JBILFP010000019.1:0-20233 GCA_044351535.1 Methylacidiphilales bacterium
GCATCTCCTGGAGTTCGTGCTGGAAGGCGGGGTCCTTGCGCGCTTTTTCGAATTCCTGCGCCAGTTCCTCAAGTGGGGCCACGAGAGTCTCCGGAACGTACCTCCCCCCGTAGACACCGAAGTGTCCCGAGGCGTCCGGCCCGGCCGGCATGGGGGTCGTTTTGGGCATGTACTCATCATAGCCCAAAAATTGGGAAATAGGTAGGCCACTTCTGACAGAAGTGGCAGCCACTTTTATCAAAAGTGGCCTACCTAAATTCTAATCTGAAGATAGAATCTGTAGGTAGGGCGAGCTCTCCGAGCCCGACTCGTTGAAAACAGAAACTTTCATCTTTGAACGAGGCGGCGTAGGGACACGCCGCCCTACCAAAATCAAAAACAAAAAACCCCGGGGCTCACGCCCCAGGGCTTTTCTTCAACTTAAACTTCCGACTTAAACTAAATGGCGCCGCGCCCGCCGCAACGCGACCAGCCCGCCGATCCCCAGCAGGAGCAACGCCCCGGAAGACGGCTCGGGCACCTGATAAATGTAGGTGAGGATTGCGGAGCCGTCTGTCTTGGCGGCACTGGAATCAACCTGAAAGGTTGCACCCGTAGCGGTGATGTTAATAGACATCGAGGATTCGCTGAGAACCGTACCTGTCCCTGTAAAGTAACTGGCGAAGGAAAAAAAATCTGTCGAGGGGAGGGAGAAACTCTGCCCAGCCGTGATGGTAAAGACCTGGGATTGGCCTCCAGCGATCGCTGTCCCGGTAGTGTTGGAAACTGGTGTGGTGATGATTGGGGTATAAGAGTCGCTAAAAATAACCCCGGGAGATCCAGCCCCAAGGAATTCAAAAATGTTTTCAGCCGTGGACCTGCGAGCATTCATGGAAGAGGAGCCTTGATTGCTTACCGTAAACGAACCGGACAGGCCGGACGTCGCCTCAAAGGTGATTCCGGTTAGTGTTCCCAGCGACGAGTCAAATTGGGTCCAAGAAAGCGTTTGGGTGGGATTCACGGAAAAGGCATTTGTCTGGGATATGGAAATCAACGGGAGTGCAGCTTTAGCCTCAGCGAATGAAAACAGGGCAAACGCAGTTAGAGTTAATATTTGATTATATTTCATATACCTAATTTCCTTGCTGATTTCATCCTACCCACCGATTAGGAAAAATCAAGGGATGGATTTAAACCCAAGCCTGGGTTGTAAATTGTTGCTGATCATGTTTTTGTATTAAGAAGAAGATAAAGAAAATTTAAATCATAGATCGCTAAATTTTGGTATGGACCGAAACCCTTGGTGGGCCGTCACGGAAGGGACGGCTGGCCCAGCCGTCCGCGTAGTGGGTTCAGTCTTTAATTTCGAATCTACTATGCGGACGATCCGGAGGATCGTCTCTAACGCATCATCCAAGATTCATGGTTCCGGCCTCGGTAGGGACGAGCAGCTCGCCTGCTCGTCCGATGGAAAAATTCAGTCTTTAAGCTTCAACCGATCAATCGGGCGACCAGCAAGCTGGTCGCCCCTACCAAGATCCAATCCCCCAACAAAAAACCCCAAGGCTCACGCCCCAAGGCTTTTCTTCAACTTAAACTGCGCTGCGCCTGCAGCGCCTTCTCCTCGCCAGGACCGCCGCCAAACCAAGAATCACCAGGCTGGCGCTGCTCGGCTCTGGCACGCCCTCCATCGTCACCTTCCACTCGGTCAGCTGACCCGTGCCGCCTGCCTCGACGTCGGCAACAAACAGCGTCCAAGTCCCGTTGGGACTTACCAGCCCCAGGCTGTTGAGCGTCGTGGTCCGCAGGGAGGTGTCCAGGGCCGAAAGCGGATCCACGTTGCGCCCATCCGCCTGCCAAGTGCCGGTCAGCGCTTCCGTGATCGGATTGTTGTGCCCGCCGCTCAACGCAAACCGGTAGCTGTGGATGTCGTCATCGGCAGAGTCTGCCAGGGTCACGTTGATGCCGTTGTCGGAATAGCCGCTGGGCAGATCGGCGGACCGCCCCACCCGGTTCAGCAGCACCGCCAGCTGGGTCGTGGAACTGCCCTCGGCGGTAAAACGCAGGTCGGCGTAGAAATCGCCGTTAAAGGCCCCTCCCCCGATCCCCACGATTTTCAGGCTCACCGTCACGACATAGGGAGCGTAGAGATCATAACCGGCCAGGACTTTGGTCCTGGCCAAACCGCTAGCGTTGTTATCCGGGATTGCCGCGGAAATGGCGGTGGCACCGAATTCCCCAAACTCGATCAGCTGGATCGAGGCCCGAACGGTGCCCGTCCACATCAGCCCGGCCAAGAGCAGGGTGAGGAATCTCATCTTCATGGGCGATACTCCTCCACTTTGTAGAAACGCTGGGATCCGGCCCCACTGTCATGAATCACAATCGTTCCCGCATCCCCGCCGCCAAAAACACCTCCCCCGCCCAGATCCTGCCAGTTGATGGGCGCCGCAAGGGTCGAGGTGGCGTAAATCCAGTAGGACCGGTTCGGGGTGACCGCAAAGGTTACGATCTTGCCCGTGGACGGGGCGTAAGCATCGATCACCGAAACGATGTTCACCGCCACCGCGGAATAGTCTCCCGCCGCCAGGTAGACGGTCGCCGTCGCCGTGTTCCCCAGGCTGTCGGTGATTTGGTAAAGGAAGCTGTCCGTCGACGAGGAAGCCAGATCCGACGGGCTGGTGTAGAGGATCCAGCCGTTGTCGACCGAGACCGTGCCACCCTGGGCCGTGGCGCCGGAAATCAAACTCACCGTCGGAGCCAGCGGCGTCGAGTAATAGTCGTTGGTCAGAAGCTGGCTCATGGCGATCTTGCTGGTCGCGCCCGCCACCCCGTCCCGGGTCAGAGAATCGTCGTTGGCCACCACCGCCGGCACCAAGGCCTGGGTCTTCGCCAGCGTGTCCACCCCGCTTCCACTGTCATCCGTGTTCCGCAACGCCGCCTGATAGGCCGCCAGGTTGGATTCGTTCACGCCGGTAATTCCCAACAGCTGCAACTGCGCCAAGGAAGGCACCCCGCTGACTCCGGCAGCCGCATCCATCACCGCCTTCACCGCGTCCGCCAAAGCCTGCACTTTGAGCACCGTGTTCACGTCCACCCCGCTCTTGCGGTCAATCACCTCACCCAGCAGATCCGTCGCCGCCCCAGCAGTCACGCCGGTCACCCCGATCTGGCCGTACTGGAGCGAGGTCGGCTTGGTGTCGTTGTCGGCCAGCCCGTCCGCCGCACCCAAAATCGCGTTGTAGGCGTCCACGATCGCCTGGATCTCCTCGGTCGAATCCGCCGCCGCCCCGTTGACCTCGCCGCTGTTCAGTACACTGTTAATCGCCCCCAGATTGGTGGCGTCCACCCCAGTGACCGACACCGCCGCGTAGTCGTCGACGGAAGGACTGCTGCCGGTGGCACTGTTGTTCTGCGCCGCCTGACTGATGACCGCGAGCAGCGCACCGCGGATACCGGAATTCACCACCGCCTGCAGCTCGGCCAAGGTGTCGACACCCGTGCCGTTATCCGCCGTTTCCCGGATCGCCTCCTGCACCGCCGCCAGATTGTCCGCCGTCACTCCGCCAATCCCTAGCAGGCCGAGCTCATCCAAAGTGGGCTTGTTCGAGGTTCCGGCGGCCGCATCCAGCACCGACTTGGCGGCATCGGCCAAGGCCTTGACGAGCGCCACCGTGTTCACCTGTTGCGTCTGCTTGCCATCGATCGCATCGCCGAGAAGAGCCACCATCGCCGTTCCGCTGACCCCCGTCACCCCGATGGCGGAGTACTGGGCGGCCGTCGGCGCCGTGTCCCCGTCCGCTTGGCCGTCCGCCGCACCCAGGATGGTGTTAAAGGCATCCACGATTGCCTGCACCTCCGCGGTCGTGTCGGCCGAGGTCCCGATCACCTCAAAATCGTTCAACGCACTGTTGATCGCGGCTAGATTGTCGGCGGTGACCCCGGTCACCCCCGCGGTCGCGTAGGTTCCGGTCGAGGGCTCGGTGTCGCTGGCGTTGTCGCCCTGCGCGGCGGCGGAAATGGCCGCCAAGGCCCCGGACTGGGTCTGGGCCATGGCCTGGAGCTCGGTGAAGGTGTCGATGCCGGTACCGTCGTTGGCTGAGGCCGCCACGCTGGCCAGGAAGGAGGAACGGTTGGAGCTGGTCACCCCGCTCAGGCCGATCAGGGTCATCTCCTCTGCCGTCAACGCCGGGCTGGGGGTGCCGCCGGCCGCCGTGATCATCAACCGCTCGACGATCCCCGCCAACGTCTGCACCTCCGCCAGCGTGTCGACGCCAAAAGTTCCCTGCCGCCGCACGATGTCGTTGAGCAACCCGATCGCGGTGGGATACGTCGGATCCAGCGTTCCCAGGTTCACCCCAATCGCCTGGTAGGTGAGGAAGGTGGGGTTGAAGGAGGAGTTCAGGTCGGTGGCCCCCTCACCCGACTCCGAAAGGATCAACCCGTAGGCGTTCACGATGGCCTGAACCTCATCCTTGCTGTCCGTGGCGGTGGAAGAGAAGAACGCGATCGCCGTGTTGATGGCGGCGACATTGCCCGCGTCGACGCCGGTCACACTGATGGCCTCGTAATCCTCCACCAGCGGCACCGTGTTCGTGCCGTCGTAGGAGCTGATCACGGAGGCGGAGTCCGCCGTGATGGTGAAGCTGGCCGAAACAAACTGAATTTCATAATTTCCCCCCGAAGAGGACGGATCCACCGCCAAGCCGCCGAGGTTGATCGGATAGGTGCC
This sequence comes from Methylacidiphilales bacterium, assembly GCA_044351535.1. GTDB lineage: Bacteria > Verrucomicrobiota > Verrucomicrobiia > Methylacidiphilales > Verrucolacustridaceae > Verrucolacustris. Next base: position 4,712 of record JBILFP010000019.1, read on the forward strand.
GCGGGATTCACCGGAGGTCCGGCCCAGGGAGCCGGCCAGCGTGTCGCTCCCCGCCATGGTTCCGGCCAACTGGTACGTCAGGACGGGATCGCTCTGTCCCGCCACCTTGCTCTTGGGCTCCGCCGTCACCGTCAGGGACGCCTTGGTCACGACAACCGTGTTGGTGACGGTGGTGACGGAGTAGCTGTTGGTGTCGCTGGGCGTGAAGGTGGCCACCAAGCTGTTGGTCCCCACCGGCAGGACCGTGCCAGCCGCCGGGCTGTAGGTGATCGTGCCTTCGACGGAAGGATTCACTGCGTTGAGTTGTGTGCCCGATAGCGGCGTGCCGTACGGGATCGGGTCGATGGTGCCGGACCAGCTAAAGCCGGAGGAGGAGACAGAGGTTTGGGTAACGGTCAGAGTGCCGGTGGCATAGGAAATGTCATAGTTCGGGCTGGAGGCCCCGGCCGGCGTCAGCGTGTAATCGCCCGTTGGCGAGGAGGAGGTGGCGAGGGTGGTGACCGCGGGAGGATTCGGGAGGACATCGCTGCCCACGCGCCCGGTATAACTGACCCGGAAGGCGGGATTCGTCTGCCCGGCCGGGCGGTTGGTGCTGACCGCCGTGATCGTCAGCGCCTTCTTGCCCACCGTGATCGTCCGATCCACCGAGGTGGCGGCGAGATAGTTGTCCGAACCCGGTACGGAAGCCCGGACCACCACCGGGCCGGCCCCGGTAAGGGTCAGCACTCCGTTGCTGATCGTAGCCGGACCGCTCACCACGCTGAAGACCAACTGCGGGCCGTTGGGGTCGCTGCTGGCATAGGGCTTGAGGTCGACCGGGGCATCCCCGTAGGTCAGTGCAGGCAACGAGGAGAGGTTAAAGGAGACGCTGTTGCTGGCCTTGTTCACCGTCAGGGTACGGTTGACGCTGGCGGCGGAATTGTAAACAGAGTCCCCGGATTGGGACGCAGTCACAATGATCTGCCCTGCGCCGGACACCGAAATGATGTTTCCACTGACCGTGGCGGCTCCCTGCACCGAATAAGAAATGTCCAGCCCGGAGCTGGCGGTGGCGCTCAAGGCCACCGTCAGGCCGTTGCTGTAGGTCACGGTAGGGAGGTTGCTGAACGTGATGCTTTGGTTGTTTTTCGCAACGTTGAAAGTGATCGTGTTGGTCTCCGGAAAATAAAACGTGTCGCCCGCCTGGACCGCCCGCAGGGTGACCGTGCCGGTGGACTGGATATTGTTCAGGGTCCCCGTGCCGTTGGTCAGGGTACCCCCGAGGCTGGCCGCACTGCCCGGATCCATGGAAAGGGTCACCGGCAGCCCGGAGCTGGCCGTGGCGGAGACCGCCACGTTGGTGAGGTCTTTCAGAGGAATGTTCGACCCCAAAGGATTGAAGACGATGCTTTGGCCGGCTTTGGATACAATCGTCGTATTGGTGGAAACCCCGCTGTAGTTGTCATCCAAGATCGTGACCACCGTGGTATAGGTTCCCGGAGCCGTGGGGAAGTTGGTCGAACCATTGTAGGTGATGACATAGGACATTCCGGGCGGATAGGTGGTGACCGTAAAGGGCAATCCCCTGGTGGAGACATCCCACACGCCCCCCCAACCGGTCACGCCACTAATGCCTGCGGAGCCGGGATACTTGGAAACCGTCAAAGTGCCGTCGGTGAAGGCGAAGAAATTATACTTGGAGGAGGTGAGACTGCCGATTTTGGGCGTGATGGTGTAGGTCCCCGGCGCCGAGGTGGACGTGGCGGCACAATCAAAGCCGGGCAACCCGCTGAGAGAACCGAAGGCACTGTCGCCGGAGACAAAGTTGCTGTAGGTGGCGGTGAAGGTTGGGTTGGCTTGGCTGTAAAACCGGCTCCTATTTTCCGCGATCACCCAGAGGTTTCTCTTTGCCACGGTCAGGGTCTGAATCACGTTCGAGGCGGCGGAGAAGGCGGTGTTTCCCGACTGCCGAGCGGTGATCGTGGTGGTGCCCCCGCCCCGCAAGGTCACCACGTTGCTGTTGATGGTGGCCACGCTGGTGTCGGAGCTGGTGTAGGTGACCGGCAAACCGGAACTGGCCGTGGCCGTAAGGGTGAAGGGCGCGTCGCCGTAGGTCTTTGCTGGCAAAGCCCCGAAGGTGATCGACTGAGGTGCCGGGTAGGTGGAGCGGTAGAACATCGCCGTCCGGTCAGATCCCCAGTTGGTGTCGTAGTAGGTCTGCGCAATCGACCTTCCCTCCACATTGGAGGCCACCAACCGGAAATAGTAGTTGGTGTTGGCGATCAGGTTGGTCAACAGGGCGGATACCGTCTGGGCGTTGGTGCTGTTGTTGGTTCCCAGGGTGACCGGCACGGAAAGATCCAGGTTGGTGAAATTGGTGCCGTACTCGAACCGGGCCGTGGTGATGTAGCCGTTGGGGTTGACCGTGCCCGTCACCGTGGCCCCGGTGTAGTCCTGCGTCGCCGGCCCCGTCAACAGCACCAACGGCGGGCAACTCCGGGTCAACCGGAAGAGCAGGCGCTCGCTCGCCACCATCAGAAATCCGTTGGGATCGGCCGCCACGTCGACCGGCCGGTAGTTGAAAGAAAGCATGTTGCTGGCATTGAAGACCGTCGTAATTGTCCCGTTCGTCCCCAATTTTCGGATCCGGTAGTTTCCGTAATCCGCGACGTAGAGGTTGCCAAAAACATCCCGCCCCAACCCCGAAGGCTGACAGAAACGGGCATTGGTGCCGGATCCATCGGCAAAACCGCTATTGGTCGCGCCGGCCAGGGTTCCCACCGTGCCGTTGGTGGCGATCGTCCGAACCATATTGTTACCGCTGTCCAACACATAAGCCGTGCCGTCAACGCCGATCTGGATGTCCACCGGCCCAGAGAATTTGGCGTTCGTGGCAGTTCCGTCCAAATATCCTCGACCCGATCCCGGGGGAGCAGCGATTCGCCCCGCATAGGAGCTGGCCGTGCCGTTGGTGTCCACTTTCCGCACCCGGTGACCCGAGCTGAGCGCGTTGGATGGACTCCCGTTGTTCCAGTTGTCCCTATCCCCCCGCTCGGTTACATAAAGGTTTCCGGCCGAGTCGAAGGATAGACCGGCGGGTGCATCATAGCGGGCCACCGTGGCTGTGCCGTTGGTCGATCCCGCCGAATTGGTGCCCGAGAAGGTGGTGGTCACCCCATCTTGGGTTACCCGCCGAATACAATTGTTGTATAAGTCGGCCACGAAAAGATTCCCGCTCCGATCCACCGCGATACCTTTGGGGTTGTTTACCCGGGCCACGGAACCGGTGCCTTCGACATAGCCCCCTCCCCAGCCCGAGTTCGTGGAGGTGAACGGCCCCACCCCGGCCAGCGTGGTCACCACCCCGGCCGAACTCACCTTGCGAATCATGCCACAGGCGAAATCCCCATCGGCGACGTAGAAATTCCCGGCAGAATCCGAGGTGATCGATTGGATGCCTTGGAACTTGGCGGCCGTACCCGTACCGTCATACACGTTGTTCGGGCCCTGACCCGGATTGGAGCCGGTGAAGTAAGTGCCGGCAAAGTCCTGCACGCCCACGGTCTCCTGCTGGCCCGGCCCCGGCACGCGCACCACACAGACATCGTTGCCGTCCCCGCCCTTGTAGGTGATCTGGAAGTGGAACGTGTCCCCGTTCACCGCGGTGCTCAGCGAGGCTCCCTCGGCCAAGCCGTTGTAGATGCCCACCACCGGATTGGTGCCGGTGTTGTTGACCAGGACGAGGGACTGCCCGATCACCGGCGGCGTGCTCAGGGTCAGCGTCAGGTCGCCGGAGGCGGTGAAGGTGGGGCTGGTCACCGTGGTGGGTTGGGAGGGATCGATCGTGGAGTTGGCCGGCACGGAGAGGGTGAAGGTGTCCGTGGTCGAGCCGAACGGACCCGTGGCCGTCACCGTGTAGCTGGTGCTGGCGAAGCTGTTCGTCGGCGTGCCGCTGATCACGCCGGTGGTGGGATTGAAAGTCAGACCCGCGGGCAGGTTGGTCGGGGAAAGGGAATACCCGCTCAGGGTCATCTCCCGGATCATGTTGCCCGTGTTGGTGGCGCTGGCGAAATGGCTGATGTAGGCGGTGTTGTCCGGGCCGATCGCGAGGCCGTAAGGCGTGTGGAAGGTGGCGGCCGTGCCCGTCCCGTCCGTCGCGCCGAACGCGCCGGAGCCCGCCACGGTCTCCACATTGCTGGAGGCCAGATGGATCCGCCGGATCCGGTGGTTCTCGGAGTCCGCCACGTAGAGATAGGTGCCGGTGCTGTCCAGCGCCAAGTGCCGCGGTCCGTTGAACCGGGCGGCCGTACCGATGCCGTCCACGGAGCCGTTCGTTCCGATGGCCGCATTGGTGGCGCCCGCCAGGGTCGTGACGCTGTTGTTGGAAAGGGCCAGCTTGCGGATCCGGTTGCCGGTGAGCTCCGCCACATAGAGATTTGTGCCGTCGCAGGCCACGCCGACGGGCGTGGCAAACTTGGCGTTCGTGCCGGTGCCGTTGACGTAGCCGAAATCATCCCCTGCCAAACGCGTGACCACCGCATTGCTGATCGTGATCCGCCGGATGGAGTGCACCCCCCAGGGCGAAAGGGATCCCCGGGCACCCTGCTCGTCATTGGCCGAATCGGCCACGTAGAGATACTGGCCGTTGGGATCGATGCAGATGCCTTCGGGATAGTCAAAGCCGGCGGCCGTTCCCGTCCCATCCGCGGAGGCGGCCGATCCCGTTCCCGCCAGTGTTGTGGAGGTACCAGCCGGGGTGAGCTTGCGAATCCGGAATCCTTCCCGCTCGGAAACATAGACATTGCCGTTGGTGTCCACCGCCACCCCCGTGGGCCGGTTGAAAGTGACATCGCGGGGTGCTCCTACGGCGTTATTCCCCCCCGCAGAGCCAGATCCGGCCAAGGTCCAGACCATCCCCTCGGGGGAAATTTTCCGGACGGAGTGGCGCGCCCAATCGGCGACGTAGACATAGCCCCAGCGGTCCACCGCCAATCCGGCCGGCTGGAAAAACATCGCGTTGGTGCCCTGGGCGTCGAGGTTTTGGGCCGAACTGCCGCTACCGGCCAACCGCGTGACGGCAAAGGGCGTCGCGGGCGTGAAGGCTCCGCCCCCGTAGACCGGCTGGAGATTCACCGCCTGCTGAAGCTGGAGCGTCCGGTTGCCACCGTAGGAAAGGGTGGGAGCGGAGCCGGAGGCAGCCGGCAACGGCAAGGTGCTGTTCGTGGACGTTTGCACGCGCAGGTTGTCGATCGAAGCGTGCATGTCCTGGCTTCCGGTGATGCCGGCGAACGTGAAAATATCCCCCGCCACCGGCGCAAAGGAGCCGGTGGGCAGGTTGGTGAAGGCCACCTGTCCGTTGTAGGAGACGCTCAGCTGGTTGTTTTCCCAGACGATGTCGGCACGGCGAAAATGCAGGTGGCCGTAGCTGGAGGGGACGTGGGGCAGGACGGGGGAATTGCTCAAAACGATTTGATTGGTTCCTCCCTCGTTCCGCACGGCCCGGACGGCCTTGTTGATGTTGGCCGATCCGTTGTTGTAGGTGTCCCAGACGACCGAAAGGTTGGTGCCCACCCGGTTCGTCCCGCTGGTGGCAATTCCCGAGGAGGTCCCGGCGATGTTCTGATTCGTGGTCAGGACGGTTCCAAAATTAAAGGAGAAGGCATCGGCACCGCCGCCGCTGTCCATGAAGTGAACATCAAACGAGACCCGGAAGGAACGGATCGCCTGCCCTGGATTCAGATTGGGAAGAAAGAATGCATTTTGAGCATTCTGGGTGCTGTCATTGAGGATCCGCATGGATTTCTGGGTACCCCCGGCAAAATTGCTGTGGTCGACAATGTCACACTCTCCGCCCGCCATCACGGAGCCGTCCCCAAGGTTGGTCGTCGTGAGGGTCGGATAAGGCTGAAAGTCCTGGGTGTAAAGGCCGCTGAACCAGGCTGTGTTCAGCGTGATCGGGGCGCCGTAGCCCACGCCGTAGCTGTTCACCGCGTAGGGCCGGACCACGTAGTTGGTGTTGGAGATCAGGCCGGAGAGCTGGGTGGTGAACGATCCCGTGCCGCCGGTGCTGTCCTGGAAGTTGAGGACCCCGGTGCCGTTCAAAACCGGGTTGGTGCTGGCGCTGGCCAGCGAGACAAGGAAGCCGCGCTGGGTGATGGGCGTCGCCCCGGTGGGATTCGTCACGCTGGCCGATCCACTGCCCAGTCCTTCCGAAAGCAACGTAGCCGTGCCGCCCACGCCGATCACCGGACGGAGATCGATGTGCTGAAGGACCACGATACCGGCGGTGCCATCCGACCCAGAGGTAAAGCTAGTACCGGAACCCCTGCCATTGCCCCCCGCCCCGGGGTTCCCATTCCCGGAGCCAGCGCTACTTGCACCCGCGTTGCCGCCGCGCCCATATTCCTTGGAAGAGCCGTTCTCAAGACTGGAGGAAATTCCCGCACCTCCTTGTCCAGGGGTTGCGCTTGTCCTCGCTGAGTTTGCGGTGGCGTTACCTCCCGCTCCTCCGGCTCCACCGCCCCCTCCAGCGCTCTGAAGATTGTAAGGCTGCCCCGCATTGAAGTTCTGGAAAGCCAACGCGTTCCCTCCCCCATTTCCGGCGCCGGAAATTCCGCCCGCGCCGGTGTTGGAATTCGCGTTAGCCCCGGAGCTGAGGCTTTGGCCGTTGACCCAAATATAGGCAGCGCCTCCACCACCGGAAGCGCCGGAGCCTGCTGAAGTGAGGGTAACCGAGCCGCTTTGGGTCCACGAGGAACCGCTGTTGTTTTGCGTCAGCGAGCCAAACGTACCGGCTCCCCCGCCACCCCCGGGGGCCGTGATCGAACCAAACACGGAAGCTCCTCCCTGTTTGCCGGAAGCCCCTGTGGCAGTGTTGGCATTGCCGCCGGCTCCGGCGGCTCCCACCACCACGGACAATCTTCCGTTCGGGGTGGTGGTCAAAACGCCGGCTCGAACCGCACCACCACCGCCACCACCCGATCTGCCAGAGTAAGTACCACCGGCGCCACCACCACCGCCTACCACCAAATACTCCACATTCGTAATACCCGCTGACACGGTCCAGCTGTTGGAACTGCCGGGAGTGTTGAAGACGATCCGGATAAAGTTCGTGCCGTTGCTAGTGAAGAAATTTGTGGTCTGCGCCTGCAGGAGCGATCCGGCGGAAAGAAGGAAGACACCCACCAAGCCGAGGCGTGGAAGGAAACCCGAAAAATGGGGAGAAAATCGCATCAGCTTTGGATTGTCCCAAAATTAACAACAGCTTTGTGAATTTTCAAGGGGTGGAATGTGTCTTTTCGGTGCCATCCAAACCCCCTCGGCATGAGGGGATTAGGATTAAGATTAGGCACTAAAATATGCATCTAGTGTTGATCCCTTCTAGCCAAACACAACATCTTGTAAACCCCGTTTTTGGGCGGGGTCGGGGGTACCCCCGACCCCCACCATCCCCAGCGCTTGAAGTTTGAGACCGGGACTAAAGGTAGGGCGGGCTCTCCGAGCCCGCCTCGTCGAGCCTAGAAAGTTTAAATTTTAATCGAGGCGGCGTAGGGACACGCCGCCCTACCTTGATCAAAAACCCCCAAACAAAAAACCCCGGGGCTTACGCCCCAGGGCTTTTCTTAAACTTAAACTTACGACTTAAACTAACTCCGCCGCGTGCGGCGCAACGCAATCAGCCCACCAATCCCGAGCATCAGCAGCGCCCCGGCCGAAGGTTCAGGAACGGTGGTGATGCTGATATCGTCAACGAACACATCCATGGATTCGGCACCCGTGGCACCGGAAAAGGCGAATTCACCATTCTCAATATTCAGCGGGAGTCCACCGAAATTAAAGTTACTATAAACCGACGTTCCGTTCACGGTCATGTTGAGACCACCGGTGTCCCATCCCCTCCATGAAATTTGCACATTATTGAAAGGGCTGTTGAGGCTGGTTACAACCCAGCTGGAATCGATCTCACGGAAAGAGCCGCTGACCAAGGATCCGTTGCGCCAAACCTCCACGCCGATCCGGTCGTTGTTGTTGGAATCTCCGGAGCCGTTACCGGTGTCATTGTCATAAAAATCCCAAACAATGGAGAGGAGGCCACCACTCTGACCTGACCAAACACCGTTTTGTGCCGCATTCGGTAAGCCCGCAGTCGGTATGTTGCCGAAGTTGAAGGAAAAAGTATCTGCGATATCCGCCCCGCTCAATCCGCCGTCATTCTTGAAATGAAGACCAAATGTGACGCTGAACTCGTTCACGACCTGCCCCGAATTCTCCACACCGGAAATTAGAAAAGTGGAGGCGTCGTTGTTGTTGTTGTCTCCGATCAGGCGCAGGGCTTTCCAAGCGGTTGAATGATGATAAACCTCACCGCCGTCTCCGGTCCTGTAAAGCGCGCCGCCGTTACTAAAGCCGGAATTCGCAGAATTGTTGTAGGAATTAAAATTTTCCGTGTAAGTTCCCGCCGCGAATGCGCCGTAAACGATGCCAAGGCCGAGGAGGGTGGAGAGAATGATTTTTTTTATGGGGTTCATAATGGGTGGGGTTGTGTGTTGGTGAAAAGGTACTTACAAGTTCCAAAAAATCAAGGGGGCAGCATTTAACCATATTTTTCATCCTAAGGCATTGATGGGTAATGTTTAGGATTAAGATTAAGATGAAGATTAAGGGAAACAGGAAGATAGATATGCAGAGTTGGGTAGCCGGGGTGTCCCTAACCCGCCTCGCTCAGGATTCAACCCCACCGTAATCGTAAACGTAACCGTAAACGAAAAGTCCGAAATCAAAACTCTTAGACTCTAAGTACAATCCCCTTCCGCTGAAACGTCGGCCGGTCCAGGTCCTCATTCCCCCGCACCGTCGGGGTCGACTGCGCAAACCGGCCCGTGTTCTTGTCGAACTCGAACTCCTTTTGCGAAGCGATGAATTTCCGACGCCTGGACACCTTCTCCTTCGCCTCCGCCGGACTTTCTTCCTTTTTAGGCTCCACGCGCGCCTTCGGCATCACACTCTCCTCGCTCCTCCTTGTCACCAGCAGCGTCATGCTCAGCGTCTCGCTCTTTTCCGGATGGATCGCCGCCCCGGCCGAGATCGGCAGGTCCACCGGCAGCTTCGCCCGCAGCTTCTCCAGAATCTCGTGGAAATCGTTCAGCGAAGTCTCCGGACCGGTGATCACGCTGACGAGGATCCGGTTGCCGTGTTTCCACGCCTTTCCGTCCTCCAGCATAATGTCCTCCACCACGGACTCGATCACCGCCTCTTCCCTTCCTTCACCGCTCGCCTCGGCCACGCCTGCCCAGGCATTTTCCAGATAACCGATCGCATCGGCCCCCGGCCCGACCGCCTCCTTCAACTCGGCGGCCCCCAAATGCTGTAAGCCGTCCTTCTGCATCACGTGGACCAACCCGTGGATGGTCCGCGCCATCGCCTTGTCCATCGCCCGCTGGGCTTCCTTCAAATCTTTGGCCAACGACGTTTCGATCAACCGATCGCAGCTGAACGTCAGCACCACATCGGCTGATTTACGCAGGTCCGCCAGGCACTGCATCGATCGATCCTTGCGACGGTTCCCCTCAAACGAGAACGGCGTCACCGCCAGCACCACCACTTCGCTGCCCTGCTTCTTCAGCCTTCGCACCAGGCTGGGTCCGAGAGCCGAACCCGTCCCGCCTGCCGCCGACAGGACCACCAACGCCGTGCGGATTCCGTTCAGAATCGGATCCAAACCATCACCCTCTTCCAGCGTCATCCCCTCCAGGAGTTCCGCTTCGCCACCCGTGCCCATGCCGCGCACCCGCTCCGGGGCCACGAGGATCTTCTTTTGCGCCACGGTTCCCCGCAGGGCCAACGCGTCGGTATCGACACACACCGTGCGATGCTCCCCCTCACAGCTGACCGCAAGGTTATCGAGGACGGCGGCTCCGGTTCCCCCGACGGCCAAAATGGCGACCGGGCTTTTTTCGTGGTGCAGTGGGTTCATGGTCTTGGGCTCCTGGGTTAGGGTGTTGGGTTCAGGCTAAAAATCGCATCGCGGAGAACATCCGGCCGATCGATTGGGACAGCTTCTTTAGGCCCTGAGGCCGGCCGGCCTCCTTCATCTCGTTTTCCGCCGCGTAGCGGAGCGTGCCGAGGACCGCCGACAGCTCAGTCCTGTCCAGGTCCCCCTGCTCGCCGAGAAAATCGCGTGCCCGGCCGATCCGCACCGGCCGCGGCAGGATCTCCGAGGCCAACCGAGCCAGACCGCGCATCCGGGCCCCACCGCCCGTGACGACCACGTCGGTCTCCACCGCGCTCCAGAGCCCTTGCGCCTCCACGTCGTCCCGGACGATCTCCAAAATCTCGGCCATCCGGGCCTGCAGAACCTGGACCATCGCCTCCTTGTAAAAAGAGCGGCCGTCGAAGCTGATTTCCCGCGGCAGGGTGATCTTCTCGTCCTGCTCCTCGGCGGCGAGGGTGACGGTGCCCATTTCGCGTTTCAGCTTTTCCGCCCGGGCGTAGGGAATTTCCAGCCCGATGGAGAGATCCTGGCTGAGATGATCCCCACCCACCCCGTGGACGCAGGAATGAACCACCGCCCCATCGCGCCAGACGCTCACATCGGTGACGCCGGCCCCGAGGTCGATCACCACCGCTCCCCGCTGTTTCCCCTCCTCCGTCAACACCGCCAGACCGGAGGCGTAGCTGGAGAAGGTGCATCCCTTCACGCGGATCTTCTGGTCCGCCACGCACTGGACGCCGGTCTGCAATCGGGTGCGCTTGCCCGTGACGAGATGGTAATGAGCCTCGATCTGCTCGGTGTGGACTCCGAGCGGGTTCACCGAAGCGACCCCGCGATCCAACGAGTAGCCACGGAGCAGTTCATGAAGGATGGCGTGGTCACGCGGCAATGGCAGATGGGCGGCCAGCTGATGGAGCTCCTCCAGCGTGCCTTCCGTGACCCGATGTTCATCGTCGGCCGAGGTGGCCACACGGACGGACTCGTTCCGCGAGGCCAGATGAGTTCCGCTCATCGTCAGGTAAACCTCCGAGACCTCCGCCTGGGTGCGACGTTCCGCATCCGCCAAGGCCATCCGGGCAGCGGCGCGGGCATGTCCGAAGTCGGTCACCTCCGCTTTTCGCATGCCGGCGGAAACGGATTCGCCCACGCCGAGGAGGGTGAGGGAGCCGTCTCCGGCCATTTCGGCGACCGCCACGGCCATTTTTTGGGTGCCGAGGTCGGCCGCAATGATGATTTCGTTGGAGGGGGTGCTGCGCATGATCATAGGTGGGTTCTCCGTTAGTTGAGGAAAGTGACCGGCACGTTGCGTTCAGGCGTCAGGTCCACGGTGTGGACGAAACGGCCCTGATTTTCCGCATAGGTGAAGATGACATTGAGGCGATCGAACTGCTCCTCGAGGTGGCCGGTGCGAAAGCGGATCTTACCGCCCCGGGGCGTGGAGATAAGGAAGCGGCCCGCACCTTCAATCCGGATGGCGGAGAAGTCGAGCCCGTCACGGACCTGGGCGAGCGGGACGGCCTGGAGAAAGTTGAGCGCGGCACGCAGCTCGGGGTTGTTCGTCCGCTCTCCCTCCACCACCTCGTCGGAGGAGATGCCGCGGATGATGGGGAGGGACATCAACTTTTCCCCGGGCTTTGGCTTCAGCACAAAACCGCGGGCGTCGATATAGAAGGTGGGCTGCGCCAGGGTTGTGCCCGCGGTGGGCGTGGGGCAGATCAGGGCCACGGGGCGCCGCTCCTCGACGAAAACATAGAGCGTATCGGGCAGACGCCGCTCGATCCGCACCGCGGCCACATTGGGCAGGCGCTGGAGATTAGCGGCCACGTCGTCCAGCGAGAGGTGCAGGAGGTTTTGACCGATCTTCACGCCTGAGGCGTTCACCAGCTCCCCTTTCCCGATCCGGCCCTGCTGCTCGATCTGGAAGCGCCGCAAGGTGAAGTCTGCGTTGCGGTACAGAAGCGTGCCGAGGATCACATCCATGCCGACCGAGGTGACCAGCGCTACCATCGAAAGCGAGGCGGCCACGAGAATGCAGAGACCCGCGCGGCGGCTGAACTCCCGGGCCTGCGCCTTGCCGTTCATTTTAGCGTGCAGGACGTGGCGGGCGCGGCGGGAACGGGGGCGGCGGCCGGCCACCCAGCGGGTCAGGGGTCGGATCTTCATACTTTGGCTCCTTTATGAAAGCGGTTCCACGACAGCTCGAGGATCCGCAGGCACTGGGTGGTGAAATCGATTCCGGCGGCGCGGCCGGCCTTGGGAAGAAGACTCAGATCGGTCATTCCCGGCAGGGTGTTGACCTCGAGCACGTTCGGTTTTCCTTCCGCGTCCACCATGATGTCGACGCGGGAAAGAACCTCGCAACCCAGGGCGCGATGGGCCTTGAGCGCAAGTTGTTGCAACTCCTCCGCTTTCTCTTTCGGAATCGGCGCGGGGCAGAGGTACTGGGTGGCACCAGAGGTGTACTTGTTTTTGTAATCGTAAAAGCCCTTGCCCGGGCGGACCTCGATGACCGGCAGGGGCTGCTCACCCAGAATACCCACCGTCATCTCAGAACCCTCGATCAGGCGCTCGATCATCATTGCGCCATCCTTCCACTTTTTGGCCTCTTTCACGGCCTTCTTCGCCTCCTCCTCATTGCGGACGACATGGGTCCCAAGACTGGAACCGCTGGCCACGGGTTTGAGAACATAGGGAGGTTGCCAGTCACATTCAGGGGTCCACTCCTGGCTCTCCGCCATCGGCACACCGGCGGCGGTCATGGCGTCGCGGGCCTTGAGCTTGTCGAACGCCAGCGCGCTCGCCTCGGAACCGCTTCCGGTGAACGGCATTCCGGCCGCTTCCAGCTCCCTTTGTACCTCGCCGTCCTCGCCGTAGGTGCCGTGCAGGCAGAGGAAGCAGATGTCGGTGCCCTGGGGAACCTTTACGCCTTTCTCCTTCACGTCCACCTCAAGAACCTTCACGCCGATCAAGCGCAGGGCTTTGGCGACCGCCGCACCGCTGCGCAGGGAAACCTCCCGTTCACCGGAAACGCCGCCCGCCAAAACGGACACTTTCATTTTCTCCGGCTTCATTCGTCCACCCCCAGCACGATGACCTCGGGCTCCAGCTCGATCCCCCGATCGGCCTTGGCCCGGGCGCGAACCTTGTCCATCAACGCGAGGACGTCGGCCGCCTTGGCTCCACCCTGGTTGACGATAAAATTCCCGTGCACCGGCGAAATTCGCGCCCCACCCACCGCCGTGTCCTTGAGGCCCAGCTCATCGATCAGCTTCCCGGCCGGGATGGTTTCGGCGTTCTTGAAGATGCAGCCGGCGCTGGGGGCGGCCGGTTGGGAGTCCCACCGCTTACGGCTGTACCTCTTAAGCTTTTCCGCAATCTCCTCGGACTGAACGGCGCTGCCCTTGAGAATGGCGCCCACGGCAATATCGGTCTCCAGCCGTGGCACCTTGCGGTACTTCACCTCAAACTCGGCGGCCGGGACTTCCGTCACCTTGCCGGTGCGATCCATCACCCGGACGGCCTCGACCACCTCAAAGGTCCACGAATCCATCGCCCCAGCGTTCATCCGCATCGCGCCTCCGAGTGCCCCGGGAATCCCTTCCATGAACTCCAGGCCGCCGATCCCCGCCGCCTTGGCCGCGGCCACGATCTGCTTCAGGCGCGCCCCAGCTCCGGCCCGGATCTTACCGTTCACCGCCTCGATCTTGCTCAGGCCCGGTTTGCCGAGATTCACACTCACACCCGGCAGGCCCCCGTCGCGGACGAGCAGGTTGCTGCCGCGGCCAATCACGGTGAGGGAAACCTTTTTGCCGGCGCAGTGGCGCACCACTTGTGCCAACGACTCTTCCGAATCGGGTTCAAACCACACCTGGGCCGGCCCGCCGATCCGGATGGTGGTGTGCTTGTGCATCGGCTCGTACCAGCGGACATCCCCCTGCCCCGCCACCAGCTTGCGGATTTCCAGAAACAGCGGTGCCTCGACAGCGATCCGGTGGGCCAGATGGGTGGAGTCCCCCGCCCCCATCACCAGGAAGAGATCCCCCTCTTGCCAGATCTTTCCAAGAATCGTCCGCGCCTCGGGCATCGAGTTCGCCAGTTCCACCGGCACCTTTTTTTCGGCCAACTTGCCAGCCGTCACCGCAGAGCCGGAACCTTCGACCGCCGTTTCTCCGGCAGAGTAAACAGGCAAGACCACCACGGCATCGGCCTGACTCAAGGATTCGACGAATCCTTCCATGAACGTGGACAGGCGGGTGTGCCGGTGCGGTTGGAAGATGGCCACCACGCGTTTCCGGCCACGGGCTTTGGCTGCTTCGATCGTTGCCGAGACTTCCCGCGGGTGGTGGGCATAATCGTCCACCACTTCCAGTTCCGGTGTGGAGAGAAGAATCTCAAAGCGACGGTCGGCCCGGCGGAACGCGGCCAAACCTTTGCGGATCTTTTCCACATCCAATCCGGCCTCGCGGGCCAGCGCCAGTGCCCCGAGGGCGTTGCCAGCGTTGTGTCTACCCGGGGCGGACACGCGGAAGGTGCCCAGGTCGTCGCTTCCCTTCTTGGCAGAGAAGCTGACACCGTCCTTGTCCTCGCCTTTCCAGGTGCCGACGTAGTCGGCCCCGCTCTTTTCCCAACCAAAGGTTTTCTTGGCAGCGAGCTTTCCCGCCGCCTCCATCGCCGCCTTCTCCTCTTTGGCCACCACCACCAAAGGGCCGGAGACCTGACCGAGAACTTTCCGGTACGCCTCCACCACTGCCTGCTCGTTGGCGTACCGGTCAGCGTGTTCGTGATCGGCATTCAACAAAATCGCCGCGGCCGGCTTGAGTTGGGCGGGGGCTCCTTCGCTCTCATCCACCTCCGCCACCATCCATTCACCGGACTTCCAGGCACCCGAGGCACCCAGCGAGGGGGCGTAACCGCCGAGATAGAAACAGGGATCCTGACCTGCCTCTTTCCAGATGTGGGCGAGCATCGTGGAGGTGGTCGTCTTTCCGTGGGAACCGAGAACTGCGACGAGTTTCTTGAGTGAGGCCAGTTGGGCCAACACCTCGTTCCGGCGGAGGCGCGGAATTCCCTTCTTCCCGGCCTCAGCCCATTCCGGATTGGTTTCCGGAACGGCCGCGGAAGCGATCACCACCTCGGCGCTGCCGAGATTCTCCTCCCGGTGACCGATCGCGATGCGTACACCCCGGTCGCGCAGACGTTCCGGGGCTTCCTTGAGATCAGATCCGGTCACCTCGTGGCCGAGGTCGACAAAGATGTCGGCGAGCGGGGTCATGCCGGAACCGGCGATCCCGATGAGGTGGATCTTTTTCCGTCCCTGGGTCCAGCTCTTGGTGTCAAAGGACATGGGCGATCTCCTCCGCGATTTTTTCAGCGGCCTCGGGACAAAATTGCTGGCGTGCGGCCCGGCGCATGTGGTCCTGGCGGACACTGTCGCCCAACAACCGGGCGATCCTTTGGCCGAGTTCCGTGCCGAGGAGATTTTTTTCCGCCACGATCTCGGCCGCACCGTGGTCGGCGAAGGCGTGGGCATTGGCAGTTTGGTGGTCGTCCAC
>JBILFP010000091.1:0-6490 GCA_044351535.1 Methylacidiphilales bacterium
TCTTCATCGACGAGATCCACACCATCGTCGGCGCCGGCAAGGCCGAGGGCGCGATGGACGCCGGCAATATGCTCAAGCCGATGCTCGCCCGCGGGGAACTCCACTGCATCGGGGCCACCACCCTCGATGAGTACCGCAAATACATCGAGAAGGACGCCGCCCTCGAGCGCCGCTTCCAACCTGTCTTCGTCGAGGAGCCCTCGGTTGAGGACACCATCTCCATCCTCCGCGGATTGCGGGAACGGTACGAGGTCCACCACGGCGTCCGCATCCAGGATGCCGCCCTCGTCGCCGCTGCCGTCCTTTCCAACCGCTACATCACCGACCGGTTCCTCCCCGACAAGGCAATCGATCTGATCGACGAGGCCGCCGCCAAGCTCCGGACCGAGATTGAATCGATGCCGGAGGAGCTGGAAAACTTCCAGCGCCGCATCCTCCAACTTGAGATCGAACGGGAAGCGCTAAAAAAAGAGAAGGACGCCGCCTCCAAGGAGCGCCTCAAGACCCTCGAGAAGGAACTGGCCGACCTGAAAGCCAAGCGGGACACCTTGCAGGCCCAGTGGCAGGCCGAGCGGGGCGGGGTCGAATCCTCCCGCAAGATCCGCGAGGAGATCGACAAAATCCGCCAGCAGATTGAGACCGCCCAGCGCGCCTACGACCTCAACAAGGTCGCCGAACTCCAGTACGGCAAGCTTCCGGAACTCGAAAAGAAGCTCAAAGCTGCAGAATCCTCCGGGGAAGAGAAGGACAAGGGCAAACCCGGCAAGGCCAAGCTCGTTCGCGAGGAGGTCACCGCCGAGGAAGTGGGTGAGGTGGTTTCCCGCTGGACCGGTGTCCCCGTCACCCGCCTGCTCGAAGGGGAAAAGGAAAAGCTGCTGCGCCTCGACAAAATCCTGCACGAACGGGTCATTGGCCAGGACGAGGCGGTTCAAGCCGTCGCTGATGCCGTCGTCCGCGCCCGCTCCGGCCTCAAGGATCCCAAGCGCCCCATCGGCTCCTTCCTCTTCCTCGGCCCCACTGGGGTCGGCAAGACCGAGCTAGCTCGGGCCCTGGCCGCCACCCTTTTCGACAGCGAGGACGCCATGGTCCGGATCGATATGTCGGAATACATGGAGAAACACGCGGTCTCGCGCCTCATCGGCGCACCTCCCGGCTACGTTGGCTATGAAGAGGGCGGCCAGCTCACCGAGGCCGTCCGCCGCCGGCCCTACTGCGTGATCCTTTTCGACGAAATTGAGAAGGCCCACGCCGATGTCTTCAACACCTTCCTCCAAATCCTCGACGACGGCCGCCTCACCGATAGCCAAGGCCGCACGGTCGATTTCAAGAACACCCTGATCATCATGACGTCCAACATCGGCTCGCCGCTTCTCATGGAGGGGCTTGATTCCAAGGGCGAGATCACGGAGAAGACCCGCAAGTCGGTCATGACCGAGCTGCGCCGCCATTTCCGGCCCGAGTTTCTTAACCGCATCGACGAAATCGTCCTCTTCAAGCCGCTCACGCTCGACGAGATCAAAAAGATCGTGGATCTGCTCCTCGGACAGTTACGCGGCCGATTGGCCGAGCGGCGGATCAGCCTCAACCTCACCGACGCCGCCCGGGAACACATCGCCCGCGAAGGGTACGATCCTGTCTACGGCGCCCGCCCGCTCAAACGCTACCTCCAGCGCGAGGTGGAGACCCGCCTCTCCCGAAAACTTCTTTCCGGCGACATCCCCGACGGCTCTACCCTCACCCTCGCCTACAAGGACGGAAATTTGGATATTCAGACTGGGAAGTAGGTAGGCCACTTTTGATAAAAGTGGCTGCCACTTCCATCGGAAGTGGCCTACCTAGTTTGAATTTTCCCAGTTCCGTAAACTTCAACTTAATCTTAACCTAACAACCGTGCCTTCCTTCGACGTCGTCTCCGAAATCAACATGGCCGAACTGGGCAACGCCCTGCTCATGGCCCGCAAGGAGCTGGCCAGCCGGTTCGACTTCAAGGGCGTCGAATGGGAGATCGCCGAAGAGAAGGACAAGCTGGTCCTCTCGGCCAACGACCAGTTTAAGCTCGATGCCCTGCGGGAGATTGTCATGGGCAAGTTGGCCAAACGGGGCGTGCCCTTGAAAAATCTCGAGCCCAAGGAATCCGAGCTCTCCTCCGTTGGCCGTGCCCGTCAGGAGATCCTACTCAAACAGGGGCTTTCCGGGGAAAATGCCAAGACGGTCAGCCAGTCTGTCCGGGGATCCGGCCTGAAACTTCAGGCCGCCATCGAGGGCGGCAAAGTCCGCGTCTCCGGAAAAAGCCGGGACGACCTCCAGGCCGCCATCGCCCACCTGCGCAACCTCGATATCCCCGCGGCATTGTCGTTCAACAATTTTCGAGACTGAGAAAAAGGTAGGGCGGTTTGTCCCCAAACCGCCTCATTAAAAATTCGAACTTTCTATGTTCCACGAGGCGGCCTAGGGACAGGCCGCCCTACCAGTGTTCAAATTTCCCGCTTACTTAACCTTAAATTTCAACTTAACCTAGGTGCTATGCTAAAACTTCTTCTTCCCTTGTTGTTGCTCTCCCTCGCCCACGCGGAGGAGGAAACGGTCAAAAAGGCCGAGGCCGCACCCGTTAACGACGTCTTCTGGCCGACCAACCTGCCCGCCCAGGTCTATGTGATTCCGGTGAAGGTGGATCCCTCGGCCGTCGCCGCCGCCAAAAAGGAAGAGGAAGGCGGCCTGCCGAAAGGACCGTTTCGCAAAATGATGGATGGCGACGATTCCGAAAAATTGAAAGACCTCCAAACCGACATCACCAAAAGCCTGATCGACAAAATGAAGGATGCCGGCCTGCCTGCCCGCGCCTGGACCTCCCCCGGCGCGCCTCCAGCGGACGGATGGAAAGTGGACACGCAAATTGTGGATCTGGACCCCAATAAAAAGATGATGAAAGACAATCCGGAGGTCGGCATCCTCCTCACGATTGCCGATCCCAACACTTCAGGCGGGAAGCCTTTCCTCACCTTGGACAGCAGCGCCAAATCCAAGCTGGCTCCCGGTCCGGGCATCAGCCCCATGGCCAAGGGGATGAATATCTTTATGGAGGCCTCCGGCCTGCGCGACTCGATGCAGGTGGAGCGCCTCACCGGCCAGGCCGTCGACGAAATCGTCAAGGAGCTGAAGGAAAAGAAACTACTGAAGGACGATTAGGTAGGGCGGGCTGTCCCAGCCCGCCTCGCCCAAGATTGAGGTTTCGATATTCTGCGAGGCGGCCTAGGGACAGGCCGCCCTACCTAACCTTCGGCAACGGAATCTTCGGCCTCCGCTCCGGGCTCCACGGATTGTTGCTAAATTCATCAGCTTCCAGTTTCTGAATCGTCTTCTTGGCCAAATCCAAAATCGGTCCTATCTCCAAACCCTCCCACTCCTCTCCATAAGGCCCGATATTTTTTTCCGCCAACTTCAGCAGCCTTGCAGCAGGAGCCAGCCTCTGGCCGTGCACCCGATGGGTCGGATCCTCGCGGTGCTTCCTCATGTGGACGAATCCACCCGCGAGCTGAATCAAGCCCTTGTAGAACGCGCCCGATGTGGCCTCCCGACCCTGTTCCAGCCAGAGCGACTCCAGCACGTCGTGGGCCTCGTAGTAGTCCCCCCGGTTGAAATGATGGAAATAGGCGGCGTAACGGACATCCCTGCCGCGGGCATCCACGCCCTCCCATAGCACTGAGATGCGGCTTGATTTTCCCGCCATGCCGCCAGCTTACCGCTGAAACTTCGTTTTTGAAGCTCTTGCCGAACCTTTGGGGGTCAGTAACTTGCGCCCATGGGAGCCAATCCTCCTGATCGGGCCAACGCCGCGGCCAAGATTCTGGCCAAACCGGCCGACTACAAGGTGTGCGAGGGCTGTGGCAGCATTGTCCTGAAAAAAGCCCTCCTTTGTCCCAACTGCCACGCCTACCGTTTCGACGAATCCACCCCCCTCGTCATCAAACAAGCGGAGCTCCTGGGCTCCCGGGAAGCTGCCTCGGTCACGAAGGAAGACTACAACTAAACAACGAACCGCCTGAGGACGTAACCATTTTTCGATGACGGTTACGTTTACGATTACGATTTTTACCATGCGAGGGTTTCGTAAACATAAACGTAATCGTAAACGTAAGGCTTTTGGTCGATCTTTGAAAGTATGAAGCTTCTCCTAGGCCATTCCCCCGATGCCGACGATGCCTTCATGTTTTACGCCATGGCCAAGGGGCTGGTGAACCTGCGCGGCCATGAGTACGAGCACATCCTGCAGGACATCGAGACTCTCAACCATCGCTGTCAAAAGGGGGAACTGGATGTCTCCGCCGTCTCTTTCCATGCCTACACCACGATCGCGGACCAGTACGCGTTGCTACCCTGCGGGGCCAGCTTCGGAGACGGTTACGGACCCTGTCTGGTGGCGAAGAAAAAATATTCCCGGGAGGAGCTAAGAAAACTACGCATCGCAGTCCCCGGACTGCTGACCAGCGCCTATCTCACCCTCCAGCTCTACCTCGGCCTTCCGCACGGAAGGTTCCAGGCGATCGTGACCCCCTTCGACAAGATCCAGGAGGAAATCCTAGCCGGAAAGGTGGACGCCGGCCTGATCATCCACGAGGGCCAGCTCACCTACGCCGAGGAGGGATTCACGCTGTGCGAGGACTTGGGGAAATGGTGGGGCCGGGAGACCAGCGGACTCCCCCTTCCTTTGGGTGGAAACGTGGTGCGGCGCGATCTTGGGCCGGAGGTGATTGCCGCCGTGACCGAAACCCTTCGCGAAAGCGTCCGTTATGGGCTCGGACACCGGCAGGCCGGCGTCCGTCACGCCCTGCCGCTCAGCCGAGGCATGGACGAGCAGCGCACCGACAAATTCATCGGCATGTACGTGAACGAGCTGACGCTGGATTTCGGGCCCCGCGGCCGCGCCGGCCTGCAAGAGTTTTACCAGCGGGCGAAAAACGCCGGCCTGATCCAAACCAGTCCGCTCTAGCTTTTCAAAGCCAAAAGAAATTCCTCAATCTCCTCCGCTGTATTGGAGAGATGAGGGGCGACCCGCAGCAAGGTTTTCCCGCCGTGTTCCTTTCTCCAGGAAACGCGGATCTTGGCCGCTTCCATGCGGGCTTTGATTTTTTCCCAGCCTCCGCTCGGTTCTAGGAGGCTGGTGATTACCCTTTCCTCATTCTCCCCGCCATAAACGGCCAGGCCGACCCGCCGCGCCCCGGCGCGTAGTTGCCTAGCCAAAGCCAGCGCGTGAGCGGATACGTCAGCCATACCCAGGGAGTCGAGCAGTTCCAGCGAGGCCCGCATGCCCTCGATCCCGGGAAGGTTCAGGCTGCCCGGCTCGTAGCGTCTTCCCCCGGATTCAAAGCAGATCTCCGGCTGAGCCAGGAATTCCGGGCTGACCACGTTCCAGGATCCCAGCAGAGGAGGACGCAGTCGGTCCCAGGCCCGTTTCCGCACCATCAACACGCCCGCCCCGACCGGTCCCAGCATCCACTTGTGCGCGTCCGACGCCAGAAAGTCGGCCTCGGCAAACGCCGCCGGTAAAACTCCGAGCGTCTGGATTCCATCGAGACATAGAAGAATGTTTCTTTTTTTCAGCTCCGGCCCGATCACGGAAAGCTCGGGTTGGTGGCCACTCAGGTAGTGCGCGGTGGCCAGACTGACGAGTTTAGTTTTTTCGGTCACCAGCAGGCGAATGGTTTCCCAGCCGATTGGATCGCCGGGTTTTCTCTGGATGGGCACGGCGCGCACCCCTTTTCTCTCAAGCTCTTTCCATGGGTAGACGTTGGCCGGGTAGTCGAGCGGGTCGAAAATCACCTCATCACTGGGTTTCCAATCGAGCCCCAGGGCCACCAAGCCCAAACCCAGCGCGGTGGGTCCGAGCAGGGAAACCTCCTCCGCCTCACATCCCAGAAAACGGGCGGCCACCGCACGGGTCTTGGCCACCCGCTTCCAGACGGCGTCGCTCTCCTGCCGTCCCAAGGCTGCTTCCAAATTCCATGCATCCATCGCTTCCCGGGCCGGTCCCGTGATCGGAGCCACCGCCGCATGGGCGAGAAAAATGCCTTCGCGGCTTGCGGGAAAAAATCGCCCCCGTTCCTCTGAGGAAAGAATTTGGGAAAGTTTCAAAGGAGGGCTGGGCCGCCGGTAGGGGCGGTTGTCCCCAACCGCCCGGGAAAGAGACTCAATCGCTCAACTCAACGTTCCAATAAGCCAAATCGAGGAAGTGACGCCAAGTTTCCGGCCCGTTGCGGGAAATCTGCACATTGAGGAAGGTGCGCAGCTTGGGACGCTTGGGCTTTTTGACGAGCCTCATGCTGGCCTCGTGGGGGCGCCGGTTGCCCTTGCGGGTGTTGCAGGGGATGCAGGAGCAGACCACGTTTTCCCACGTGGTGGTACCCCCTTGGTCCCGGGGGATGACATGGTCAAGGTTCAGGTCCTTCCGCTCTTTTTTATCGCCGCAGTACTGGCAGGTGAAGGTATCCCGCTC
>JBILFP010000092.1:0-6478 GCA_044351535.1 Methylacidiphilales bacterium
TGAAGGCGGAGGTGGTACCAGTGTGGGGGCGGAGATGGGGGGCGGACTCGAGGACGCGCACCGAGGTGGTGCCGACGGCGATGATTCGTCCAGCGGCGGAGATTTTTTCCTCCAGTCCGGGGCCGATTTCGTAGCGTTCCTCGTGCATGGGGTGGTCGCGAAAATCGGCGGTTTTGATCGGGCGGAAGGTGCCGAGGCCGACGTGAAGGGTGACGAAGGCATGGTGGAGTTGGGATAAAAGTTCTGAAGTAAAATGGAGTCCGGCGGTGGGGGCAGCGACGGAGCCGGGGATTTTAGCGTACGTGGTTTGGTAGGCATTGATGTCGGCGGGATCAAAATCGGGTCGACCTTGGTTCTTGCGCGTCTTGAGGATGTAAGGAGGGAGAGGAGGGCGGCCAAAGGCGTGCAGGTCGAACTTTTCCACGAGAGAACGCACAATCAGCTGGCCGCCGGGGATGGTTTTTTCAACACGGAGAAGAGGGGAGGCCGGTGGGGGTCCGTGGAGGGGGTCAGGAAAGAGGTTGGTGCCCGGGATGAGGCGTTTGGCGGGAGTTCCCAGGGCGGTCCACCAGCCTGGTTTAGTCTCTTCCAAAAAGAGTAACTCGGTGCGATTTTGCGAGCAGATCAGGCGGGCAGGAATGACTTTTGAATTATTAAAAACCAGAAGATCCTGTGGGGCAGAAAGGTTGGGAAGTTCTCGTATGAGGTGATCGGAAAGGCTCTGGGATTCTCGCTGAACCAGGAGCAGACGTGCCGCATCACGCGGTCGGACTGGTTCCGTGGCAATCTGATCGGGGGGAAGGTGGTAGGCTAGGAGAGAGTTCAGGGCATTCGGATGGCTTCCCGTTTGACAGGAGGTTTCGCTTAAGCGATCTTTCATGAATGGAAACCTTCTTTCGTCGCCTCCGTAAATTCAAGGCAAACTCGTTCACTCTCGTCGAGCTGTTGGTCGTGATCAGCATCATTGGGCTGTTAGCTGGGCTGGCTACACCGGCCATCCAAAAGGGGTTGGAAAAAGGAAAACAAACAGTGGATCTAAACAATGGAAGGCAGTTGGGCCTTTTATTGTTTGCCATTGCAAATGATGAATCTCTCGGAGGCGGAACATTCCCTACCAACGGCACCACCTCCACCGATATATTTAAATATTTGATTACAAATAATTTTCTTACCACTTTGAAAGTTTTAGGTGGTAATGGTGTGCCTGCGCCCACCACAACCAACAGCATTACTGCAAACAATATCTATTGGGCCTATACTACTGGCCTTGCGATTACGGATGGGAACGTGCCTTTGCTTTCAACAAAGAACTCGCTGCAAACCGTGGCTAATACTAACGACGTCACGCCAAGTGGAAGTTCTCCTTGGAAAGAGAAAGGCTTTGTTATTGTCACAGCCGACAATAGTGCAACTTGGTATTCGTTTACAAACGGGAAGGTAACACCTAGGTGGATCGCTTGTACCAACGCTGGAGTTTCGGTCCTTCAGCCATAACAGATTTCTTACACCAGCCTGCGAAGTGCATCTTTTAGTTGGGCGATAATTTCCGAATAAGTTCCCCAGCGTTGAGATGGTTGCTTTTGCAGGCATCGGTCGATTGTTGTGACAGTCTGTTCGTGAGCTTTGGGGCATAGGCTCCGCAAGGGGGGTGGGCGATCCATCAAGTGCCTTCCGGCCACCTCCTCGGCTGTCTCTGCTTCGAAAGGGGCTCGGCCAGCCAAAGCGTGGTAGAGAGTCGCACCCAGCGAATAAATATCACTGCGTATGTCTTCCTCCTCACGATTTAAGCGCTCCGGAGAAACATAATAAGGAGTTCCCCAAATTTCGTCCTGCTGGCCTAAAGCGGATCGGGCACCGGCCGCCAAGCCAAAGTCTGCCAATTTGGGCATGTTTCCCCGGCCGAAGAGAATGTTGCCAGGCTTGATATCACGGTGGATGAGGCCGGTCTCCTCATGGGCAAATTGCAACGCGGAGGCAATGCCGATACCAATTTCCAGAACCTCCCGTTCCGGGACCTTGCCAAACTTTTCCATTTTCTCCTCCAAACTAGGCTGATCCAGATGTTCCATGACGAGATAGAGTCGGCCGTCCTGCTCCCCGAGGGTGTAAACCCGAATGATATTGGGATGGGCGAGGGCGGCGGTGACTTCCACCTCTTCCAAAAACTTTTGTGCCAAGGCGGGATCGTTACTCAGATCGGCTTTTAGAATTTTTAAGGCCACCTTGCGGTTGAGCCCATTGTCCCGGGCAAGGTAGACGGTTCCCATGCCGCCTTGACCCAGTTCCTTCTCCAACTCGTAATTCCCGAAGTAGACCTTTTCCCCGGTAAGAGGGCCGCTCATGCGGGTATGCTGAGACAGAAGGGGCAGAAATGCCAGTCGTCGGCTTGCGTTGAGAGGGAAAAGATTCTAGCCCAGAAGGATGCCAACCAGCGTGGTGACGGGAGGGGCCGGATTCTTGGGCTCCCATCTGACCGACCGCCTTCTGAAAGAAGGGCACCAGGTGCTGGCCATCGACAATCTGATCACGGGGAACGAACGAAACTTGGACCATCTCGTGGGCAATGCGAAGTTTCGCTTCCTCCGTCATGACGTGACCCAATTCATCGCGGTGGAAGGACCGGTGGACTACGTGTTCCATTTTGCTTCTCCTGCCAGTCCGATCGACTACCTCGAATTGCCTATCCAAACCCTAAAAGTGGGATCTTTAGGGACCCACAACGCCCTAGGACTTGCCAAGGCCAAGGGGGCAAAGTTTCTCCTGGCCTCGACCAGCGAGTGTTATGGAGATCCGCTGATCCATCCGCAAAAAGAGGAATACTGGGGCAACGTCAATCCGATTGGGCCGCGTGGCGTTTACGATGAGGCCAAGCGTTTCGCCGAGGCGATGACGATGGCCTATCATCGTTACCACCACCTCGACACCAAGATTGTCCGGATTTTCAACACGTATGGACCCCGGATGCGCCTGCGGGACGGGCGGGTGGTTCCGGCCTTCATCGGCCAAGCCCTCAAGGGAGAGCCGCTGACTGTGTTTGGAGACGGCAAGCAGACGCGGAGTTTTTGCTACGTGAGTGACTTGATTGACGGGATCTATCGCCTGTCCCAATCGGATTTCCACGAGCCGGTCAACATCGGCAACCCGCTGGAATTGACGATTCAGGAGTTCGCCGAACGCATCCGGCGTCTCACCGCCACGAAGAGCGAGATTATCCGCAAGCCCCTGCCGGTGGATGACCCTAAGCAGCGTCAACCCGATATTACCCGGGCCAAGAAACTTCTCGGCTGGGAACCCAAGGTGGTGCTGGAGGATGGGCTGCGGGAGACGATCCGCTGGTTTCAGGCCAATCTCGACTCGCCCGTTCGGAAATGAATCCACGGGGTTTTCTCGCCGTGGTGGCGTTCGGGATGATGCTGATCCCCGGCCTTTGGGCCCAAGAGAAAAAATCCCAGACGGCTTCCAAGGAAGAGGAGGGTCGGTATCGCAGTGCCTTGCTTTTCGCCAACGTCATTGAGCTCATCCGGGACGAATATCTGGAACCGGAAAAGACGGATTATGACAAGATGACCTATGCGGCTCTGCGGGGGCTTCTTTCCTCCCTCGACCCTCACAGCCAGTTCTTGGATCCCGAGAACTACACGATGATTCGAACGGAGACCGAGGGACAATTCGGGGGTTTGGGCATCTCGGTGGGCATGGTGGAGAATCAGCTGACCGTCAATGTGCCTATCCAGGGAGGTCCGGCGTTCCGAGCTGGCCTGATGCCCGGCGACCGAATCCTCAAGATCGATGGGCAAGGCACCCAAAAGCTCACCCTGGCCGAGGCGATTCGCAAACTGAGGGGGCGGCCCGGTGCTCCGGTGACCCTGACCCTCTACCGTCCTTTGGAGGGGCGTTCCCTCGAGGTCTCGCTGGTACGCGAAATGATTCAGGTTCCGACCTTGGCGGATGTCGGTCTGCTCCCGGCGGTGCAGACCGGCGGGGAAAAAATCGGTTATCTGCGCATCACGCAATTCGGGGAAAAGACGGCGGGGGAATTCGACCAAGCCGTGGATCGGCTCGAACGAGAGGGAGCGGTCGGACTGGTCATGGATCTACGGGACAATCCGGGTGGTCTCGTTGACGGGGCGGTCGATATCGTCAGTCGCTTTGTTCCCCCGCAGACCTTAGTGGTAGCCACAGAGGGAAGGAAGGCGTCGGTAGGTCGGCTTGAATATCTGGCCAAACCCGCGACACGCAAAGTCCGCTGGCCCACGGTGGTGCTGGTCAATGGCAACACCGCCAGCGCCGCCGAGATCGTGGCCGGAGCCCTACAGGATCTGGGGCGGGCGGTGGTGATTGGGGAGCTCACTTTCGGAAAAGGCTCGGTCCAGACGGTACAGCCGGTGGATGTGTCCGTGGCGCCAGCCGTGGCGGTGCGGCTCACCACCGCCCATTACACCACGCCGTCGCGTCGGAAAATTCACGGGGTGGGTATCGAGCCGGACATCACCGCCCGGATGACTTTGGCGGAGGAAAAGGCCCTTTACGAAAGCCGCAGCCCCGGTCTCCGCAAGGTGGGCCAGGTGACGGCCACGGTGGTGGATGAACCCCTGGAGCGAGCCGTGGACGTGTTGCGCGGGTGGAAAGTGGTGGCCCGGCGCACGGCTTCGACCCGCTGACCGTGCGGGCCCTGGGGATCGAGACTTCCTGCGACGAGACCGCCGCCGCCCTGGTGGAGGCGGATGCATCGGGAGTCCGCCTCGTGAGCCAAAAGTTGGCCACACGTCCGGAGGAAAGCGCGGCTCTGGGCGGGATCGTGCCGGAACTGACCGTTCGGCAGCACCTCGAATTATTGCCAGGAATCACTCAGGCGGTGCTGGGGCGGGATGAATCTCTCGAGGCGGTGGGCGCCACGGCCGGACCCGGCCTGGCACCCGCTCTTCTGGTGGGCTTGGCATTTGGTAAGTCGCTGGCTTGGGCGCGACACTCCTCCTTCTATGCAATCAATCATCTGGAAGGCCACATCTTCAGCCCATTTGTATCCCGCGGGAAATGGCCGGAGTTTCCGCACCTCGCCCTCATTGCCAGCGGAGGTCACACTCTGTTGGTGGATGTGCCTTCGTCTGGACAGCGTCGGATATTGGGCGGCACCCGTGACGACGCGGCCGGTGAGGCCTTCGACAAACTGGCAAGAATGGTGGGCCTGGGATATCCGGGGGGCCCAGAAATCGAAAGAGAGGCGGCGCGGGGCGAGATCGGCAGGCTTCAGCTACCGCGACCGATGAAAGGCGCGGAAGACGGGGATTTTAGCTTTAGCGGACTCAAGAACGCGGCGCGCTTGTTGATGGCAAAACAGCCGGAAATTGCGGGCCCGGGGTTGTTACGGGCCCATTTTTGTGCGGAGGTGCAGGCTGCCATCGCCGAATGCCTGGCGGACCGCTGTCGGTTAGGACTTCGCCGGACTGGTCACAAACTTCTGACGGTGAGCGGCGGAGTCAGTGCCAACCGTGCGGTGGCCCGTGCCTTGGAGGAAGCGGCCCGGGCGGAAGGAGCGAGCCTCCTGGCGCCCTTGGCGGGATGGAACACGGACAACGCCGGAATGATCGCTGCGGTCACGGCCCGCAGGCACTTGGATGGCACCCAATCAGACTGGGAAAGCGATGCGGATCCGCGTTGGTCGGTGGAATCAGGTCAACGCGCGGCGTAACCAGTCGGGAATTTCCCATTTGGTGGCACCGGCCGGCAATCTCGCCACCGGCAACTTCGACCACTCCTCCAGAATTCCCGGGTTGGTGCGGGTGGCGTCGTCCTCCGGGGCGGCGTGAAAATTCATCACCACCCCGGGAAGCGACAAGCCGGCTTGGCGGATGGAATCCACGGTCAGAAGGGAGTGATTGAGGGTGCCCAGGGTGGCCCGGCAGACGACCAGAACCGGAAGGCCGAGCTCTCGGGCCCACTCCCGGACGGTGTGGGTGGAGTCCATCGGCACTCTCCAACCCCCGACTCCCTCGACCAAGAAAGGCCCCGGATGAGAGCCGGAAATTTCCCGCCAGTGCGAACGAAGCTGGTCCCACGGGAAGGGACGATTCTCCAGCATGCCAGCAGCATAGGGTGCCAAGGGTGCCGAAAAATGGATGGGATTAATCAGGGGCATAGGCAAGGCCCTGCCCATGGCTTCATAGAGTTCCAAGGCATCGGAACGGTCGCCGCTTGCCACTGGTTTGAGGGCGATGGCCGGGATACCTTGACGCCGCAGCGTGCGAGTCAGCAGGGCAGTGAGGTAGGTTTTGCCCACCCCGGTATCCGTGCCGGTGATAAAAATTCCCTTCATGGCGAGATTTCCTTCGCCAAAGACTTTTTGAGTGCGTTGACCATCTGTTCCAACTCATCAGAAGTGGTCGAGTAGGGGGGCATGAGGATCAGTACATCACCAATCGGTCGCGTCAGGAGTCCGAATTCCCGTGCCGTCTGACAGATATGAGCTCCTCTACGCTCG
>JBILFP010000093.1:0-6456 GCA_044351535.1 Methylacidiphilales bacterium
CCGGAGTCGCCTGGGCGATTGTGAATACAAAGGCCGAAGAGGTCGCCCCCTCATAGTTGCTGTCCCCAGGCAGCGTCGCCACCACCGTGTACTGTCCCGCACCCGTCGGCTTCGTGGCGCTCTTGGTATAACTCGTCCCGTTAGTCCCCTCATACTCGTAGGTCACCGCCACCGAACTGCCCGATTTGTTGACCGAAACCGGGCCTTGCGGATTGCCGCTGTAGGTGAAACTGTTGGTGTCCGTCACGCTGATCGCGGAGGCAGCCCGCGCGATGTTGAAGGACAGATTAGTGCTCACCACCCCGTAGCTGTTGCTGGCGTAAATCGTCGCGGTGCCCGACCCGCCCGCTGTCGGAGTTCCGGCGATCAAACCGTTGCTCGATCCGATCGCCAGGCCGGTCGGCAGGTTTGAGGCCGTGAAGGTGATGGGCGGATGACCGCTGAACAACACCGGATACCCGCCCGAGAGCGCCTCATCCACCTTCCCGGTTAGGGTTCCGGAAAGGGTCAGCTCGGGCACGGTCTGCACCTGGACATAAATGTCATCCACCCATAAATCTGCGCCCGCGGTGCCCGTCGAATTTTGGGTTTCCCCGAAAAAGCCCACCCGGAAAAGATCAGTCTCCTTGAGACCCCAAGCCGTTCCGATCGTCCCATTGGTGGCCAGAGAGCGAACGCCGTTGGTTTGCCAGGGCGAATTCGTGGAATCGCGGTAAAGGAAACTTACCTCTTTCGCCAGATGGTCGTAGCGCATCGCCAGACGAAGGGCGGAAACCGAGGAGAGATTGGTGCCCAAGTTGGTGGATACCCCGCTTTGGGTCAGCTGATAAGAACGGACAATCCGGCTTCCGCCGAAGCTGTAGTAGTGCAGGGTCAGTTGATCATTCGGGGAATATTGTCCGCCTTCATAAGGGTCCCGGATGATGTTCAGACCCACGCTGTGAAAGGCGCTGGAGTTGGGCACATTCACCGTGGCTTCCACCGTCCAGGAATTGGTCAAGGGTAACGTGAGATTGGGTTGGGCGATCGCGGCCGCCGCGCGCGGTGAGGAAAACGTCAGCCGACCACTGGTGTTGGCGAAATAAGAGTCCGCAGCCAAGGTGAGCGGGCCCGCCCCGTTGTACGCAATGGGCATCAAGCGATCGAGGCCGGGGCTGGAAAAATCCTCGCGGAAAGGTAAAGAGGCAGGCGGGGCCAACACCGTGAGAACTTGGCTCACCTCGGAAGAGGCTCCGTAATCGTCGTCCGCCGGGGCCACCGCGCGCAGGGTGCTCACACCCGGCGCCAGAATCGAAACCTGGTTGGTTCCCCCCGCGGCAACATTCGTGTTGCTGCTGGTATAAAAGACCGGCCGACCGGAGGAGGTCGTGGCCCCGGGATCCAGCAGGTTGAACGGTGGAGCCTGAACCACCGTGACCGGCCGGTTGGTGAAAGTCAGCGTTTGGGCGGCCGCCTCCAGGGTGATGGTGTTGGTCGTCCAGTTGGTTCCTCCGGGATAAGCCGCCCGGATGGTGATCCGTCCGGTGCCCGACTTGGCTTCCAACTCATTCCCGCTGATCACTCCCTTGCCCGTCCCGTCATCGACCACCGTCGGATTGTCAACCACCTCATATTCCAGGCCATCATCGCTCGCCGTTGCCGTGGCCGCGGACAAATCCTCAAACTGCATGAACCAGTCCACCAGGTTACCCGCACCGCCGGACTGCTGGTCCGCCACAAACAGTGTCCAGGTCCCGTTCCAGTCCGTGCTACCCATGCTATTCAGGCCATGGCTCGATCCGGAAAGCAGCGAAGTTGGCTGAAAGGTTCCCAGCAGAGGCCCAGTCAAAGGATCCGTGGCGTTTTGGATGTTGGTATCGGCGGCATCGGCAAAGATCGCGTTGATGCCATCGGCCAGGGAACCCACTAGGTCGGTGCCCGAGGTCCCCACCCGATCCAACAGCACCCGCGTCTGCTCCGTGATCCCGCTGCCCGAATGCCGCAGGTACACGTGGTAATCTCCCAAGGACGCCCCGAAATCAATCCCCTGGATCTTCAGCCCCACGGTCAGGCGATAGTTGGACAAATTCAGGCCAGTGAGGTTCAGCTGCCGGCTCATGCCCACCAAGTTGCCGTCCGGGATCGCCAGGTTCAGGTTGTTCTCCCCCACCCGGCTCACCTGGACCGCGCCGGGCAGTGGGATTTTTTCCCCGTATCTCATGCTCCCGGGCAGTCTCACGATCGGGGCCGCTGATGTGGTGGAGGCGCTGCTGATACCGCCCGAAACACCCACCCCACTCCCGGAGGAGATCGCCGTTCCCGTGGAGTTGACCGTCAATGTCTGCGTGACGGGAGTGGCTGCCTCATAGACGTCGTTACCGGCTTGGCTAGCCGTGATGCCAGTGGCCCCTGCCCCCAGGATCTGGAGGTCGCCACCCACCACGATCGCCACGCCGGGATTGGACGAAGTGTAGCTGACGGCCAGTCCGGAACCGGCGGTGGCATTGGCCGCGAAGGCTGCCGCCCCGAAATTCTTGGGTGAAATCGGCGAAAAGGTGATGCTCTGCGTCTTCTTCGGAACCGTCAGATTGAAGACAGTCTCGGCGAAAAGCCCATGGCTATCTGTGGCCCGAACCAGAATCCGGTAGGATGCCTTGACGGCCCGGTCAAAGTTTCCGCTGATCAGCTTTAGATCGTTGATACTGTTCACGAGGAACAAGTCGTTTTCAAAAGCACCCCCGGGCAGGGAGAGGGTCACGGTGTCGCCGGCATCAGCATCCGTGGAGGCCAGTCTCCCCACCAAGTTGGCGCCGTTGGAGGCCACCAAGCTGGCGAGTGTCGGTGCCGTCGGCGGGGTCTGCGGCCCCGTCACCAGATGGAAGCGCGTTGCTTTGGCCCGCACCAATCCGTCCTTCCAGACGGAAAAGATCAGCTTGCCCGTATAATGGGCGTTGTTGGTAAGGAAACGCTTGGCGCCGAGATCCATCTGGGTAGGCAGATTCGATCCGTTGACGGCGATCTCCTCGATGAGCCTTTCCGAGGTTCCCGTGACCAGCCGCCTCTCCAGCTCCACGCGAATCCACCCGTAGTTGAGCTGGTTGGTCCAGTTGTTGGACCAGGTCAGCACCGCGTTCGTGGCATTGGGCAGACAAAGGTCGCCGTTGATCCAGTTGGTGCCGGTCAGCCGCGGGGCCATGGTCGGGTATTCGGCAACCACCGCAGCTCCCCCCGAACCCGTCCCATCGTTCCAATTGATGGTCACGTTGGTAGTTTCCAGGTTGGAGATAGATAGGCCGTGGAAGGTGTAATTCCCGTGCGGCAGAAGGTTTCGCTCCCATTGCGAGTTCGAAAGGTTGACCACTTCCTGCGACGGCGTATTGGTCGGGCCGAATTCGATTCGGCCCGGGCCGGCTGGATTGGTGGACCGCAGGTCCCCTCCGTTCACCACCCCCCCACTTTTGCGGACCTCCACCCGGGCGATTCCCGCACCCGCGGGGGCGGTGGCATAGACCAGCTTCTCGAACACTGCTCCCGTGGTCACCCCGTCGGGATAGTCCGGAACCGGGGCCGCCGCCGAATCCTGCCGGCACAGTTCAATCAGGCCGAGGTATACGTCAAAATTGTGGTTCGCCGTCAGGGGATATATATCCGTGTTGTCGTTGGTGCCGTCCCCATCCGTGTCCGCCAGAGCGGGATTGGTGCTGTAAGTGTTGACCTCCTGCCCATCGGTCAGCCCATCGCTATCCGTGTCACTGTTATTGATGTCAGTGCCCAGCTGACCTTCTTGATAATCGGTCAACCCATCCCCATCCGTATCCAGCGTCGGAGTCAGTCCAATCATGCTGCTGGCATTGGAAACCGTGAACCCGGTTGCTCCCTGCAGGGTGGGCGTGCCGCTCACGCTGCTTCCACGAATCAAAACATACGGTTGCTGGCTCAGGGAAACTCCGCTGACATCAATTTTGGAACCGGCTGAGAACGTGATGGCGCCACCCGTGTTCCATGCTCCCGCGGAGTTGGTCGAGGCGGTCGTGATTTTGACCACTCCTCCAGACTCCACCGTCAAAGCCGCGATCGATCCAGCGCCTTGCAACGTGGCCCCAGAGGAGATTATGGTTGAACTGCTCACGATCGAACCACCGGTATTCACCGCTAGGGTTCCGGCGAGGACCTTCGTTTCGCCCGTATAGGTATTAGCGGCGGAGAGAACCATTTTTCCTAAACCGTTTTTGGTGAGGGAGCCGACCACCCCGTTTCCGTCCGTCAACTTGGCAGACACCTTCAAGTCCCCAGTGGCATCGCCAGTCGACCCAACGTCGAAGGTGGTCGGCCCGGCACGGCTGAGGAGAATGGCGTTATTGCCGTTGATTGAGGTGTTAGAGGTGATGGTAGAGGCACTGCTTCCTCCGACACTTACGTTGTTTAACATATATGCATTCCAGCCATCCGCACTTCCGCCACTCGCATTCAGATTGCCACCATTCATGGTCAGGTTGGCAAGGTTGTTAAAAACCCCGGCGTTGTTGATGGTCCCGCCGTTCAGAGTGATCGTAACGGGAGAACTACTTCCCGTGCCGGCATTACCAAATACATCCTGCTTGTTGAAATAGAGGCTGGCCCCGCTGTCGACGTAGATATTTCCAGCAGCGGTCCCGTTGTTATAAAGGGATCCGTTCTCGTAAAATTGAAGAACCCCGCCTCGTACCAGCGTATCCCCTGTGTAGGTGTTGTTCTGCCGGAGAGTCGTCCGACCACTTCCGTCGAACTTCACGCTCCCCGAACCGGAGCCAGTCAGGGTCTGATTGATGCCAATGCCCTTACCGTCGTTATCAATCACCGCTCCGTTACCACCGATGTTGGCCGAGTTGAGACCCGAGATAAAATTCGATTCGTCGCGTGTCGCCTTGAGCGTTCCTCCATTGAGGGTGAGATTGCCGGTTCCGCCCCCCCACTTATAGATTTGAGAGGTAACGAGAATTCCACTGTTCAGATCGAGAGATCCTACAGAGCCGGCATTCCCCGAGAGAACGGTCCCGTTGGGGGCGTAGACCCCACCTCCATTGATGCCTATAGACCCATTGCCGCTTTCTCCGACAATGATCGGACGATTCCAGGCATTCACCCAGCCACCGTTGACTTGGATTGTTCCCGAGCCACTATTACGCGCAATCGAGAGATAGTCATTAACGTTAAATGTACCGCCGTTTTGGTTGAAGACGGCCCAATTGAACGTTCCAACTTGGAAATTTGAGTCGGCTTGGACTGTTCCATAGTTGGTAAAATATGCTCCATTTACCCCTGAAGTCCCGTTATTCAAGAAAGTGGCAGTTTGCCATGAAGGAATCTCTAAATTGTAATTAATAATTTGAGCACTAAAGTTTTGGCCCCTTGCGGTGATCTCGAATAAAGAAAAAAGGAGAAAAAAAGCTGCTAACCGCCGCGAAATGGCAAAGGCGTTCAGCCTGAATAAGGATGCTCGCATATAGGCCTATTACATTTTCAGAACGTTCACCTTGCCTGCTTCGGGCCGGTTGCGGTTGAACTGCACGTCCACAATATTGTTTCCGTAGTGCTGGTTCAGTGTGGCCTGATCCTGCACGGCGAAGGTGGTCATATCCTGCATCGTAATCCCAAGGCTTCCTGCTGAATTGGCCTTATCGATCATATCCCTACTCACCTCGTACTTACCGATATTGTAAGTGTAGGCCACAGATCCAGCAGGATTAGGCTGCCCCGTGATATCGGCCACGTTATTAGGATTGCCAATCGTGACAAAATCCATCGTGAACTGATTAGTTCCGTTTCCAAAACCTCGAGTCGTAGTTTGGGCATAGGCCGAGGGCAATAAGCTCGCCAGCAAACAGATCAGCCATACAGCTTTGGCCCATCTCGCCACCGCCCGCGACCGAGCCAAAATTAACCCACGGGCAGGCGCGATACCTGCATCGAAAAATTTTTTCATATACATTCTTGTGTCTCTTACAATTTCAAAACGTTGACTTTGCCGGCCTGGGGAGAGGAAACATTTTCCAACATCTGACCACTGCTGATCGCATTCAAAATTCCGTTGGAATCGGCGATCGTTAGGTTCAGCACGTTGCCGATCCGGAAGGTGCTGGCCGCACCGGCGAAATTCAGATAGCCGTCCAAGGTCGGGCCTCCGTACGTCCGGTTCACCAGCCCCGTGCTCACATACATATTGATCATCCCGCTGTTCTGCACCACGGTCATGAAGGAGTTTTGGATCAACACGGTGTTGGCCCGGGCGGTGATGGAGTTCATCGCCGCGATGGTCGCGTCGTTAAACCGCACCGTGCGCGCGGCCAACTCCACGTCCTTGGCGTGGACCGACGTATTCCCCAGGGTTCCCGTGATGGTGTTGTCGATCTGGCTCGCCAGCTTGGTGGCCACCGGCAACTGGTTTTCCACCACCATTTCTCCTTCCAGCCTGCCGGCGCTGTCGTAAGCCGCCATCTG
>JBILFP010000094.1:0-6351 GCA_044351535.1 Methylacidiphilales bacterium
AGTCCCTTGGATAAAAACCATCTGATCGACCGGGAACTGTTTTTCGGTAACCCGGCCCTGGCCAGTCCGCAGGTTTCTCCCGACGGCCGATGGGTGGCTTTTCTCAAGGAGCGGAACGGTATCCTCAACCTCCATTTGGTGGGCTGGGGAGAGACCCCGGACCAAGCGCGGCCCCTGACCGATGAGAAAGAGCGGCCGCCCGCCGGTTTCACCTGGACGCGGGACAGCCGCTATCTACTGGTTTCGCAGGATTCTGGAGGGGACGAAAACTATCGGTTGAGGCGGTTGGACCTTTCCTCGCCGGCGGATCCCGCCACGGGACTACCGACGGCGGCTGAGGTGCCGCTAAAGAAAGGGGTGCGGGCCATGGTGATGGCGTTACCCAAGGCCCGGCCGGGGGAGGCTTTGCTGCTGGTGAACGAGCGGGACGAAAAGTTCTTTGATGTGGAGAAACTTGAGATCGACACCTTGAAGCGGACGCCGGTTTGGGAAAACCGGGAGGGATGTGCCGACATCATTGCAGATTTGGACGGCCAGGTAAGGATGGCGTCGCGAATGACGGCGGATGGGGGCACCGAACTTTTCCGGGTGGACGGAAAGAAGCTCTCGGCACCGATTTTAAAGGCGACCTGGCGGGAAGGGATTGGGGGATTTCGTTTCCGGCCCGGCAACCGGACAGCTTATTTGGAGACCAACGTCGGGGAAGAGCATGACCTGTCTTACCTGGCGGAGATCGATCCGGGCACGGGCCAGCTGCAAAAACTCGAGTCGGATCCGTTGGGGCGGGTGGACATCTCGCGGGCGGCGTTCTCCGAGGCGACGGACGAATTGGTGGGCACGGTGTACCTGGATGACCGCAAAAGGAACTACTGGCGGGACGAGGAATTCGAAAAAGATTTTCAACACGTTCGGGCACAATTTTCCGGGCAGGAGGTGGGATTGGCGGACATGTCTGGGGATGACCGCAAATGGATTGTCCTGATCACTGCCGACACGGATCCGGGCACATTTTATTTTTTCAACCGGGACAACCGCAGCCTGGTGAAGTTTGGGGAAACCCGGCCGGACCTACCCAAGGATCGGCTCTCCTCCATGACCCCGATCCGTTATCCATCCTCGGACGGTTTGGAGATTCCGGCATATCTGACTTTGCCGGAGCATCAGGAAGGGAAAAACCTGCCCCTGCTCGTCATGCCGCACGGAGGTCCGTGGGCGCGGGATTATTGGGGGTACAATCCCAATGCCCAGTTTTTTGCCAACCGGGGTTTGGCGGTCCTGCAGCCGAACTTCCGGCAGTCGACGGGGTTTGGGAAAAAGTTTTATGCGGCGGGGCGACATCAGTGGGGGGAAAAGATGCAGGATGACCTGACTTGGGGGGTCAAGCATCTGGTGGAGAAGGGCATCGCCGATCCCAAGCGGGTGGCGATTTATGGGGGCAGCTATGGGGGTTATGCGGCCTTGGCGGGGCTGGCCTTCACGCCGGAGTTGTATGCGGCCGGTGCATCCTTCGTGGGGCCGTCCAACCTTTTTACCCTTTTAAACTCGATTCCGCCGTACTGGGAGTCGGTGCGACGGCAGTTTGACTATTTTGTCGGCAATCCCAGTGATCCGGCAGACCAGGAGCGGCTCAAGCGCCAGTCGCCCTTGTTTTCCGTGGACAAAATGAGGGCGCCCTTGCTGGTGGTGCAGGGGGCGAATGATCCGAGGGTGAAAAAGGCGGAATCCGACCAGATTGTGGAGGCCTATCGCAAGAAGGGGCAGGCGGTGGAGTATCTGGTGGCGGCGGATGAGGGGCACGGGTTTGCCCGACCGGACAACCGGTTGGCGGCGATGCTGGTTTTGGAGCGTTTCCTGCACCGCCATGTGGGGAGTGATCTGCAAAAAGCTGCGCCGGAATGGATGGAGGCCAAAGCGGAAGCACTGCAAAAAGGCGGGAATCTGCCGCACTAATTTCAAAAATTATTTTTTGCAAAATTTTCGTGCGGTTCAGTGGTGGACAAATTCACAGTTATGTTTTCAGAGGAAAGGGGTCATTTTACCCTCAACTTATTCACAATTATTTTTTGACACGGGAGGATTCGAATTGGTTGTTTTTTCGGCCGGATTTTTAATGATTCCAGTTCATTGAAAGAACAGAGTCTGGTGAGGGAGGCGAAAGCTTGCTCTCACTTGAAGGCTCTCAGGATAGCCCCAGGTAACTGGGGAAAGGTCGGGGCGGCTTGACGGCCCCGGCCCCCAAGTTGGATCACAAGTCCAGCCTGGGCATGTCTCACCGGATCCCGCGGCCGGGGTCGCACCCGGAAAGCATCGGGCGAGTTGTCAGCCGAAAGGCGCAACGAAGTCGGTGTCCGTAGAATGCGAATTAGGGGTTCGAGAGGTTGGCGGCGATAACTAAAGAAACCGCACGCTAATCCAGTCACGTCGGGGAGGCAGTTTCGGCCTCTCTGGCGAACACAGACGCTCCAAGAAAAGGGCGCTGGTTGCTGCTGTGAGAAACGTCAGGTGTTCGTGGTCAGCCTGGGTATGGGAGTGTGAAAAAGCTCCTGGCTCCAAGGCTCCCCCTGATGCGGGGGGAGAGCGAAAAGGGTTGGCAGGCGGACAGGCAGGGTCGGGTGGTCAGGCCGGCGGGCTTGATCGTAAAAAGCCCGGCTCTGGGTTTGGGAGGCGAACCCGAGAGGGATGTCGCCCAACTACGAGGAAAAAGCAACCTGAGAGGTAAGAAGCTAGACCCGTGGCGGGGGGCCAACGCGGCGCCAAAAGTGCCGGCTGTCCTCCCGATCATAGGCGGTGATTCACAAAGAAACCTGTCACAGGGTAATTCTCGTGGGTGAGTCAACGCCGTGTTTGGCGCGCCCGTGCCGGCAGGTACGGACCGAACCAAGCAAAGAGGCTTCACTCAATAAACTGCGATCAGGGATGGTCGTGGCGGCCCTGCTATGAGGCCGGAACTTCTCCCCCGCCGTGACGCGGGGGCGGTGAATAGCGTCGGGGAACTGGCAGCCGAATGAAGAAGTAGGATAGGTCGAAAGACAGGTCCAGGCGCCAAATAGCCAGTCGATGGGGAAGAGAGCGTGGCGAACTCCCACTCCCGTATGAACCCTTGGAGGCAAAACCTCCAAGGGTTCTTTTTTGTCCAAATCGTTTGCGTCCAATGACTCGTTTCAGGAAAAAAACGTCCCTTTTCGGCGGGAAATTCGTTGACCCCCGTCCCTCCGGGTGGTTTAATTTCCGGCTCATCTTATCCGGAGGTTCATGTGGCTAAAAGGTTAGGCATCAAAGCAAAACTGCGGTCGGAGATCGGGGGGCGTCGGCCCCACCGGATCCGTGCCGGCGGCCGTGTTCCGGCGGTTCTTTACGGGGGCGGCAAGGCTGAGGCCCTGGAGTTAAACGGGCGGGAGATCGCCGAGGCCCTGCATGGAGCCTCTTCGGACAGTGTCCTGGTGGATCTGACGGTGGAAGGCGAGGGGGGTGCGGTTACCAAAAAGATGGCTTTGATCCGCGAGGTCCAGCACGACCCGCTCAAGGACACGATCGAGCATGTGGATTTTCACCAGGTGGAAGAAAACAAAAAGCTCCGCGTGGATGTCCCGGTTCATGAAGTCGGTGAAGCTATCGGCGTTCGTACAGGCGGCGGCATCCTGGACCACGCGCTCCGCGCCTTGCGGGTGGAATGTTTGCCCAAGGATCTGCCGGACCGGATCGACGTGGACGTCTCCGCCCTTGAAGTCGGTCAATCGATCCACGTCAGCGAGGTGAAGTTACCGGCTGGAGTGACGGTGTTGAACGCCAAGGAGCTCCCGGTTTTCATGGTGCTATTGCCGACGGTGGAGGAAGAGCCCGCCCCCGGCACGGCGGTTGCGACCGAGCCCGAGGTCATCCGCGAAAAGAAGGAGGGCGAGGAAGGGGAAGCCGCCGGCGAAAAGAAGGATGGTGGCAAAGCGGAGCCCAAGAAGGATGCGAAGGAACCCGCGAAGGCGGAAGCCAAGGAGGGAGCCAAGAAGGAACCGGCCAAGAAGTAAGCGGCGGCAGTTTTCATGGAGATCTGTCTCGTCGCCGGATTGGGAAACGAGGGCCCGGCCTACCGGGACACCCGCCACAATCTCGGCTTCGCGGTGGTGGATCACCTGGCCGCCCGGCAGGCCATCGCCTGGGAAAAAAGCCGCCACGCCGAGGCCTGGGAGGCACGTTTGCCGGGAAACCGGATCCTGCTCAAGCCGACGACCATGATGAACGCCTCGGGCGAGGCGATTCGGGCGGCAATGGATTGGTGGAAAATTCCTTTGAAAAATTTTATGGTGATCGTCGACGACATCGATTTACCGCTGGGCCGGATCCGTTTACGGGCGGAAGGCTCGAGCGGCGGCCATCGCGGGCTGGAATCCATCGAACAGCATCTCGGCACCCGCGATTTCCTCCGCTTGCGGGCTGGAGTCGGCCGTCCGGCCGAATCCCGGGAGGCGGCCGACCATGTTCTAGAAACTTTTCTTCCTGAAGAGCGGCCGGTGGTCGCCCGGATAGTGACGGCGGCCGCGGAAGCGGTGGAAGTCTGGTGGCGGGATGGCTGGGAAGCCGCCTTGCCGCTGGGCAACCGGAAAGTGGAGGCATGAAAACATACGACCTGTTGGTAATTCTGGACCTGGCTGGCAAGGAGGAGTCCCTGCCCGAGACCTTGGCCACGGTGGAAAACGAGGTGAAATCCGTTGGCGGCAAAGTGCTGCGCACCCAAAAAATGGAGCGGAAAAAATTTGAGTACGTGGCGGGGCCGTTGGAAGCCGGTTTCTATGTGAACCTCACCTGTGATTTGCCTCCCCAGGAAATTCCGAAGCTGCGCGGCAAACTTGAACTCTGTGCCCCGGTGTACCGGCATTTGCTGGTAGCCGCGGGTGAGGAAGCGCAACCGCGCAAGTCCAAAGCCACGGCTGACACCGCCGCCTAAGAGGAGAAACCGTGGCCAGCCTGAATAAAGTTTTTTTGATGGGGAATCTGACCCGGGATCCGGAGGTTCGCCACACGCCCAAAGGAACCGCCGTAGGCGACCTGGCGATGGCCATCAACCTGACTTATCGAGCCCAAGACGGAACCGAAAAGGAAGAGGTCTGCTACGTCGACGTGGTGGTGTGGGGGCGGCAGGCGGAGACCTGTCGTGACTATCTTTCCAAAGGCGCACCGATTTTTGTCGAGGGCCGACTGCAACTGGACCAGTGGGAAGGTCCGGAAGGGGAAAAGAAGAGTCGGCTCCGGGTCCGAGCGGACCGGGTTCAGTTTTTGTCCCGGGGCGGAAGTGGAGGCGGAGCGCGCGGTACCCGCAGTGAAGGCGGGTCAGGAAGGGAGCGGTCCAGTGAATCCCCAGCCCCCAAGGCCCCAGCGGCGGATCCCGCCGATGACGACGTCCCTTTTTAAACCCCCATCCAGGAGCATCATCATGAACCTCGAAGTCATCCTCAAAGGCCCGGTCCGCGGACTGGGCGCCGAAGCCGATTTGGTCAAAGTCCGTCCCGGATACGCCCGGAATTTCCTTTTCCCGAATGGGCTGGCCGCACCGGTCAATGCCGCGAGCAAACGTCAACTGGAAGCGCTGAAAAAGCGCCGTGCCGAGCGGGAGGCAGCGGAAACCGCAGAGGCGGAGGAAAAGGCCGGCCGGTTGGCCCGGTTGGTCCTGAACTTTGAGCTGAAGCAGGCCGAGGAAGGTGCGGCCAAGCTGTTTGGGTCCATCACTACCGGGGAAATCGCGGCGGCCTTGGCCGAAAAGGGTTTTGAAATCGAAAAGCGCGACATCGATCTTTCCAAGGCTCTCAACCAGGTGGGGGATCACGAAGTAGTGGTGCATTTGGGGTATGCGGTGAAAAGCACGGTGAAAGTCAAAATCAGCGGAAAGACCGAGGAGGGCGATGGCGGTGGGGAGAAGTCCACGAAAGTTCGTCGGCCCCGCAAGACAGATTCAGGAGAAGAAAAGGCCGCCAAAGAGAAAAAGGCCTAAAACAAGATCCATAAGATATTATTAATCAATAAGTAATAAATAATTTAAGCAATTATCGACAAACGCTTATTGATAGCTATTTACGCATATTACCGTGAAAAAATCGGGCATAACAACGGGTGTGCTCAAACGGCCTATTTTCAAGCCGTGCGGGGTAGCTTTGCCTTGGATCTTTGCCCTGATCATGGCTTTACCGCTTTTCGCCCAAGAACCAGAAGCGCAGTCTTCCCCACAACCTAGCCAAACCAGGGCACGAACCTTCGTTCCCTCCCCCTCGGCCTCCGATCGGGCGGCCACCAGCGGACAGATCAAGATCCTGGAAATCGAATATTCCTCACGGCGAGAAGATGTGCCGATCAATGAGGATAAAATCC
>JBILFP010000095.1:0-6322 GCA_044351535.1 Methylacidiphilales bacterium
TTAGCCGCGCCTGCGGCAAGGTCGGCCTGACCCTCCTCAGGGCCTCCACCACCGGCACACCCACCCGCCTGCCCGCCCACGAGGCAATTTCCGCGCTCTGGTTGAAGCCCCTCTTTCTCCTGCGTTCCGGATGCAGGGGCACCGGCACGAATGCATCCCATGCTTCCCCCGCATAGTGCTGGCGATATCCGTCCTCCAGCCATCGCCCCAGCCACGGGCGCAGGTGGAATTGCCGCCGGTATTTGAATCCTAGGATCGCCTCCCGCACGCTCCCCTTTTCCAAATACGCCGCCCGCAACCGACTCAACGCCCACTCCCGTTCCCCGCAGTTGGCGCAGACAAACGATTCCGCCACCGGACGCGGAAACGGCTCCGCGCAGCGCTCGCAAAAGGGTCGTTCCAAACGGGACCAGGGTCGGGGCGGACGGGCCGCCGGAAATATCAGGCCGAGGGCGGCCTCAATCCAAACGCGCACGGATCGGTCGCCCCCAAAGTGCGAACGCCACCAGCAACAAAAGCACGAACGGAATCGGCCCCGCCTCCAGCGAAGGCCCCCACCAACCTGCCGTCGCCTGGGCTTTCTCGTTCCAGAAGCCGTCGCAGATCCGCAGCCCCGCCACCCATCCGGCATGGAGCCCAATCGCCGCCCATAGACTCTGCTGTTGCCAGGTCATCCGGGCCAGAATCAGGCCCGCCACAAACAGACCCGCCAACTTCCAGGGATCCGCCGGGCCGGCCCACAGTTGCAAGTTTGACCAGCCAAAAAAACCGGCGAGGACCCCCTCGGGAAGATCAGAGTTGGGACGGATAAAATGGACCGCGGCGAAGACCGCAGCGTTGACCGCCAGCAGCACCGCCACCGGTTTCTCCCCCGCCGCTTTCCAAAAGGCGAGTCCCAGCACGCCCCGGAAGAAAAACTCCTCCAGCACCGCCACCAGGATGCCGGTGGCCAAGGCCCCCGCCCACAGGTCAATGCCCGGGACGCCCGTCCAATTCCTGACTCCCAGAAGACTTTGGATCCACGCCGTCACGCCCACCATGGCGACCCCCAGAGCACCCCACCCCAACACTCCCAGACCCGCCGCCCCCCGATTTCCGGTTGCAAAAAACCGCTTCGGGCCATCTTTCCAAAACCAGAACAAAACCGGAACCAACGCCAGCGCCACCCCCAACTGGACCCGCCCGAAAATCCGCGCCGAGGTGAACATGCCCGGCACCACTGCTTCCACCACCGCCCGCACCGCCGGAAACAACAATGCGGTCATCACGATCCAAACCCCGAAAAAGGCCGCTACCCCCTTCCATCCTCGATTCATCGACTCATCCTGTCGCAGACCCCGATCTCATGAAACCCCTTTCTCCCCAGTGGGGAGCCGTTTGCCCTCGCGGGGCCACCACGGGTAGGATTTCCCTTTATGGCCGAGGCCAAAGCCATCGCCCCGTTGGAGTTTGAAAAGCCCCTCGTTGAATTCGAGAAGCGGCTCGATGAGTTGCGCAAACTCACCGGCAAACAAAAGATCGAGGCCGGTAACGAAATCACCTCTCTGGAGAAAAAACTCGAAGAGGCCCGCCGCGACATTTACGGCAAACTCAGCCCCTGGCAGCGGATCCAGATCGTCCGCCACCCCCAACGTCCCTACCTGCTCGACTACCTCCGCCTGGGTGCCACCGAGGTCGTTGAGCTGGGTGGCGACCGCGCTTTCGGCGATGATCACGCGCTGATCGGCGGCTTTGCCATGATCGGCCAACAAAAAGTTGTCTTCCTCGGTCACCAGAAAGGCCGGGATACCAAGGAAAACCTGATGCGCAATTTCGGCTGCGCCCATCCGGAAGGCTACCGCAAGGCCCTTCGTCTGATGCGCCTCGCCGATCGGTTTGGCCTTCCCATCGTCAGTTTCATCGACACCCCCGGCGCCTTCCCCGGCGTTCCCAGCGAGGAGCGCCACATCGCCGAAGCCATCGCCGTCAACATTCGCGAAATGTTCAACTTCCGCGTGCCGATTGTCGCCGTGGTCATCGGTGAAGGCGGCAGCGGCGGCGCCCTAGGCATCGGCGTGGCCGACCGGGTACTGATCCTCGAAAACGCCTACTACTCCGTCATTTCACCCGAAGGCTGCGCCAGCATTCTCTGGAAAGACCGCGCCTTTGCTCCGCAAGCCGCCGAGGCCTTACGCATCTCCGCCCAGGATCTGCTTCAACTCAAACTGGTGGACGAGATCGTGCCGGAACCCGAGGGC
The DNA here is from genome assembly GCA_044351535.1 of Methylacidiphilales bacterium. Classification (GTDB taxonomy): domain Bacteria; phylum Verrucomicrobiota; class Verrucomicrobiia; order Methylacidiphilales; family Verrucolacustridaceae; genus Verrucolacustris. The sequence continues at coordinate 2,238 of JBILFP010000095.1, forward strand.
GGCGCTCACCGCGACTGGGAGAGCACCGTGAAGGCCTGCGTGGAAAAAGTTTCCAAACACCTGACCGAACTGAGCCGCCTCCCGCCCGAAAAACTCCTCTCCTCCCGTCAGGACCGCTACCGCGCGATTGGTTCCGTCCTTGAAAACTAATTTTTAAAGCCCGCCCTTACCCGCGACCCGCCACGCTTTTTTTTCCGATTTCCGCATTCCGCGTTTCGAATCTCTTAGCCCTCTTCCCCAATCTTTCCCAGCTCGTCCTTAATCCGGGCCGCTTCCTCAAATTGCTCCTTCTTCACAGCCACCGCCAAATCCTCCTGCAACCGTTTCTTACGCAATTTACGGAAGCCCTTGGGAATCTTGCCGGCATGGCGCGTACCTTTCTGGCAGTCATTGAGGACGTCTTGCAACAACTCTGCAAAAACGCCGTAGCACTCCCCGCAGCCCAGCCGACCGGTTTTCCGCACATCCTCCGAGGTGAACCCACAGCTGGGGCACCGGTTAGAGGCCGCCGGGGTCGGCGCGGGAATCAGTAGGCTCTTGGCGGAGATCTCCTTGATCTCGTTCTCGACCGCCGCCGCGGGATCCTCTTTGCCCTTGCTGGCCGCCAATTTGGAAACGGCCGCCCAGATGTCGAAATCCACCAAATCCTTCTGGGATAACTGCGGAATGCACTTCTCGCAGACGTGCACGTCGATGGACTTCCCGTTCACCAGCTTGCTCAGGTGACACGTCGCCTGGTTGCCCGGGCAGAAGGTGCACTCCATAACCTTGATTTAACCATGGCCCCGCCGTTTCGCAAACCGCTCGCCGCCCCACCGACCTGGATTTCCGAAAAGGTCTGGAAGGAAATCGAAGCCACCGGCACGGATGCGTTCCTCGCCGCCCACTCCCCTCAGCTTCGTCTGGAGCGCTGGGGCTCGACGCTGCGCGCCTTTGCAACCCAACCCGCTCCTGTGAGCTGTGGGGAATCTCTGCTCGAAACTCCTGCAGAATTTCCATGGAAACCCACCAGGGTCATCTGGCAAGTGGAAGGCGAACGCATGGCCCACCATCTCCGCGGGGAAGGTTGGACCATGGAAGTTCAGGAGTTGAATCTTCGCTACGGCATCGACCTCACCCCCGGAACCGCCCCCGGACTCTTTCCGGATCAGCGGGAGAACCGGATTTATCTCCGTACCCGGCGCCCCACCTCGCTCCTGAATCTCTTTGCCCACACCTGCGCGTTCGGTGTCCTCGCGGCCGCGGAGGGCGGCGCCACCCTGAATATCGACACTTCCGCACGGGCCCTTGAACGAGGACGCGAAAACTACCGGCGCAACCAACTGAATGAGTCTGACCACCGGTTTTGGAAAGAGGATGTCCGCAAGGTCCTGCCTCGACTGCTGCGCCGCGGCGAAACCTTTTCCGCCATCATTCTCGATCCCCCCACCTTCGCCCACGGCGGTCGCGGTCGGGCCTTTCGGATCGAAAGAGAACTGGAACCCATGGTCGCTGCGTGCCTCAGGTTGCTCGCCCCGGGAGGTTGCCTGCTGGTTTCCATCAATGAATCCCACACCCAGCGATGGGAACTGGAGCGGATGGCCCGCTCCGCCCTTTCCGCCGAAAAGATCCGCGCCCGGCTGGAACCGTCCCGCCGCCCCATGGAGGTTCCGGAAACGCGCATGCCGGCCGGGATCTGGGTCCTTCGGGAGGATTGACACCCCGCTGTGCGTGTCGAATTTCAGAGCGCGTGAACGGCCTCCAGTCCCTCGCCTCCACCGCCCTCAACCTCTTCCGGGAATTCGTCCCCGGTAACCCGGATGCCGCCCGTTTCTGGCTGGAAACCGGTTCCGCGGCTCTCGCCCTGCTGGTGGTCCTCAGCCTTCTGCTCCGTTTTTTTGGCTCGGAAAACAGCCGGCCGGCTTTGGTTTTGCTGGCCGGAGCGCTCGGGGTGCTGCTCTTGGCCGCGGGGGCGGCCGCCGTGGAACTCTACGCCCTTCCGGTGTTGCCTCCTGCAGTGCTGGGTGTCGTGGACTCCCTTTCCGGCTGGGTGGCGTCCCGTTTTCAACATCCCGCCTGGCCGGCCCGCACCGTGCTCTTGACGCTCGGGCTGGCCGGAAGTTTGCTTTTCGTTGTTTCTCCCCTGACGCGCATGACTTTCAAGGTTCCCGGTTTTCTGGCGCTGGTCGCTTGGTTGGCCGCCTTGGCCACCGCCTTCACGGTCCCCGCCGTCATCCGCACCAGTCTTTCATCCCAAACACAATCCCAGACGACCGAATCTAGGTAGCCACTTTTGATAAAATTCCCGCGCGAAGCGCAAAGTTAATTTTGCCGGAGCCAGAAATCAGAATCGGCGGGGGCAGGTCGGAGGCGGCCAAGTGGCCTACCGGCTCCAACCCAACCAAGACTAGTCGCCCAGGATTCGCTCCAACTCCCCCCGCACCCGATCCAGTTCCGAAGGTTCCAGGCTTTTCGGCGCCGCCACTGCCGGACCGATGATCACCCGGCAGACCGCCCCCGGCCTGGGAATTTGGAAACGGTCCCACGACCCTAGTTTCCAACAACGGCCGTACCGCAACGTGATGGGATAAATGGCCCGGCCGCTGTTGGCTGCCAAGGCCAGCACTCCATCCTGAACTTTTTCCCGCGGCCCGCGCGGACCGTCTGGCGTAATCCCGATATCCCTCGCTTGCGGCCGTTCCAGCTCACGCAACAACTCCCTGAGGGCATCACTCCCCCCGCGGGAACTGGAGCCGCGTGCGCCATCAATACCAAAGCGGCTCATAATCCGGGTGATGAACTCCCCGTCACGACTCCGACTGACCATCATCAACATCCTTCGCCCCGGACAGAGGCGGCCGTAAAGATAGGGCATCATCAGAATCCGGTTATGCCAGAAAGCCCAGATTCGGGGTTGGTCCGGTTCGCGGGTTAAGAGGTTCTGGGGGTCTTCGATGCGAAACCGTAGCGCCAAGGCGAAGGCTCGCAGGAGGAAGGCAATCAGCGGCGGACTGCTTTCGGCCAGGAACTGTTTGAGCCACCGGCTCACGACAACGTCCTCCGGTTCCACCAACGAGTGATGGAGCGCCATGGCGTTTCCCGGACCAGTTCCCGGATCAGCTCCTCCGTGGAAGCCGCCCGTTCCTCGTGAACCCGGGCCAACAGCATGAGCGAGGGAATCATGATCAGCGCAATCACCCCGTAGAGGATCACGAAGCCATTGAGCTGGATCTCCGTACCCAACTGAAATTTCGCCAGCGCATCGGTCAGCAGCCCCCATCCCAGGGGCGCCAAGCCGGCCACCAGGCTTCCCGCGACGCTGAACAGGGCGAAAAAGTGACTCCTTCCCATGACCGGAACAATACCCATGAGCAGTCGCATGTGCGCACTGTTATAGAGGGCCAATCCAATGCCTGCCGTGGTCTGTTGCAGGGCGAACGTTCCCCACGAGAAAGGCAGCAGGTGCGCCGCCACCGCTCCCCAACCCAGCCAGTGGATACCCATGACCACCACGCAAAGCCCCAGCACCGGTCGGCTCCCCATGCGGTCCAGCCACCGACCCGCTCGGAGAGAAGTCAGCACAAAGACCGTTCCCCACATGAGGTGGAGCACCATGAACAACGAGTCGGAGCAGTTGAACTGGTCGCGCGCAAAAGGAACAAAGAAAAGACCCCCGCCGGACATGGCGAGCATCACTACGGAGTGGAAAATTAGCAGCTGCCGGAATGGCGGATGCTCCAACATCGCCTTCCAAGGCACCTCCTCAGAACTCGTGGATCCCTGGGTCGGCGCATCCGGAATCTTTCTTAAATAAAAAAGGGAAGCGGCTGCCAAAGCCAGGCTGGCTCCGAACAGCAGACCGAAGGACGAGGGTTGGTCCGCGAAACTCAGGTACCAAGCCGTCAAAGCTACCGTCAACAGCAGTGCCGCTTGGGAAGCCGCCTGATCGAGCGCGAGAAACCTCCCCCTCACCGGTTCGGGCACGATCGCACTGATCCAGGGCAGATAACCGCTCAACGAAATGCCGCGGATGAGGTTGAATAAAAACAGTAAAAAGAGCATCAGAGCCTGGCGGGAAAAATCGTCGATCGGCCCCGGTAAAACGG
>JBILFP010000097.1:0-6269 GCA_044351535.1 Methylacidiphilales bacterium
TCCAATCCCACGGGGTCAAAACGATTGTGATCGGCTTACCCCGCAACATGGACGGAAGCTATGGTCCCTCAGCCCAAAAGGTGCGGGAATTCATCACTCAAATTCAGCCCCATGTTCCCGCCGAAATCATCTCCCAAGACGAGCGCCTGACCACTGCTCAAGCGTCCCGAGACCTATCCCAAATGGGAGTCAGCCAGAAGGATTTGCGCAAGAGAGTCGACAGCTCTTCCGCCGCGCTAATTCTTCAACAATTCCTTGACCGAAATCACCCTCATCTCTAATTCATTCCGATGCACCTCGGAGGCAAGTTTGAAAGGGCAGGTCGTATCCTGATCGTTTCGGCGGTCTTGTTCACCGGATTATTCACAATTTCCAGTGCCTCTCAAGCTGGGGACGGCGATCTTTCGGTTCCTGGAAGTGATGCCAAGTTGGCGGTCTCCCCGAACTCCAAGTCGGCCGAACCGGATGATCTTGCTTCCCATATCTTTGTGGAAGATCGCATCACTCTTGAATTCATGACCGGCGCCATGTTCTCCCCCTCCGGGATCGGCCCAGTGGTTCCCGTTTTCAACTACCAGCAAAACAATGTCCGTCTTGGCTGGATGCTCGATTCCCCCGATTCTTGGGGCCCACAAGCCGGGATTGATGACCCCCTCCGCGGCAATTTTGAAGCCATCCTCGAGGCCACCGGTTCTTACGTCTGGTACAGTTTCGGAACTTACATGGTCGGCGTCACCGGCCTGGTCCGATACAATTTCGTTCAACCGAACTGGATCGTGGTTCCCTACATTCAGGGCGGCGCCGGCGTGATCTACACCAATGCCCGGAACTGGGCCGACCAGGATGCCATTGGTGCGAACGTGGAGTTCACGCCGCAATTCGCCGGCGGCTTGAAGTTCCTTTTGGACAAAAACTGGACCTTCAACATCGAGGGCTCCTTCCAGCACATCTCGAACGCCAACACCTCCGCCCGCAATGAGGGCGTAAACGCCTACGGCGGCTTTGTCGGTTTCACCTACGTCTTCGACAAAATCTGGTCCGATTAAACTGAGCCTACGCTGCGGGCGCGGCGTTTAGTCTTTTCGTCTTTTGGAGTGGAGGAAGCTTAGAATTGGATATCCCTCTCCATGACGAATGACTAAATCCCTAAAACCCTTACAACCCTTTAAGCTCCCAACTTTTAAGCTGACCGTTGCCTACCGCGGTTCCGACTTCTACGGCTGGCAACGCCAGGATCCCCACCCCACCGTCCAGCTGGCCCTGGAGACCGCTCTAAAAAAGATTTTTGGTAAATCCTTCCACGTGGCCGGATCCGGACGCACCGACCGTGGCGTCCACGCCCTCGGGCAAGTGGCCTCCTGCCAAGTGCCAGGCACCCACCCCCCGGAAACCCTGCTCCGCGCGCTCAACTTCCACCTTCCCCCAGGCGTGCGCGTCCTTTCTGTGCAGAAGGCGGCCACAAAGTTTCACGCCCGCTTCTCCGCCAGGGGCAAAAGCTACCTTTACCGGATCGTCAACGAGCCGTTTCTCCATCCCCTGGAGATCGGTCGGGCTTGGCACGTGCCCCGCCCGCTCGACCTCAAAGCCGTCCGTCAGGCCGCGCGACTTTTTGTGGGAAAGCATGATTTTGCCTCCTTCACTTCCAACCCGGGATACGAAAGGGAATCCACCATCCGGCGCCTCCGCTCCATCCGCATCACGCGAAAGCCAGGTTCGGTCCTGGAGTTCACCTTCGATGGGGACGGCTTCCTCTACCGCATGGTCCGCAACCTCGTCGGTGCGCTCGTGAAGGTGGGACACGGACGCCTCAAGGTTTCCGATTTGAAAAAGATCCTCGCGGCCCGCGCACGCTCCACCGCTCCGCCCACCGCCCCGGCCGAGGGCCTCTACCTGCTCAAAGTCCGCTACTGACCAAGGGGATCTCGGTTTCCGGCCCGCAACCCGCTACCCGCCACCCGCAACTGCCTTTCGGAAATCCGCGATCTCCTTGTTGGTTTGCTTCCACTTTTCGAGATCAAACCTCCCCGCGGGCTCCTTCAACCGGGCACTGAAAGCCGCCACTCTCTCCACGGCCGGTCGCCACTCCTTCTCCGGCATCTCCGCCAGCGCATCCCGCGCGATTTCCGCACAGGCCGGGTTGTGACAGATCAGGAGGATTTCCTCCCCCGCCCGGACGGCCTGCCGGGAGGCCTCAGCACTTCCATAGCGGTTGGCGATCGCCCCCATCTCCAGATCGTCGGTCATCACCAGCCCCCGGTACCCCATCGACTCCCTGAGCAGACCCGTGACAATGTCGCGGTTCAAACTGGCCGGACCCGCATTCTTTCCCCAGGCCGGAAACTGGGCATGGCCGACCATCATCGCTTCACACTCGTTTCCCACCTCGCGAAAGACCGCCAACTCCTCCGCCTCAATTTTCTCCCTGGATCGTTCGACCAACGGAAGATCCCCGTGCGGATCCAGCCCGCAAAACGTGTACCCCGGAAAATGTTTTCCCGTCCCCGCTACCCCCTCGGACTGCATCCCGTGGAGATAGGCCCGCGCCCGGGGTATGACTTCCTGCGGACTCTGGCCGTAGCAACGCCCCGCCAGGGAGTTGTCCACCTCCTTTCTTTCCGGTGGCGCATAGTCCAGCACTGGGGCGAGGTTGAGATTCAAACCCACCGCCTGCATCACCCGACCGGTCAATCGGCCATGTTCCGAAAACCATTCCTCTTTTCCGGCCCGCGCCAGATCCTCCCCACTGGGCGGCCTTTCCCCCATGACGGCCAGGCGGCTGACCCGACCCCCCTCCTGGTCCACCGTCAAAATCACCGGATGGCCCGACAGCTCCCGACACTCCCGGACCAAGGCATGAAATTGGCCCGCCTCGCTCATGTTCCGGGTGAAATAAATGAACCCCCCCGGGCGGATTTTGCGGATCAGCTCCCTCAAGCCATCGTTTAACTCCGGACCCGGCACCCCCATCACGATCAATCGGCCGGCAGGGTGGGCGTCCATCCCCTTTGGCATAAGGAACTTTGCCTCCTTTCGCACGCCGAAAACGACCGTGCGTGCCCCGTCTGGCCGGCCTCGGGCCGAAATCCCTTAATTTCCGAACTTTTCTGCTTACTTAAACTTAAACTTAAACTTAAACTTCTCGGCGTGCCTGCTTTCCAGATCATCTTCAGCCCGGCCAGCTCCGCGGAGATCAGCCAGCTCCCCACCCCCCTGCAGGTGGAGGTCCTCCGCGAATTCGACGTCCTGACCTCTGACTTTCTTACCCGTCATCCCGATCGCTTCGGCACGGTGCAGCGCTCGGATCGCACCCTCTACCGGTATCGGGCTGGGGATTACCGGATTTACTTTGAACAGAAAGCCGCCGGCTTGGTGATTCACCGGGTGCTCCACAAAAACTCCCTCAAGGATTTTGCCTTCCGCTCCCAGCTGCCTGGCTCCGAAGACGAGGAACTTGCCGGAAATCCCCGCTTCTGGGAGCTCATTGATGCCACCCACTCCTCTCCGGGGTCAAAATAAGTCATGATCCGCATTCTTCTGCTCCTTGCCCTGCTTTCCCCTTGGCTCACCGGCTGCCAATCTGGTTCCAAGATGGGTAACCTCGTGGCTTTCTATACGGATTTCGGGATCAACGACCCCTACGTGGGCCAACTCAAGGGTGCGGTGAAAACCGTCAACCCGGCCGCTGAACTCCTCGACCTTTCCCACGATAGCTCGGTCTTTGATGTCAGTGCTGCTTCCTACCTTCTCGCCAAATCCTCCCGCACGCTCCCGGCCGGCACCGTGATTGTGGCCGTGGTCGATCCGGGGGTGGGTTCAAACCGGGCCGCCTTGGCCGTCCGCACGGCTGCCGGACGGATCTACGTGGCCCCCGATAACGGCCTGCTGACTGAGGTTCTCGCCCGCGAGGGTCTCGCGGAGGCCCGCTTGATCGAAAACCGGGATCTCTTCCTCTCCGGTGAATCTTCCTCCACCTTCCATGGGCGGGATATCTTTGCTCCGGTGGCCGGCCATCTGGCCGCAGGAACTTCGCTGGAATCGGTAGGCCCGAAAGCCGAAAAACTTCTGCGCCTGCCCCGCAACACCGCCACCGTCATGCCCAACCTGGCCAAGGGTGTGGTGATCTTTATCGATCACTACGGGAATATTCTCACCAATATCCCCGGATCCGAACTTTCCAAGCTCAAGCCGGGCCTGCTGCTCAACCTGACCATCAAGGGAAAATCTGTGCCGGTCCCTTTCCTCCGGACGTACGCCGAAGCCCCCGACGATCGCCCTTTCGCCCTGGTCAACAGCGATGGGGAATTTGAAATCGCCATTTCCAAAGGCAACGCCGCAAAAAAACTGGGCATCTCCCCCGGCGATCCCGTCGTCCTCAAATTTTAGTTTCCATTTCTACTTTCCACTTTTCACCAGACTCGCCACCCGTCACCAGCCACTCGCTACCTAGCTTTCGTAATCGTAAACGTAACCGTAAACGAAAAGCTTAAAGGATTTTTGCTCGTTTCGAGCGCGCCTCCAAAAGCTCCTTCGCCAGCATCCTGGCGGCTTTGCCGTCTCCTCCAAGCATTCGGGTCAATTCCCTTTCCCTTTCTTCACCATCCAATCGCGAGAGCTCGGCAAACGTCCTCCCCTTTTCCACTCGTTTGACGACGGCGAAATGATGTTCGGCCGCCGCGGCCACGGACGGTAGATGGGTGAGACAGAGGACTTGGTGGCTTTTGCCCAGCCCCCGTAACCGCTCGGCGACTGCGGCCGCCGTCTCCCCCCCCACGTTGGCGTCCACTTCGTCAAAAATCAGCACCGGTACCCCATCCCGCTCCGCCAACACTGTTTTCAGCGCCAACATCACCCGGGCCATCTCGCCGCTGGAGGCGATCGCCCGGAGGGGACGGGGAGCTTCCCCGGGATTCGGCGCAAACAACAGCTCCACCGTTTCCGCGCCGTCTGAACCGAATTCCTGAGTCTTCCAGGCTGCTTCCAGTCGGCTTTGGGCAAAGCCCAACCCGCGCAGTTGTTCGGTGACTTCCTTGGTGAACCGTGGGGCCGCCTTCTTTCTTCCTTCGCTCAGCTTCGCACAAGTCTGTCGGTGCTGATGGGCGGCCTCCTTGAGGTCTTCTTCCAATTTCCGCTCCGTTCCCGAGGCATCCGCCAGCTCGGCTTGCCGTTTTTTGAGATCTTCCAGCCGGCGGAGAGCCGCCTCCACGCTACCCCCATATTTTTTCTTCAGCCCCAGCACCAGATCCAGCCGCCGCTCCATCTCCGCCAATCGCTCCGCATCCAAGCCCACTTGTTCCGCCCGCCGCTCGGCTTCCCTGGCCAACTCCCGCAAAGACTCCACAACCTCTTCGTTCTTCGAGCGCATCTCCCCCGCCGCCCCGTCGAGTCGCTCCCATTCCGTCAACGCCCGCTGCGCCTTGCTGAGAAATCCAAGGGCATTCTCTTCTCCCGACTCCAGCAGGCTGTTCACCTCCGCCGCCAACTCCACGATCCGCTTGCCGTGCCCGGCGGCCGCGTGGTCTCGTTCCAGCTCCTCGTCCTCGCCTGGACGCAGCTGCGCCTGCTCCAGCTCCTTCACTTGGTGATCAATCAGCTCCCGGGTGGCCCCGTCCGCTCCGGCCATTCTTTGCCGGAAAGCCGCCAGTTTTTCCTCGGCCTCTTTTTTCAGGCCCCACGCCAACCGTACCGCCGCGGCTTCCTTCTCCAGGCCCCCAAAGGCGTCCAACGCCGCCCGTTGGGCCGACGGTGAAAGCAAGGCTTGGTGATCATGCGGCCCATGCAGATCCACCAGCCGGTCTCCCAACTCCTTCAACACCCCCAGCGTGACCGCGGATCCATTCAGAAACTGTCGCCCCGTCCCCGCCGCGCTGATTTGCCGTTTAATGACCAAGGTCCCGTCCGGATCCGGCTCCACCCCTTTCTGATCCAACCACCCGTGAAGCTCTTTGGCCTCGTCCAACTCTCCCTCCACGAGGCAACTCTCCGCCCCTGTCCGGACCAGGCTCTTGTCCGCCCTCTCCCCCAATAATAAAAGAAAGGCGTCGATCAGGATCGATTTGCCGGCCCCCGTCTCCCCGGTGAGAACGTTGAACCCCTGGCCAAGCTCCCACTCTACCTCCTCCACCACCGCCAGGTTTTTGATCCGCAACCGCCTCAACATAGCTCCGAGTAGATAGCAGATAGGAGATGGAAGATAGGGAAAAACTCGTGGTTTTTATGGCTTCCTCAACCTCAACCCCAACCTCAACCTAGGCGCCCATGCGCCTCACCCT
>JBILFP010000098.1:0-6253 GCA_044351535.1 Methylacidiphilales bacterium
TCCCCGATATAGACCGAGCCGGGGCTGTGAATGATCGTTTGGGGTGTGAACTTGGCGTTGGGATTTTCCAAAGCGGCCAGTGCCGTGAGCGTTTTAAAGGTGGATCCGGGGGCGTAGGCGCCGATGGCCCGGTTCAGCATCGGTTTCGTCTCATCCGTCAGGGTTCGTTTCCATCCGTCCCGCGAATCGGTTCCCCCGGGCACAAAACTGTTGGGGTCGAAATTCGGCACGGAGACCATCGCCAAAATATCCCCCGTATTCGGGTCCATGATCACACAGGCGCCCCGCCCGACCCTCCGCATCACGCCCTCGGCAATCGTCTGAATGCGGGCATCCAACGTGAGATAGATGTTTTTGCCGGCCTGCGGCGCCTGGTAGCCCTGCTCCTCCATGATGAAGCCGAGGTTGTTTTTCTTGAGAATTTTTCCGCCGGGAACGCCCTCCAGGTCGGCGTTGAAGCCTTTCTCGATCCCCTCCTTGCCGATCACCTCAGGCTGAAAAGTCTCCAGCGTCTGCTCCTCCGGCGCACCCACGAAACCGAGGATGTGGGAAGCCAGGGATCCGTAGGGATACCAGCGGACCGGCCGGGCCGCCGCATCCACACCGGGAATGCGCGGATCACGCTCCGCCATCCGCGAGAGCGTCGCGAAGTCGATCTGGGTGGCCAGCTGGAAAGGCGTGTTGGGCCGCTGGTGGGCGTGCCGGCGCAGTTCATCCAAATCGTAATTCAGCTGGATGCCCAGATTCCTCAGAGGCTCCGCGGCCGTCTCCTGGATGATTCTCTCCATATCCACCTGCCGCTGTTTGCGCCGCTTATCCCCCACTCCAACCTCCACGAGCGTCATCGGCAACCGTCCGCGGTGGGCCCGGGCGTAGTTGCCGGACAGCTCTCGCACGTAAAGGTCGACGTCGTATCGCGCACGGTTTTCCGCCAGCGGGAGGCCATGGCGGTCGAGGATCAGGCCGCGCGGCGGTGGCAGCAAAATCGGTATCGTCGTCTGGTTGATCAGGCTTTGCGCGTGCTTCTCGCCTTCGACAATCTGCACGACAAAGAGGCGCTGGATCAGGACGCCGGCTGCCAGCACCACCAATAACATGGCCGCCTGCATGCGGCGGGGAATGTTGGCCATGGGACGAGCGAGCAACATCAGCGGATTCTCCGGCCGCTCCGCGCCGTCGCGGGAAAGCGGTCCTCCTGCTCCAGCCACCAGCCCATCAGGACCGAAGCGACCCCGTTGGTCAAACCCGCCAAGATGAGGGACACACTCAGAGCGAACGGCCAGTCCAGCGTGCGGGTTTCCAGCAAGTGAAGAAAACGGTCCAAGGCAAAGAAGGCCACCGCCGCCAGCACCGACCCGGCGGCCTGTTCGCCGGCCGAGGCCCCCTTCCACCAGCCCCGCTGGGTGCGAACCAGGAACCCGATGCCACCCAACACGAGGATGTGATGGCCGAGGGGCGAGAAGGTGGTGAAATCCCAGAACAGTCCGGCCAGCAAAGCCCAAACGGCCAGCCCCCAAGGACGCAGCCAGAGACCGGCCTGGATGGCCACGGCCGCCAGCAGGTTGGTGGTCAACGCCCAGGTTCCATACCCCTCCGGCCCCACCGCCCGGAAAAGCCAAACGGCCGCCGCCAGCAGGAAAAGTTTAGTTCCGGCGTGGTTCATTTCTTGGCCGAGGTGGAGCCGGTCAGGATGAAAAGTTCCCGCAGGTCGTTCAGGTCAGCCGCGGGCGCCACCGTGCCTTCCCGGTAAAGTCCGGCGTTTTTTTCCGAGTTGAGCGGCGGCGCCTCGCTGACCGTGCCCACCAGCAGGTTGGGTGGAAACGTCCCTCCCAACCCGGTGGTCAGAACCCGTTCGCCCACGTCAAACTTCGCTTCCCGGGTTACGAACGTCATTCGGCAGATGGGCTGGCCGCCGTTAAGCGGCGTGTCCCCTTTGAGGATGCCGCGCGCCCCCGAGACTTCGGCCAGCACGCTCACCTTGCAGTTCTCGTCGGAAATCAACATCACGCGGGTGGTGGACCGTCCCACCGTCCCGGTTTTTCCCACGACCCCGCGCGGAGTGACCACCGGTTGGTCGGGAGCAAGGTTGGGATCATCCTTCCAGCCGCGGTCCACCAGCACGGAGTTCCACCAGTTGGACGGATCCCGTTCCACCACCCGGCAAGCCAACAAGCGGTAGGACTGCTGGTCGCGGAAACCCAACATTTCCCGGAAGCGGTCGTTTTCCGTCCGCAGATAGTCCATTTGGCGGATTTCGGTCTGGAGCCGGACGTTTTCCGCCCGGAGGTTGCGGTTTTCCTCCTCCAGCGAGTCGTACTGGCGAAGGCTTTGGCGGAAGTCGATCCAGCGGTCCCGGATCCCGGACCACGTCCGTGCAATCGGCGAAATCGTCTCGATGGTGATCCGTTCCGTCCAGCGGTTGGTTACCGGGGCGAAGAAGATGGCCACCACGCCGGCGGCGAGCACCGCGGCCGAACTGAGATACATCCAGGTGCGCGACATCAGGAAAAAAGGAGTGGGGGGAGGACGTCGTCGGCCGTGGGGGAACGGATTAACTCCGTCCGTCCGCCATGGTCAGCTTGGTCAAAAACTCCAGTTCGTCGAGGACCTTGCCGGTGCCTTCCACGACCGCACTCAGCGGATCTTCGGCCACATGGATGGGCAGTCCGGTTTCCTCGCTCAAAAGACGGTCGAGACCCCGCAGCAACGCCCCACCCCCCGCCAGAACCACTCCGCGTTCCACCAGGTCGCTGGAAAGTTCGGGCGGGCAGCGCTCCAGGGTCAGGCGCACGCTCTCCAGAATGATCTGAATGGGTTCCAGTAGCGCCTCGCGGACTTCCTGCGAGGTGATCGTGAGGGTTTTGGGCAGGCCGGCCACCAGGTCGCGCCCCCGGACTTCCATGGAAGTTTCTTTCTCCATCGGATAGACGGAGCCGATCTTCACCTTGATGTCCTCGGCCGTGCGCTCCCCGATCATCAGGTTATAGGCCCGCTTCAGGTAGTTCATGATCGCCTCGTCCAGCTCGTCGCCGGCCACGCGCACGCTGCGGCTGAAAACGATGCCGCCAAGGGAGATGATGGCCATCTCGGTCGTGCCGCCGCCGATGTCGATGATCATGTTGCCGGAGGCATCCTGCACCGGCAGGCCCACGCCGATCGCGGCGGCGAGCGGCTCTTCAATCAAACGGACGCTGCGGGCGCCGGCATGGGCGGCGGATTCACAGACCGCCCGGCGCTCCACCTCGGTGATTCCGGATGGTACCGCAATCACCAGACGGGGACGTGGACGCCAGCGGTTCTGCCGCTTGGTGGCTTTTTCAATGAAGCACTTGAGCATGGCTTCCGTGACTTCGAAATCGCTGATGACCCCGTCCTTGAGGGGGCGCACCGCCACGATGGATCCAGGGGTGCGGCCCAACATCCGCTTGGCTTCATCCCCGACCGCCAGCACCCGGCGGGTCGCCTGGTCCATGGCCACCACGGAAGGCTCCCGGAGAACCACCCCTTTGCCGCGGACATAAACCAGGGTGTTGGCCGTGCCCAAATCGACACCCATGTCGTTCTCCAAAAAGGGAAAAAGCTTATCCAACATAAATGTGTAAAAAGTAATACTCTCCCCTCAAAACCCTTCCGTCAATCACCAAAAGGCTCTTTTCCCACTATCGCAACCCCCTCCACGGTAGTAAGAAGACTCTTATGAACCTACCTGAGCAAGTGGGGGTGATGGTTTTGCCCCAGACGGTCTTTTTTCCCCACCATCTTCTTCCCTTGCGGATTTTTGAGCCCCGGTACCGGGAAATGCTGGCCAAGGCCCTGGAAAGCTCGCGGATGTTTGCGGTGGCCATGGAGCAACCCGGTCAACCCACTTCGCCGGTGGGAGGCCTAGGGTTGATTCGATCCTGTGTCACGCAGCCAGACGGCACCTCCAACCTGATTTTGCAAGGACTCGCCCGGGTACGACTCCACCATCTGGTGCAGGTCCGCCCGTATGTCATCGCCGCGCCCGAGCCAGTGGAGGATACCCAACCTCAACCCCCATCGGACACCGTGGTCCGCGATGCCCTCGTGGCAAAGATTCTCGAACATCTGGAGAAAGTGGAAATCCCCAGCGAAGCGGGCCTGGGCGAAATGAAAAAGTTTCTCCGTCACCTGGAAGACCATCATGCCTTGGTGGACCTCGTGGCTGGCTGCTTTCTCCGGGATCCCGGCAGTCGCCAGAAAATTCTGGAAACTGCCTGTCTCACCGAACGGTTGAGGTTGCTATGCCAAAAGATCTCGGAAATTAAGTAATCTAAAACCCCCTGCTTAAGGCTTGGAATCGGGCCACGAACCAAATTAGCCCTAAGGGTATAGGCAGGGTATCCGAAATATCTTTTTTAGGATATTCTTATTGAGTCGGATAAGGGCCATGCTATAAAAACCCCTTGAAGAATAATCCCACCATCGGGGACATCAAAACCCAGATTTCCCCCCCGGGTCGCCGGAGCGTTCCTTGGAAAACTACCCCATTAACGGTGGGCACCATTTCCACGGAAGCTGGCTTGGGCAACTTGGCCAGTCCCCCTGCCGGCATTGACCTCGCCGAAGTGCGCTTGGATCTCCTCCTTTCCAAAGGGGTGGAACCGGAAAAAATCCTCGCGGCCATGGCCAAAAAGGAAGTTCCCATCCTGCTGACGCTGCGCACCCGGGAGGAAGGCGGGTCTTTCAATTGGCGCTCCCGCCAGCGGGTTCTTTTCTTTCTCGCCTTCCTGCCTTTCGCCGATGTCGTGGACCTGGAGCTGACCAATCTGCCCCGGTTGGGCCGCGTGTTGCGTGCCGTTCGCCGTTCCAAGCGGGACCTGATTCTTTCCTCCCACTCTCTGAAAAGAAAATTGACCCCGCTTCGGCTCAAACGCCTTTTGACCGAGTTCCGCAAAACCCGGGCCGCCGTCTACAAAATCGTCGGCCTCGCCCGCCGGACGCGCGATCTCCGCACCTTGGCGGAACCCTTGCTCACGCTTCCCCATATGCGCCTGGCGATCTTGGCCTCGGGTCCTTTGGCCACCGCCTCCCGTCTTTCCCTGCCCGCGCTCGGCTCCCGGCTTCTCTATGTCCACCTGGATGAGCCCGCTGCGCCCGGCCAACCCGGTCACGACACCAGCTTTACCTTTGCGGGCTTACGGCCCTTTTTTTCGGCGAAAAAGTCCTAAGCGCTAATTCAGACTGCGCTTGGGGCGCAAGGCCCCCGGGACGGAGGTCTCCACCTTCCCGCTGCTGCTCGAAACCACGGGAAACCCTCCCGGTGTGGGCCCTCCCCCGCGGAAAAAGAAGCCGGCCACCAAGCCGTGAATTCCCATGAGCACAAAAATCAGGGCCGCCCCGCCCGCTCCGGCTTGGGCCCGCACCAGCCGCTTTTTGCGCTCCTCCCGCTCCTGCTCCTGTTTTTCCTCAAACACTTTTCCCCGCCGGCTGAGCTCCTCGGCCAGACGGCTCCGTTCCGTGCGAAGTTTTTCCATGGCCTCGATTTGTTGTTGCCGGCGGGCTTCCTGACGGCGGTTTTCGCCGGGGTTTTCCATCGGGGAAGAAACCTCGGAGGACTCCCTCTCCAACTCCTCCATCCGGGTATTGATCTCCCGCAGGCGATCCCGCACCACCCAATCGGACTCGGAAGGCGCATCTTCTTTTCCTTCGGCGGGGGCCGGCAACTCCAATGGGACCGCCGCCAAGGCATACACCGCCGCCCCGGCCAGAAATCCCATGTTCAGGAACTGGAAACCCACCACCCGCACCGCGCTTTTCCGTGCCGGCAAGGGTCCCCGTAAGAAGAAAAGACCCAAAAGAACCCAAGGAGCCAAGGAGGCCATCGCCTCCCGGTTATCGAGGACCTGATCGCCCCCCGCCAGGATTCCACCGGCCCCGGCCAATCGCCAAACCACCATGGCCAGCAAGGCCAGACCCAAGGCCCGGAAGAGAAACCCGCGATCGCCGCCTTCACCCATGGATCGACTCTGGCCTGCCCACGGGAAAATTTCAGCCTAATTCCACGGCCTTGGCGGACCGAGCGATCTAGTCCTTGAGTTGTTAGTTAGGTAGGAACCCTTAAAGCCCGTGTTCTCCCTCCATAACTAACCCCGAAACGATACAACATCTGCCCACAGCCTGTAGCCTCTAGCCCTCAGTCATCAGCGAGCCTTGACCCGAGTTCTCGGTAGGTTCACCCTTTCAGGTCATGCGCGAAAAGTCTTTGGGCAAGGGAGAGACCCTTTTTCGCGAA
>JBILFP010000020.1:0-19657 GCA_044351535.1 Methylacidiphilales bacterium
TTTGGGGAGATTAGACACCAGGCCAACGCAAGAGTGACGACTCATGCGGGTAATTTTATACGGCTTCCTTCTGGGGCTCGCCGCTGCGGTGTCCGTGGCGGAGGAAGAATCCAGCTCCCAGCGGCTGACCAAGACGCAAGAGGGGATGGCGGAAGCGAGCTGGCCCAGAAAACCGGACAACCGGTTAAGTCCGCTTTCGGGGAAGATGAAAGACAGCCAGGAAATCTCGGTGAGGTATTACGGGAAGGAAAAAGAGTTTCGGGGCAATTTGGCCGAGGGGTGGCTGAAAGAGGCGTCTTTTGGAAGTAAGGCAAACTGGGAGGGGGCGTCCGGAAGAAAGTGGGAGGAGGCGCGTTGGGGGCAGGATCGGGAATGGGCATCCGGCAAGGGCGTGAGTGAAAAGTTTCAACCGCCGACGGAGCTGGCCTCGGAGCGGACGCTCACGATGCGGGAGGTGGAGCGGGAGAACGCTCAAGGCTGGTCGTCGCGGGCGGCGCGGATGGGCGGGGGCCGGGACGGATCCTTGCGGATGTATGAGGGTCGGCTGACCCGGGTGCGGCAGCAGGTTTGGCAGGAGAGTAAGGAAGCCCGGGACCTTGGGGCGGGGCGCAAGGAGATGTTTTCCCCGCAAGAGGTGGATAAGATGTTATCGCAACCCGTCGGGGAGTTGCGGGGAGAGGCTAGGGAACAATCTGCAAAGGCATCTCCGCTCGCAGCTGCGGATAATTGATCAGGTTGGCGGTGAGCGTGGCGGAACCGGCGGGCAGTCGCCCCCGCAAAGCCTGAAAGGGGATGGTGAGCTGGTAATTGAGGCGCTCTCCAGGATTCAGGAAGCTGTAGCCGGCATCGGGTGCGAATTCGAAGTCCTCCGACCAAGTGTAGACGATCTTACCCTCGGCGTCCCGGACGACCGCCTCGCAGCGCTGGGCGGTGGGGAAATAAAGAAACGTGCCCGTACTCGCGCCGTTGACGACGGAAAACTTCAGGCTGATCTGGTCCTCGGGCTGGGGATCCCTGATTTTTTTAAGGCTAATCTCACCGGGAGTGATCTCTAATTTGGTTTTGAATGCCTCCAGGTTGAGTTCGTTGGCACCTTCAAATCTCTTTTTGGACCCTTCGATGAGGAATCCTCCCTTGATCAGCCCCGGCGCCCCCTGAAACTGCTTGGGCATGGTGTCGCGGGAGGCGTCGATTTCCGCCCATCCCACGGAGCCAATCAGGGCGAGAGTTAAAACCAAGGACTTTTTCACCCTCTGATTTTGCCCCAACGGCGGGTTTCTGACAAATCGGGTCGTCTCCCGGAAAAAGGGCGATAAGGTAAGAGCATGGCACGTTTTGCCCCCTGGATTTTCGGGTTGATCCTTTGGATCGGGGCGGCAGAGAAACCTCCAGTGTTGTTGCGGGTGCATTTGCAAGCCCCGGAGGGCGCGAAGGGAATGGTGACGGTGCCGGTGACCCTGCTGAATCCGCCCGAGACGATTGCTATCCGTAACATTCCGGAAGTTTCCGAGAAAGACATCCGAAGCGTACGCTCGCTGGCCGATGGCACCGTGGTGGTGGAATTTGACGATTTCGGCAAAACCAAGCTGGAGGTGGCCAGCAATACCGGCCGTGGGTTGATCCTGGTGGTGATTGTGAACGGGCGAGTGGTCTATGCACCGACCATTGATACCAACCTGACCCGGGGGGCGCTGGCGCTGCCGGCCGGCTCAATTTTCCCGGAGGAGATCCAGGCGTTGAACGATGTGCGAAACAAGGAGCGAGCGCAGAAGCTGAAGGAGCTTTGAGGATACGGAAAAATTTGGAGTTATTCTAAAAAAGTTAATTTTCCGGGTGGATTTCCTTGGACGCAGGACGGTTGCTGAGGCAACAGCATAGCCATGCGCTGGTGTTCGTCTTTTTGTCTATTGATCGCCCTTGGTTGCGGAACCCCTTGGATGGTTTTACGGGCGGCGGTGGACGCGGCGGGTCAGGAAGCGGCGGGCATTGTGGCTGGTATTCAAAAAGAAAGCGGGGCTCGGCTGGTATACAATGAAACCACGTTTCGGCTGGAGGTTCGGGATGATGTGGGAGGGCTTTTGGAGGAAATCATTCCAGGCTCTGTGAGTCGCACGGTCGATGCCTCGGATCAGGAGTATCGCATTAGTTTTGGTAAGGATGAGATGGGGCGGCCGAGTGTGATTGTCCGGCCTGGGCCGGCCATGCGGAAGCCACTCTTGGTCGAGGTCTTTGGGAGAAAAGCAGTGCTATCCCCCAACGCCTCTTTAATGGCCACCCTGGCGGAGGATCGGCAGGTTTTTTACGAACCGTCCATTTGCGGAGAAGTTTACTACATTGAGGATTTTGGAGGAGCCGGAAGCAAAGTGAGCCGCTTGGCTTCATCGCGGCGGGAGGTGGCGGTTCTCGCTAAGCCTTCGAGTTCCACCGGAGCCGGACCGGGCGTGCTTCAGTCTTCCCAGCAGGATGGAAAGAGCATGGAAAAAGCGGGTGACGCATTTAAAACCGCGCTTTTTTCGGTTTTAGGGCTTCCGGATAAGCAGCCCTCGGGAAAAGCCAAGGTATATCGGCTGCGCAGCACGGGCGGTCCCGAAGAGGAATCGGGCGTGGCGGCCCCGGTTTCTGCTGAGGCAGGAAGACCCTAAGCAGCCAGGCGCAGAGCGCGCTCATTCGCTAGATTGTTTTGGGGTTCGATCCGGAAGGGCTGACAGCTGAGCTGGGCATAGCGAATTTCCCGGAGGGTTTCCTTGTCCAAGGGGGTGGCAAGAAGTTGTTGCCACCTGGCTGGTTTAGGGACGGGCCACAGAGCTAATGGAAAATCTGTGCGTGGAGAGGCGCTGCTCCATGGCCAAGCAGAGGCTTCTGCCGTTAAGCCGGCTGCCAGGGCATTTCTTTCGATATAAGCCGCAGTTTTCAGAAAGGCGAGGGGCCCCTCCACGGGGTGGGAGCGGAAGCGGTTTTGATAGACCGCACCTCTTCCGACGGAACCATGCGATCGTCGCCAACGCGTGGCGTGGGTGGTTCCAAACCAGTGCATAAACCGACTGAAGGTCCTGGGTTCCTGGGCCTGGCCAAGCAGATGCCAGTGGTTGGGCATGATGCAGAAGGCGAAGACGGAGATAGGAAATCGTTCCATCGCCTCACGGAAAACCTTTATGACTTGGCTGTATTCGAAGGGGGTCTGAAACAGGGTAGCCTGACCAGCCGCTCTGTTGCAGAGGTGTAATATGGGGTCAGAGATCTGGGACCTTCGGCGTCTTGCCATAAAGGAATAGACCGCGTTTTTTGAAAAAGGATGCGGTCCTTTTTCGAAAAACGGGGGACAGAGCTGGGGACAGAGCTGGGGACAGAGCTGGGGACAGAGCTGGGGACAGAGCTAGGGACAGAGCTGGGGTCTGACCCCCAAGCTTTGTTAAAGGGTTTTTCGGGGGGTGGTGTGAATTATTAATCACTCCGTCTCAGGAGGGGTTGACGGGCAAACGACAAGATGTAGTGGTGACGAGGTGGGGATATACCGTATTTTGAAGGACCACCTTACTTCTAGCTCCACCCGTGGGGTAGCTACAACAGTCATAGAGAGAAGTCTTGGGAATTGGACGCCAGGCTATTCCCGATGGAGTCCTGGAATTCACGTGCAAATGATTTCGAATGTCTCCCGGGCTTTCGTGCCGGCCCATCGATCGGCCGTCTATCGGGGTGGGAACTGGGTCCGGAGGGTGGGGCGGAGGGTGGGGAGCTGGGTGGGGGCGGGGATCAAGTTGTTTGGGGGGGTGGCGGTGGTGGTGATGAGCACGGTGCCTTCCCACGTCTGGGCGAATCCCGCGGGGGAGCAGGTGGTGGGTGGCGCGGCTAGTTTTAACCGGCCGGATGCGGCCACGTTGATCGTGAACCAGCATTCCGACCGGGCGGTGATCAACTGGAACAGCTTTTCGATCGCGAACGGGGAGCTCACCCGTTTCGTGCAGCCCAGCTCGACCTCGGCGGCGCTGAATCGGGTGGTGACGGCCAACCCCTCGCAGATTTACGGCACGCTCCAAGCCAACGGGCAACTTTACCTGATCAACCCGGGTGGGGTGATGGTGGGGCCAGGTGGGGTAGTGGATGTGGCCGGATTCGTGGCGAGCACGCATGACATCGCGAATGAGGAGTTCATGCGGGGTGGGAATCTGAATTTTCACGGTCATTCGGAAGCTTCGATTTTGAATCAGGGGAGGGTGGAGGCTCGGGAGGGGGATGTGTTTCTCGTGGCGCGCGAGGTCAAGAACGAGGGGCAGCTGATGGCCCAGGACGGGACGGTGGGGATGGTGAGCGGGACAGAGGTGTCGCTCCAGGCCGTCGGGCAGGGGAATTATAAAATACGGCTGCTGGCAGCGGAGGATGACCCCACCACCGCGGGAAGTGGAAGGCGGGAGGCGGGAGGAGAGGCAGAAATTGTCAACGAGGGGGTGATTCAGGCGGCGAACGCGGTGCTGGAGGCGAAGGGGAGTTATCTGCCGATGGCGATCAAGAACACGGGTTTGATTGAGGCAACTGGAGTGCGGGAGAACGGGGATGGGACAGTGAGCTTGACCGGTGGGGAGGGGGACATTTTGAACACCGGGGTGGTGGCGGCGTTGCAGAAGAGTTTAGACGGGAAAAAAGAAACGGGCGGATCGATTTTGATGGCTGGCAAGAATGTGACCTCCGACCCCGGCTCGATCATCACGGCGGCGGGTAGGGATGGGGGCGGGACCGTCAAGCTGCGCGCTGGCGACACGACCATTTTGCGTGGAGAGATTCGCGTGGTGGGCGGGGCGGAAGGTGCCAAGGGCGGGCAGGTTCAGTTGTTGGGTGAAAGGGTAGGGCTATTTGACCAAGCGAAGGTGGATGCGAGCGGTGGGGCGGGCGGGGGAGAGGTATTGGTGGGGGGTGATTATCTCGGCCAGAACCTTGAAGTACCGAACGCCAAGGCGGTGGTGATGGCGCCAGGCGCGGAAATCCGCGCCGATGCCACCGCCAAAGGCAATGGTGGGAAGGTCATCCTTTGGTCCGACGATTACACGGCCTTTTTTGGAGGCATCACCGCCTTGGGCGGGGGTGTGGGTGGAAACGGGGGCTTTGTCGAAACTTCATCGGCCAAAAACCTGCAGGCGTTTGGCGCGGTGAATGCCTCGGCCAAACAAGGTAACGCAGGCTTGTGGCTACTAGATCCGCAAAGTATCACCATCACGACTGGAGCCGATGCGAACGGATCCTTCTCTGGCGGGAACCCCGATGTGTTTACCCCCGATGGTTCGGGGGTGGCCAATGTGCAGAACACGCAAATTAATGACGCTCTGAACAAGGGTACCAGCATAACAATACAGACAGGGAACGATGGAACTGAATACACGATCACCGTAACCGACACGATTTCGAAGACTCTCGACAATGCGGCCACCCTGACTCTTCTGGCCACCGGTGGAATCACGATCAACAACGCCATCACCTCCACTTCCAATGAGCTCTACATGGTTTTTAACGCCGACTTGGACAATGATGGAGGAGTCTTCACCCTCGGAGCGACTGGTTCCCTTGGATCCAACGGAGGGAGTGTTCAGGTTACTGCCTCGGATGTGGTTTTAACCGCCGGGAGTACCATCACCACAACCAAGACGCTTAGTGGAGGGAGTACGATTGCGGGTGAC
This sequence comes from Methylacidiphilales bacterium, assembly GCA_044351535.1. GTDB lineage: Bacteria > Verrucomicrobiota > Verrucomicrobiia > Methylacidiphilales > Verrucolacustridaceae > Verrucolacustris. Next base: position 5,664 of record JBILFP010000020.1, read on the forward strand.
GTGCTTCTCCAGCCATCTCTTAACGGAACCACAGGCCGAGCAATCGGAATCGGCTCTGGCGCAGGTACTTTTTCCGTATCCAATGCCGAAATTGGATTGATCGCGAATACAGGCACGGCTCTTTCCGGAACCATCACCATCGGAAACCGCACCGCCGGCAATGTGACCATGGGCACGGTTACCCCAGTCAATGCAGGTAGCCGAAATGCAACAATCATCACTGGTGGGACAATTTTGGACGATGGGGCCACTACCTCCTTTACAACCACCGGACTACTTACCCTCTCCTCCGCTGGAAATATCGGGGCCAATGCAGTTGGGGCAACTCCCGCAAACCCCTTGAATACCGCCACCGCCCGCCTGGCGGTGATTACCGAAGGAGATCTCTACAACATTTCCACCACCGCGACCTTGACCCAATTCAATGTCACAACGGACGGAACCGTGTCCTCGCAAGCGATTCGGGATAATTCTGCTTCGGCTGCCAATTTAAACTTTTCCGTCACAGAGAGCATCACAACGGGAAATACCACGATCAACACCCTTACGATTACCGCCGGTAGCGTGGATTTTTATTATGAGAACACGGGTCTGGGAGTGCAGGGTGGTGGCGATATCACTATAGACGCCGCAGGCGGTATTCGGAACGTTCAGGCGGCATCGAGTGGTTATGCTTCGCTCAATAATATTTACAGGGATCTTGAGATCCGTGCTCCCCGGGGAACGATCACGGTTAACACTCCGATATTTTCCGGCGGAGGAAACATTACCCTAGCGGCGCAGGATTTCATCGGCTCGCCGCCAAACCCAGGACAACTTCCCAACGGCGCATTGAGTGCAGATGCCTATTTTACTAGCGGAGCAGTCATCAATACTTTTCGGTCCTCCTCTTCGCCCGGCAGTACGCCGACAGCGACATTTGGAGTACGGCAAACCGGCCTCCAAACTTCAGCTATTAACGGACTATATGGGCAGATCTCCGGCCAAGGCGGAATGCTCACTTTGGAGCCGACGAGCTTAACCGCTGCGGGGAGGGACGTGGTGTTATCCCGAGTCGATGCCTCAAGCATTTATCCAAACACCTTCAACCTAAGCTGGGATGAGACGACCATGCTAGAGGCACCGGCTATTCGAATTGGTGGCCCTCAAGCAGGGGATATTCGCATCCAGCCACTTAATGAGTTTGCAGGGGGGGGTGTCCTCACCATCACCCTTGTCAATGTGGGGCCGACGGCCAGCACATCCACAGACGTGAGCTATGTTCCGAGATACTTTGAGCAGCCCTTCTTCAGCGCCACTCGGAATCTAGGAAATCCGCGCAGTCCCTCCGATGGTTCCGGAGTCCCTCACGTGGCAGGGGGCTTCGTGAGCTTTGTCTCGGCCTTGGGAGAGGTTAGGAACCTTCCTGGGGGCGACGTGAACGTCAGCACGCTTAGTCTCACCGGAGTAGATGGAGTTTTTTTTGACGGACGGGGGGGTGGCAACTATGCAGAAACAGACGGGGTTACCGCAACCGGATCCTTGGTGGGGGCATTAGCGGGGCGAGTCGGTAGGACTGTGCAAGGTGTGACGGTGGGCAACGGGGGGGATTATACCGTGTATCTTCCAGTGAGTGGAATCGAAGTTGAGGACGCCCGGAATGTAACGGGAGTGAGTAGCCTGTTAGTGCCGCAAACGGCTGCGGCCACGGCCACCCTCACGGGCGGGGCCGTCAGTGCCCTAAATCTCGATACGGTGGTAAGCTCCATCGCCGTCACAGCAGGAGGAAGTTATGCGGCTATCCCCGATGTCACGATTACCGGGGGTGGTGGATCTGGGGCCTCAGCTACTGCGAATATGGGGATACGAATTGCGCCGCCCACGATAGGAAGTGGAGGTTCAAATTATACCGTAGCTACCGTCTCATTTGTGGGGGGAAGTGGATCCGGCGCCACCGCAGCGGCGACGGTGGATACCACGGTTGGGTCTCCCACCTTTGGCCAGGTTACCGCCATTACGATTACTTCCTCAGGATCCGGGTACACATCCGTGCCAGACATCGTCATTGATGGTGACGGGACAGGTGCGGCGGCCACTCTTGCGACAAATCCTTTAACCGTGGTGGCCGTAAACTTGTTATCCCCAGGGACAGGTTACACCTCCGCCCCGACCGTTGCCGTGCCTGGTGGTGCAGTTTTGGCCGCTGCCACGGCGGCGACAAGAAACGGTGGGGGTGGATCGTACGACACCAGTCCGGTGGTTACCCTTTATGGTGGTGGGATCCAGTTGGGCAGTGCCCGGGCCTTGTTGGATGAAGCTGCCCTGAGCTCCGCCGGCAACAGTGGTGTGGTTTCGGTAGTACCCCAGGTCATTGGAGCCGGATACACCTCGGCTCCGACCGTCACCATCAGCGACCCGTTGGGGATTGGCAGTGGCGCCACCGCAACCGCCTTTATCAATCCCAAGGGTCAGCTCACCCTATTTGAGGTGGGCGCTTTGGGAGACGGATATACGGCCCCGCCCACGGTCACCTTAACGGGCGGCGGTGGAACTGGGGCTGTGGCGAGAGCTGAAGTCAGCGGATATGTAAAAACACCCACCCTCACTTCGGGTGGCAGTGGTTATACTTCGACTCCCACTGTTACGATCAGCGGCGGAAACGGCTTTGGGGCAACCGCCACGGCGACCGTGGTTGGCGGGGTTGTAACGGCAATCACCATAACGGATCCTGGTTACGGATACTCTGCTGCTCCCACCATCACCATTTCTGGCGGAAACCCCACCACCTCGGCTACTGCTACTACCAAGATTGCTAATGGGGTGACCGGCCTTTTTATTGTGGATCCGGGCTCCGGCTACACCTCGGCCCCCACGGTCAGCTTTTCGGGCGGAGGTGGAACGGGGGCGACTGCTAGTTTTAACTCCGCAGGATTCTTTACTGGTGTTGGGGTCAGCGGAGTTGGCTTGTCGCCAATCCGCGTCACGGCGAGCGGCTCGGGTTACACCACTGCTCCCGAAGTTTCGCTTTCCGGCGGGGGGATCGCCATTGCTCAGGCCCGAGCCATTTTCGACAATGTCCCGACCTCTGCCACCTTTGGGCAGGTGCGGGGCTATGAAATCACTGATTCGGGTGCCGGGTATAAAAGTGCCCCTTTCGTGTCGGTGGGATCAGGCACAGCCTTCGGTAACTTCGGTGAATATGGGGTGAGCACCGAGCAGGTGGATCGGAACCGCGCTTCCGGGAATATTGTGTTGGATGCTTTTGATACGGCCAGTCAGGTCGTCTCCGGTTTAGTCATCAACGCCCCCGTCCGCACGGGCAATGCTTATGGGGTGAACGGCACTTCCGCGATTACCGGGAGTATCCTGCTGGATGCAGGCACAGGAATTCTCGCCAACAGTGACCGCGGCGCTGACGGGGTAGTCATCACTGGGGATGCGGTGGTCACGGGCGGTTCCGGTAGTGCGACAACCAGCACTCAAAGCGGAAGCATCACATTGGGGGCCTACTCCATTGCCAACACCGACCAAAGCGCCCTACAGCGATTGTCCGGTTCGCAGGGTCTTCCTGTGCAGATTGGCACGGCCTCAGGAGGGAACGGGTCCAACCTGGCCGGTGCCCTGCAGGCTGCTTTGTTTGACCGAACCACTGCTGTTGGGGTGGGGAACCTTCAAATTTATGCGCCGGCGCCCGGACAGATTGAGGCAGCGCAGGGCGGGTTGCCCCTAGATCCGAATCACTCCGTCCGCCCGCCGCGTTCCAGCAACGACCTTGCGCTTAGCGGTTTAGCCACTGCGGCAGGGGCAACTGACGCCTTGGGTAACGCCCTGCCCAGTAGTTCCTTGGTGACCGTCGAGGTGGGTGGGCAGGAGGGCAAACTTACCCTCCAACGATACGCCAATTCCTCTGCCACGGCGACGATCAATGGTGGACAAGTGACCCTGATCACGCCCAACCAAGGGGGCGCTCTTTATACTGCCGCCCCGACCGTCGAGATCTCTGGTGGGGGTGTGGTCCAAGCGGAGGGGGCTGCGAGCATCTCTGGCGGGCAAGTGACGGGAATCACCGTCGCCAACGCTGGTTCCGGATACGGCAACAACCCCTCCGTGACGATCACGGGTGGCGGTGGATCCGGCGCGACCGCTACCGCTACGATTGCCAACGGCGTGGTGACAGGCATCACTATGGTCAACAAAGGTTTTGGTTATACCAGCCTGCCGATCGTGACCTTAGGTCCCCCGTCGGGAACTCCTGCCACCGCCACAGCAGTCACGGGAGACGTGGATCTCAATAGCAACGTCGTGATCGGAGTTTTGGGGATCCAGTCGATCAACGTAACCAGCGGTGGTACAGGTTATCTTTTTGCACCCACGGTCACGATCACCGACTCCTTCGGTCTTGGTCAGGGTGCCTCGGCGGTAGCGAGCGTCAGCAACGGGACGGTGACCTCCATCACCGTGACGGCGGGGGGATTAGGGTATGTCCAGCCGGTGATCACGATCGGGGCTCCGGCGGGGATTGCCCAAGCGACAGCCAATTTGACTGATGGAAGAGTTACCAGCTTCACGATCACGGATCCTGGCGGAGGATATGCCTCGGTTCCTCAGGTGCGCCTGATCACCGGAGGTGCTGACCCTTATAATTTGGACACAGACCGGGTGGGTCTTTTTGCGGACCGAATTCAGTTTTTTAACGCAGGGACTCCATCCTCCCTGCTAATCACGGCATCCGTCGCTTCGGTGGCGCCTTTTACCAACCAAAGGCCAGTTAACCTTGGGACACTCACGGCTGGAAGCACCTCTTTGCAAAATACCGATATCTCCCGTTTTGCTGTGGATTCCCTGGTCGTAGGGCGGCGACAAGGTGACCAACCCAGCGTTGGGACGGGGACAATCACGATTTCCCAGGCCCTTTCCTCTTCTGGAAGTTTGATCGCAGGAGGCATTGTTCTTGCTGGAACCCGTGAAATCCAGGATGCCGGAGGAACTACGGGGCTTTCCTTCGAAAATGTGGTTCTCGATGCCGGCGGGACAGTTTCTTTGACGGGTACGGGCAACTCTTCCCATTATTTTTCAGGAATCATCCGTGACAGCGGGTTGGCTGCGGGCGCCTCCTTTTCGGTCTCGAGTTCTCTGAAGACCTCAGGAACGTCCACTTTGCCATTCACCATCAGCGAGGTTTTCGTCAATGCGGCGGAATTTACCGGGCAGCGGTTTTATCAGGGGATCACGACGCAGAACGGAAATATCAGTATTTTTGCCAACCAGATCCAGCAGACACCCTTGGTGGGGTTCCTTGATACAACCGCGGGTGGAACCATTCCGGTTAGCACCTCCACCGTGACGTTGGCGCCGTTGACGGCGGGAACCCCCATTAACTTCTATGCCACCAGCCAAGCCTCCGGAAGCCTGGGGCTGAGAATCGGCAATGCCCAAAATCCGGGTCTGGAATTAATCCGGGCCAAGACACTTACGATTGGATCTTCCTCGGCAGGGGCAATCACCTTGAATAGTAATCTCGAATTCAACTACCTCAATTATCCGCAAGCTCCCTTTCAAGTGAATCTGATCAGCGGTTCCACAGGATCGATTACGGCCGGGACCAGCCAGTTGGCAGGCGGAGGAACCAGCCGGATTCGGGTGGGTGTGCTCTCGATCACCGATGGGGGGACAGTTTCGCTGACTGGGGCTAACGACGTGGACGAGTTGGCGGCAACGATTACAGGCGCGGGATCCTTAAGCTTCACGGATATTGATGGCATCCGATTAGGAGCGATTTCTGTGGCTAACGCCTTGACCATTACGGCGGGCACGGTTCTTGCCGGGGCGATCACCCAGACGACGGATGGAATCACGGTAGGGGGTGTTTCGAGTTTCACCACCAGCACGGCCACCGGGGGCCAGGCCATCACCTTGACGACCGCCTCCAATAATTTCGGAGGGGCGGTCAGCCTCGACAACGCGGGAGCCTTTAACGTGGCGATCACTGATGTGAACGCCCTCACGCTGGGAACCCTTACCATTCCCACCGGAAATCTCACGGCCACATCGACGGGAGCCATGAATCTGGGTGCCGGAACAGTCGGAGGGAATTTAACGGTTAACTCGAACGGGGGAGCCGTCAGCCAGACGGGGGCGTTGACAATCAACGGAACCAGTTCCATCACGGCGGGGGCGGCGCCCATCACCCTCGCCAATGCCAGCAATAATTTTGGAGGGACGGTCACCTTAAGCCAGAGCGGCGCCGCCAACGGGATCACCTTAAGTGACGGGGCCGGAAATCTGACGATTGGGAATATCACCTCTGCTGGTGCGGTTTCTATCACGGCCAGCGGAACTGGGGGCACTTTGTTATTTAGCGGGGCTTACGGCGGACTGACCGGTTCCCTGGCAGCCACGGCAACAAGTTCCGTCGGAAACGTTAACCTCACCCTCAACTCTGCCATGCCGGGACTGGCTTCTGCCGCGCTCCAAACCGATGGAACTCTTACCCTGGGTGCCGGTGCAAATCTGGGAAATTCGCCCGGGGTCCCTGCCACGACCACAACCACGTCCATTTCGGTCACGGCCGATTCTCTCGCCGGGTTGGGGGCATCGCTTACCGCCCAGGGCATCACGCTTCAGCCTTTTAACACCGCCCTTTCCCTGGGATTAAACAATGCGGCGGCCGGGTTCAACGTGCCGGCCAGCCTATTGACCGGTGGCGGCCAAAGAATTTTCGCGCGAGACAGTCTTATTTTAGGAAGCCCCAGCGCGACAGGAGGAATCACGATTGGGAACGATGGGATCACTGATCTCTCGAGCCAATCGTACGGATTAACGCTGCGGGGACTATCGGGTGGAGTCACTTTTGCCAACACCCTTATTCTGCCCAATGACACCACGTTCGATCTATCCGTGGGAACCAGTGATGTGAACGGGGGCGGCATTCCCTTGTCCGGTATTGCTGTGTCTATTGGAGGCACTGGAACCATTTCCTTTGGATCGGTTGGAAACGTGAACTCTTTTACGGGAAGTGCGGCTAATTTGGGTGCCAGCAATGTGACCGGTAATTTGAATTACATCTCTGTTTTTGCCGGGAACCTCAACGTGGGTCAGATGTCGGTAGGCGGGACGAGCACCTTCCGTCTGCCAGTGGGGGGATCGTTCACCGCAGTCAATGCGGCGAATGCTTTCACCGGAAGCGTGACCTTGATAGGAGCCGCAGGTTTCCCCGTTGGTGATGTTACCATTAACAATTCCAGGCCTTTAAATCTCGCTGACTTATCGATGAGCGGAAACTTTAACTCGACGGTGACGAATGGGGGCCTGTCGTTGGGAGCCACCTCGGGGGCAAACAATTTCACTGCCACAGCGGTTGGAATCAGCGGAGGACCGTTGACAGGGACCGGAGCCACCACCCTAACGGGCGGAACTGGGAACATTACGCTTACGGGGGCCAATGATTTCGGCACCTCGGTCTCCGTGGTTTCATCTGGCAACACGAGCTTATTTGTGCGGCCCGCAGATGCGGGGCTTCTGGGGGCCGTCAACGCCACGGGTATATTTCAACTCATCACCAACGGCTCGATGTCCTTTCCGGGCGGGGCCGGGGCTTTTAGTTTAAGTTCCGCTCAACTTGCGGGGTTCAATGTGGGCACGTTCGCACCGCAGGCGACTTCCATCGACATTCCATCCGCCGTCTCTTTTAACAACTTAAGTTTAACCAGCACCTCTGGGGGTATTTCGGTCGCCGGAGTTGTCTCTGCAGGCGGGTTGAGCCTCAGCTCCTCTGGAGGCGGCATTACCCTGGCCGCGGTCAACCAAGTGGCCAACCTGGGAGGTGTCAGCTCCAGTGGTGGTGGATTCACGTTTGTGAATGGGCGGGACATGAACCTGACGGGGAGCGTGTCTGTTGGCGGAATAGCCGACCTAACGATAGCCGGACAATTCTACAACTACTCCGGGCAGGCCACGCCCTTTGCGGGCACCACGGGTCGGGCGGTGGTGCGTTCTCTTTCGATGATGGGCGGCATGCCGAACCAGATCTCGGCATTGGCTGGGTTTACCCCCAGCTACAACTTCACCGATCCCGGCACGTCCCGGGCGATGATTTATGCGGTCTCTCCGTTGGCGATGTTTGCCCCCAACGGGACGGTCATTGCTGGGGTAAACCTGAGCGGGACCCAGACGGGGGGAGGGCAGCTAAACACCTTTTTCACGGGGAGCGACAACCTGAACTGGATGATCGCGGATTTTGGCAAGTTTAACCTACCCAAGGTGGATCCGGCCCGTTTGGAGTACATGCTGTACCAGCAGCGGGTGGAGCCGGAGACGCGTAGCTTGCCGCAACCGGTGATGCGGGAGCTGACGATGGAGCTGGGCCGGCCGCCAACGATCGGGGAGATCCAGGAGAGGGAGGTCGCCAGGCGGCAGGCCATGCAGATGCGAACCGGGGCGATTTTGGAGCGAAGCAGCTTTGACGAGAATATTCCCGAAGTGAAACAGGAGGCGACGGGGCCGGTTCCGGTGATCGATGGGGGGAGGCCGCAAGCGGGAGTGAACTCGGAAAGCGAAAATCGGAAAGCGGAAATAGGGCAGAAGGGGTCAGACCCCGGGCCCGTTATCGGAAAGCAGGCGGATACGGATCTGGCTCGGGGTCTGACCCCATCGGCTAAAAAGCAGACGGATACGAAGCGGGACGCGAACGGGCCGATGTTAAGATCCGGACCGAAGAAGGCTTTCGCTTTGAGGGCCGAACCAGTGGATCCTGATCAACTCATTGCGGCAGAGAGGGAAAGGGCGGAGGTGGGGGTGGCGCCTCCTCTGGCTGGGGCCCGTTAGCTCTTAGATTAGGATTAGGATAAAGATTAAGTTGAAGGGTGGCTTAGGATCAGACTTCTTATTCAAATCGAGTGGATTTTAAAGAATCTCTACGTGAAATATTAAAAAGTTGATCCCATCGGATTAGCCCTAGGGATAGTCAGGCCTAAAAGATCTTTGGCTAATCTGCACAAGTTATTGGGTACTGCCCGGGTTTGATCTTGGGATAGGCCTACCACGGTCGAGTTTTAATCCAGATGAGCTGGAGGTGGTGTATCTACTTGCCGTGTGCCGTTTTTGGGACGCTTTGTGTCCAAGCGCAGGAGGGGGATTCCAGTGAGTATGCGTTGCCTTATCCAACACGAAGCCAAGGGCCCAGCGTGGAGTTTGGACAGGGGTTTCAGAGTGTGGCTCCCAGCATGCCGATGCCGGCAGATGGAAGAATTAAGGTCGAGCCCAAGGTTGAATCCCCGGAGGGAGGTCAGGCCAAGGAGGCGGTGGTGACAGCGGAAGTGAAAGCGCTGGTCTTTGTGGAGAGTGGAGAAGCGGTGAAGACAGAAGGCGTGCCCGGGGCCAGTGGGGTCATTACCGGTATCAAAATCCTGCAGCAGGAGGATTTTAAGGAAAAACTAAGGCCCCATCTGGGCAAGCCGGCCACGATGGCCACGCTGAACAAGATTTCCCGGGATGTGATCGACTATTACCGCAGGGAGGGGTTCCCGGTGGTGAACGTGGTGGTGCCAAGGCAGACGGTGCGGGACGGGGTCATCCAGTTTGTGGTCACAGAGGCCAAGGTGGGCAAGGTGATCGTGGAGGGGGCCAAGTGGTTCAATCCGGACAAATTCAAGGATGAAGTCAGTCTGCGAGAGGGGGACACGGTGGACGGCGACCAACTGCAGGAGGACATCCGCTGGCTGAACCAAAATCCCTTTCGGTCGACGGACCTGGCCTTTCAGCCCGGAGAGGCTCCGGGCACCACCGACGTGATCCTGGAGGTGAACGACCGCATGCCATTGCGGTTTTTCTTCACCTATGACAACTACGGGATCGACCTGACGGGCAAGAACCGCCTTTCGACCGGATTTAATTTCGGAAACCTGTTCAATCTGGACCAGCAGCTGAATTTTCAATACACGACAACGACCCAGCAGATTTTTAACAGCCTAAACGCCTACTCGGGCAGCTGGATCGTGCCGTTTCCCTGGCGGAACTATCTGACGATCTATGGAGCCTACGCCGGATCCCAGGCGGAGATTGCCCCGAACAACACCCTGCAGGGAAACAGTTGGCAGGTGAGCGCCCGGTACAACGCTCCCTTGCCGATGATTTTTGAGTATACCCACGAGGTGTATGGGGGATTCGACTTCAAGCAGTCGTCGAACTCGCTTCTGATCTTCAACACCCCGATCCAGGGAGGTGGAGGATTCGGGCTGTATAATGTGTTCCAGCTGACGGCCGGATATAGCGGCAACATTCCTGATCCGATTGGTTCCACCAGCTTCGAGGTGGCCGGTTTTTACAGTCCCGGAGGCTTGGGGACGCTCAACGACCAGGAGACCTATTCGCAAATCCGCACCAATGCGGACCCGGATTACGGGTACGGGAAGCTCAACCTGAAACGCGGATTTATCCTGCCGCTGAATTTCAGTCTGACCGGCGCCTTCAACGGGCAAATCACCACCAGCAACCTAATGCCGACCGAGCAGTATGGATTGGGCGGATACAACACGGTGCGCGGCTATGACGAGCGGGTGGCCAACGGCGACAACGCCTGGGTGGTCAACGTGGAATTCCGGACCCCGCCCGGAAGCATCGCCAAGATCTTCGACAACCAAGAGATTGAGGACCGCATCCAGTTCCTGGGATTCTGGGATTACGGGTTTGTCGGGTTCAACAATGCCCAACCCGGGCAGAGCAGCACCTATCTGATGGGGGTGGGCCCGGGGCTGCGTTACAACATCGATCGTTTTTTGAGCGTTCAGTTTGACTGGGGCTTCCAACTGATGAAAACACCTCCGGGCAGCAAGGTGGGGAACCGGGCCGAGCTGAGCGTGACAGCGGCTTACTGACCGCTGTCGCCCTGATTAAGATGAGTTCGTAGAAGAGTTGCCTGAACAACGATTTTGCCCTCCCGGAGGAAGGGAGACATCTATCCTAAAAATTTGCCGGGGTTGAGTCGGCCGGATGGATCCAGGGCCTTCTTGATTATTTGATGGAGTTGCCGGAGGGCCGGTGGGGTTGCCTGGTGCCACCAGGGTTTTTTAGCCAGACCGATCCCGTGCTCGCCGCTGATCACGCCGTCCATCGCGAAAACACCGCGAAAGAGCTCGTCGAGAACGCGGTGCATGCGGGGATCGTCAGCCCGGGTGCCGGCCGGAGCCATCAGGTTGACGTGGATGTTGCCGTCCCCGGCGTGGCCGAAGCTGGAAATGGGGGTACGGTGCTTTTTCTGGAGCCGAGCGGTCAGCCGAAAGAGATCGAGGATCCGTCCCCTAGGAACGGTGACGTCTTCGTTCAGTTTCACCAAGCCGGTGTCGCGCAGGGCGTAGCTGAAGCCCCGACGGATTTCCCAGAGTTTCTCGCAGGCGCGGGCGCCGATCGCCGGAATTAAGCGGGAAGTGGAAGGCCGGAGGAGGCGAGAAGCCAATACCAACTCGTCTTTGACGGCGGCGGGTTGGCCGTCGAATTCAACGATCAGCAGGGATTGGCATTTGGGGGCGTGCGGGATGGCCTTCCGCGCCGCTGCCAGGGTGAAAGGGTCGGCGATTTCCAACGCGGAGGGCAGAAGGCCGGCTCCTAGGATCTTTTGGACTGCCGCTGCGGCCTTGGGCAGGGAGGTGAATTCGGCGAGCAGGGCGGAACGGGACGGGGGAAGGGGCAGTAGTCGGAGGGTGGCCTCGGTGACCACGCCAAGCATTCCTTCCGATCCAGTAAAAAGACCGACGAGGTCGAAGCCTGTTCGATTTTTATGAGTCCGGCCGCCGAGGCGAACGGCCGTGCCGTCGGCCAAGACCACTTCCAAGCCGAGGATATAGCTCCGGGTCACGCCATACTTGAGGCAGCGGGGGCCTCCGGCGTTGGTAGCGATGTTTCCGCCGAGAGTGGACTCTTTCAGGCTGGCCGGGTCGGGAGGATAAAAGAGGCCCTTGCTTGCCGCGGTCGAGGCAAGTTTGGCTGTGATCACCCCAGGTTGAACCACGGCCACGCCGTCCGGCTTCGAGATTTCCAGAATGCGATTCATTCGGATCGTGGATAGGACCAGACCTCCGCGGACGGGGACACAACCGCCGACATAGCCACGACCTCCGCCCCGGGTGGTAACAGGGATCCGCTTACGGTGGCAGATGGCGAGAATTTTCGAAACTTGGGCGGTGTTACGGGGAAAGGCGACCGCTTCCGGGAGGGCCGAGGCCATCCAGGCATCGCCGGAGTTGGCGCGAAGGGTAGCGGGATCGAAGCGGATTACCCCGGCAGGAAGGCTTCGGGCGAGGGAGCGAAGGCGTGAGCTCATCGGCGTCGTCGGTTGGCCAACTCGCGGGAGACCTCGCGGTCGGCCTGACGCTTGATCAGGTCCTGGCGGCGGTCCCGGTGGGTTTTGCCGGCGCCCAGGCCGACGAGGATCTTGAAGCGGCCGTCCTTGAAATACCCCTTGAGGGGAACCAGGGCGCGGGATCCGCCTTTTTCGATTTGGCCGAGAAAACGGTGAATCTCGGCCTTGTGGAGAAGAAGTTTACGGGGCCGGTCGGGTTCCGGGTTGGCGCGGTTGCCGTGGCTGTAGGGGGCGATGTGGAAGGAGTGAAGCCAGGCTTCGCCGTTTTCAATGCGGCCGTAGGAGTGGGCGAGGTCGCCGTTGCCGGCGCGGATGGACTTAATTTCCGGACCGGTCAGGACAACACCAGCCTCGACCGACTCCAGGATTGAGTAGTGGTGTCCCGCCCGGCGGTTGTGGATCTCGATGGTTTTCAGGGCTCGTCACCCCGTCGCCCGGGAGGGGCCTTTAGGAGGATTTCTTGGCGCGGGTCTTGCGGGCCGGCTTGGTGGACGGCTCGGCCGGGGCGGAATCCAGGACCTCGTAGCCAAGTTTGCCGTCGGCGATTTCGTGAAGAGCGACATCCATAAAGGTCATCCGGGGGCTGACGATGACCATGGGGCGGTAGCCGAGGCCCAGTTGGCGGACCCGCTTGGAGACCACATTGATAAGGATTTGGGGGTTGGCGACCTTGGCAAGGGCGCGATGGACAAGTTCTGATCTCATAAGGATTTGGGAAAACTTTGCAATATGGACAGAAGGGGGCAGATTGCAAGGACAAACGGAGCGTAGCTCAGCTTGGTAGAGTACCAGCTTTGGGAGCTGGCTGTCGTGGGTTCAAATCCCACCGCTCCGATGGCCCGCGAGGCGGGCCGAGGAGCGGTAAACCAACCTGCCGGAGGCGAAAATTGATTAGCGCGGGGGCAGGTTAGAGGGGGCGCAAATCCCACCGAGGGTCGCAGGTTTAAGCCCCTAAGTCCGATGGCCCGCGAGGCGGGCCGAGGAGCGGTAAATCAACCTGCCGGAGGCGAAAATTGATTAGCGCGGGGGCAGGTCTGAGGGGGCGCAAATTTGGCCCCCTTCCTCCATGAGGCTTATGTGGCATCCTTTCTAAGAGGTGGTCTTGTGCGCTTTCGCGCACCCGCATTCCCCGCAGCCCGTGAATAAAAAATTTCCAAAACGGGCGCTTAGGGACAAGCGCCCCTACCAGTTCTTGAAGTGAATACCTGCCGGAGGCGAAGGATGATTGGACCAGGGGCGGGTGTGCGAGGGCCAAATCCCCACCGCGATGTCCTCCTTCGTCATTGCCCGCTTGGGGAGGTCTGGTTATAACAAACTCATGTCTCTGCACCGTAGTCTTCGTTCCGGCGGGGCGACCGCCGCCAAGCGCAACGTCCTGAAGCGGGGCGAACGCGTGGCGCTACTGAAAAAGCGCGGCTTATGGAAAGCCGGCTCGAAGCCCGTCGGGCTTCCCAAAACCAAGCCCGAATAATGTCTCCCGATCCCGTCCCGTCCGGGGAGGGGATGCGCCTCAATCGATTCCTGGCCGCCGCCGGGTTGGGTTCACGCCGCGGCACGGAAGAGCTCATCACCGCCGGCCGTGTCCGCATCAACCGAAGGCAGGTGACTTCTTTGTCCGAACGAGTGCCACCTGGGGCTGAGGTCACGGTGGACGGGAAGCCTG
>JBILFP010000099.1:0-6239 GCA_044351535.1 Methylacidiphilales bacterium
ATTCGCAAGGTCTTTCGGCCGTCAACGCGGGATCGGAGCCGCTTGTTTTGCTTTTTCCAGGGCGGCGGCGGCTTCCTCGGGTCGTTTCAGTTCGGCATAGAGGGCGGCCAGCAGGTTCCAGCCCGCCCGGTTTTTGGGTTCCAGCTGGGTGGCCCTTTCTGCAAACACCACCGCTTGTTCGAACTGGTCGGAGCCAGTCTTGGCAGTAGCCAGATTCAGCCAAGCGCGGGCATCGGCAGGAGCCAATTTCGTGGCCTTTTCAGCGGCCACGGCGGCGGTAGCAAAATCCTTTCCGGCGTTCGCACAAGCCGCCAACTGGATCCAAGCTCGGGGATCTTCCGGACCCTTGGCGGCGGCCTGTTCGGCGGCTTCGCGGGCCGGGCGGACTTGGCCGCTCGCAAGAAAGGAGGCGGCGAGGACAGACCAAGCGCGGGTGGAGTCAGGATTGAGCTTGGTGGCCTGTTCGGCGGGGCGAATGGCCTCGCGGTATTTGCCCACCGTAATCAGAAGTTCGCCCAGAGCCTCGGCAGTGTCGCCGTCCTCGGGGTCAAGACGGAAGGCCTCCTCGAGGGCCTGCACGCCCTCCTCAGAACGACCCATCATGAGCATGAGGGAAGCAAGAAAGCGGCGGGGCTCGGGATCACGGGGACCATAAGCGGCAGCAAGGCGGGCATCGGCTTCCGCCTCGGAGGGATGGCCCCAGGCAATCCGGACCATGGCCCGGCGAAGGAGCAGGCCGGGATCGTTGGGGTGACGATCGATGGCGGCGGAGATGGCCTTCTCCGCTTGGGAAAAATCCTTATTCAGCACCGTCTGCTCGGCCGCGGCTACCGCCGGATCAAAAAACGGGCTCCGGCCCGTCCATTTTTCCAGTTCTCGGATCCGGACGTAGGAGTTGGGCTCGAAGGAAAACTCGCGCAGCCGAACCAAGGCGGGGAAGGGCACGGATTCAGACCGTGCGGGAGCACCGCCACCCTTCACGGCGAGGGAACCGCGGGAGGCCACCCCTACCAGACGGCCTTGATCGTTGAGCACGGGTGAGCCGGATTGGCCGGGCATCATGGGTACGGTCGTGAGCATGGGGCGACTCGGGGAGGAGGGCAGGGAACGGACCTTGCCGCGGGAAGTCACGGGCAAATTCATGGAAAGCGGAAAGCCACAGACGGCCAGGGCCTCGCCGGGCGAGGGCTCCTGATCGGCAAACCGGAGAAACATCTGTTCCTCGGCCTCCGTTTTTAAGATGACCGCGTCGACGGAGAAGTCTCCCGGGCAGATTTCCTTCACCGGAAAAATTTTCCCCAGGGCGGTGCGCACCGAGACCCGCTCCCGTCCGGCCACCACGTGGGCCGCGGTCAAGACCAAGCCGTCATCGGTGAGAAAACAGCCGGAGCCGATGACGTTTCCCCTTTCATCTAGAATCTGGGTCAGGGCCATGGCGATGTGGGGTGCCGGGGTGCCCACGGACATGCGGTCAGGTCGGAGCATGGCGGCGAGGGAACCGGAAAGGGGGTCACCCAGTTGCCCGGCTTTTTCGAGGGCAGACTTGGCGGCGGCCAATTTGTTTTGGTGAAGAAGACTGCGGCCCAGGATGCGCTGCACCTCCGGGTCTTGGGGAGCGACTTCCAAGGCGGCGACGGCCGCCTGTTCCGCCTCGGCGTAGCGGCCAGAGAAATCAAGGGCTCGGGCCTTGTCCTTGCGGGCCTTGGGGCTGTCCTTGTCCCACCAGAGTTGTTGGCTCGCCGCCAGCACGGCACGTTTTCCCCCCGAGGGCGGAGGCCAGAGCCCCGAGGGGTCGATGTCCTCATTTCCCTTGGCCGTGGCGACCGACAGGACCAGGCAAGCCAAGCCGAAGCGAAGCCGGATCATCGGGAAAAAATCAGAGGAGATTTTCTTGGGAGGCCGGCGGCTTCAGGCCCAGCACCTCGTAGGACCGGGAAAGCGCCGTCCGCCCTTGGGGGGTGCGTTGCAAATAGCCTTCGAGAATCAGGTAAGGTTCGTGAACTTCCTCGAGGGTGCCGGGTTCTTCCCCCACGGCCGCAGCAAGGGAGTGGAGCCCGACGGGGCCCCCCTTGAATTTTCCGGTAATCGCCTGAAGCAGCCTCTTGTCCATCTCATCCAGGCCCTGGCGGTCGATTTCCAGCATTTCCAAGGCAGCCATGACGGCCGCGGAGGTGGCCTTGCCTCCGGAGCGGGCGAGGGCGTAGTCGCGCACCCAACGAAGCAGGTTGTTGGCGATGCGGGGAGTGCCCCGGCTGCGGCGGGCGATTTCCGGGGCGGCCGAATTCTCCAGATCGGTTTCCAAAAGTTGAGCGGAACGCCGGACGATCCGGGTCAGATCCTCGGCGGAGTAGTAGTCGAGGCGGTGGGCGACGCCAAAACGGGAGCGGAGGGGGGCGCTGAGCAGGCCGGCACGTGTGGTGGCACCGATAAGCGTGAAGCGGGGTAAGTTGAGGCGGACGGAGCGGGCGGCGGGGCCCTGGTCGATGACGATATCGATGCGGAAATCCTCCAAGGCGGGATAGAGGTACTCCTCGATGACCTTCGAAAGGCGATGAATTTCATCGATGAAAAGGATATCGCCTTCCTGGAGTCCGGTCAGAAGCCCGGCGAGGTCACCGGCTTTTTCGATGGCGGGACCGGAGGTGGTGCGGACGGTCGCCTTCATCTCGGTGCCAAGGATGTGGGCGAGGGTGGTTTTCCCCAGGCCCGGGGGTCCGCTGAGCAAAAGATGATCGAGGGGCTGGCCGCGGGCGCGGGCGGAATCGAGAAGGATGGAAAGGCGTTCCCGCAGCTTGGGCTGACCGGCAAAGTCCGCCAATCGCCCGGGGCGGAGGGACTGGTCGATGGCATCGCCGGGACGGGCTTCGGCGTTCAGCTTTTCGACGGCTTTCGCGGGCATGGGGAAAGATGGGCGGAAAAAGGACGGTTTCAAAGCGCAAGCTATGGTTTTCCAGGGGACGAACCGCCGGGGATGCTCTAGCGTCCAGCGCATGCAACCTGTCTGGGCGGCGGTTTTTGACTGGGACGGCGTGATTTTGGACAGTTCACGGCACCATGAAGAAAGCTGGGAGCGGTTGGCCAAGGAGGCGGGCAAGCTGTTGCCCCACGAACATTTTCGAAAAGGATTTGGACGGCGGAACATAGAAATCATGCGCGACATGCTCGGCTGGTCGCAGGATCTGAAGGAAATCGACCGGCTCAGCCGAAGAAAAGAGGAACACTATCGGGAGGTGGTGGAAGAGTGGGGTATCGATCCCTTGCCTGGTGTCCGTCCATGGCTGGAGCGTTTGTCCGAAGCTGGAGTTCCCTGCGGAATTGGATCTTCCACAGAAGCCAAAAACGTTGAGGTGGGATTGAAAAAACTTGGGTTGGGGAAGTTTTTTCAGACGGCGGTGACGGCGGAGCATGTGCAAAGGGGCAAGCCAGCCCCGGATGTGTTTCTCGAGGTTTCCCGCCGACTCCAAGTGGAGCCGGCGCGGTGCGTGGTGTTTGAGGATGCGCCGGCCGGGGTGGAGGCCGGGCGGGCGGCCGGAATGAAAGTGGTAGGGGTAACCACCACCCATCCGGGAGGTCAATTGGAGGGGGTGTCTCGGGAGGTGGCCCGAATGGATGAGCTCACCGTGGAGGAGGTCCGCCGCTGGCTGGGCGGGTCCGCTTGAAGGGAGAAGGGGGTTTCCCTAGAACAAAGCGGATGCAGGCAGTGCAAATGGCGGTCGGCAGGTTCGGCGGGTTACTGGTCCGTTCCTGCGAAACTTCCGGAGGGGTTTTTCTTCTTCTAGCGGACACGATCCGAAGCCTTTTTCGTTACCGGATCCGTTGGGATCAACTGCTGGAGCAGATGTATTTCATCGGGATTCGGTCTCAAGTGGTGGTCCTGACCACCGGGGCCTTTACCGGGGCGGTTTTTGCGGCCCAGGTGTGGTTTCAATTTAAGCGGTTTGGGATGGAATCGGCGATTGGTCCCACGGTTTCCATTGCCATGTGCCGGGAGCTGGGGCCTGTCTTGGCCTGTCTGCTGCTCGCCGGGCGGGTGGGAGCGGCGATGGCAGCGGAGTTGAGCTCGATGAAAATCACGGAGCAGGTCGATGCCCTGCGGGCCTTGGGGGTTTATCCCACAGAGTATCTGATTGTGCCCCGTTTTCTTGCCCTGGTGATTTCCGCTCCGGTGCTCACCGCGCTTGCCTTGGTGACGGGAATTGGAGTGGGATACTTTGTGGCCGTCCAGATTTTCGGCGTGGATGGGGCCTACTACTGGGACAACACCATCAAATACACGGATCGCAAGGATGTGATGATTGCCCTGATTAAATCCTTTATTTTCGCCATCATCATCGCGGCGATTTCTTGCTACAAGGGAATGAACTGTCCTCCGGGCACCGCCGGAGTGGGCAAGACCACGACGGAGGCGGTCGTAAACGCCTCCCTGGCCCTGCTGATCAGCAATTTCTTCCTGACGGTTTTGCTTAACGCCGTGCTTTATTCCAACTAGGCGAACCGGATGCTCGAACTCAAAGACATCCGGAAGAGGCTGGGGGGACAGGAGGTTCTCCGGGGTGTGAATCTCAAGCTGTCCCCGGGCGAAAAAGTGGTGGTCATTGGGCGAAGCGGATGTGGCAAGAGCGTGATGCTCCGGCACATCATGGGACTGCTCCAACCCGACTCCGGGGAGGTGTTCTTTGAGGGCAAGAAATTGACCGGACTCGGTGAAGAGGCCTGGAATCCCTTCCGCCGCAAAATCGGGATGTTATTTCAAGGGGCGGCCCTGTTTGACTCCCTTTCCGTCTTTGAAAACCTGGCCTTTCCCTTGCGGGAGGAGGGGGAAAAGGACGAAAAAGTCCTCCAGCAAAAGGTCGCAGAGTCGCTGAAGATTGTCTCCCTGTCCGGCACAGAAAAGAAAATGCCAGCCGAGTTGAGCGGAGGCATGAAAAAGCGTGTGGCCCTAGCACGGGCGGTTATCCGACGCCCCGACCTCATGCTCTACGACGAGCCCACCACGGGGCTCGATCCCGTCGTGGGGGATAGCATCAACCGCCTCATCCTCCATTTAGGCAAGATGTTCGGAATGGCCTCGGTGGTGGTCACCCACGACATGGTCAGTGCCCGAATGGTGGGCGACCGGATTGCCTACCTCCATGACGGAAAAATTTATTTTGAAGGAAGCCCGGAGCAGGTGGACCGCTGCGAAGATCCGCTGGTGCGGGACTTCGTGCGCGGGCATGCTTCCGGGATGGACGTGATTGGCTAAAAGGAGGAGGGAAATGAAGGAGAGTAATCTGGAAGTTAAAGTGGGGTTTTTCGTGCTCGCCGGTTTGGCGGCGGTGGCGATGTTGATTGTGGCTTTCGGTAAATTTGGCAATTACCTCAAGAAAACCTACCCGGTCATCGTGGAGTTTCAGGATGCGCGTGATATTTTGAAGAACTCCAAGGTACTCTGGCGGGGCGCACAAATCGGGGTGGTGGCCGATACGCCCCTGTATCAGGCCGGTCGGAACTTTGTGGAGCTTACTCTCAAAATCAACGCCGGGATTGAAATCCCCACTGGTTCGAAATTCCGGATCGATCAGTACGGAATGTTAGGGGACCGTTTTGTCCGAGTCGTGCCTCCCGAGAAGCCGGACGGCACGTTTTTAGCTCCGGGTGCCAGGGTCGAGGGTGAACAGGAAGCCGGGCTGAATGCGATGTTGGCTTCGGCCGGGCCAGCTTTGGAGGAAATCCGTTCCGCGGCTCGAAGGGTCGATGAATTTGCCAAGGCCGCCACCGGTCTGGTGCAGGAAGCTGAAAAGGGCAAGGGCCCCCTCTACACGATCATGAAAGATGAAAAAATGGCCGCCGATATGAAGGCTCTCATGGCCAACCTGCGGAAACACGGGGTGCTTTTTTACAGTGATGACTCGGGCAAGGATGTCGAGACCAAGCCCAAGAAGACCGAAAAAAGCAGCTCCCCCAACCGCCCGATTCGGTGAGCGGATCGGCCGGAGCCATTTTGCTGGCTGCCGGACAGGGCCGGCGTTTGGGGCACGATAAATCCATCACGGAAATTGCCGGACAGCCGGTCTTGGCTCATCCGTTGCGACCCCTGTTGGAAACGCCGGGGATCGGCATGGTGGTGGTGACCGTGCGGACCGATGTGCTGGAGCCAGCGAAACAGTGGCTGGCGGGGACCCGTCTGCCAGCGGACCGGATCCGCTTCATCGCAGGAGGAAAAGAAAGGCAAGATTCGGTTTGGGAAGGCTTGGAGG
>JBILFP010000100.1:0-6190 GCA_044351535.1 Methylacidiphilales bacterium
TAAAGGAGATGAATAGAGCAGCGAAAATATTAGTGGGGGCGGGGGTAGTGGTATTGGCGGGATGGTGGGGAATGGGGCAATATGGGCACATGGCGCAGGCGAAGAAGAGCGAAGCGAAAAGCGTGAAAGTACGATTGGTGGAAGGGGGCAAGCGGCCCTCCTCCGCGACAAACCCCGGTGGGGGCGCCGCTTCGGAGGGTTTGTTGGTTGGACCGGAAATGGAGGTCCTCACAGTCGTTCGATCTGATAAAGAGTGGGCGAATCGGCTGACGATCGAGCAGTTCCGGATCGGGAGGACGCACGGGACGGAGCGGGCTTTCTGCGGGGTGTTTCACGACAACAAGAAAAACGGGGTCTATTTCTGTGCCGGGTGCGGGTTGCCGCTGTTCAAGTCGGACGACAAGTTCGACTCGGGCACCGGTTGGCCGAGCTTCTTTCAGCCGTTCGCCGAGGAGAACATCGGGGAGACCACAGACAACTCGTACGGGATGAGCCGGACGGAGGTGCACTGCGTGCGGTGCGGGACACACCTGGGGCACGTGTTTCCCGACGGGCCGAAGCCGACGGGGTTGCGGTACTGCATCAACTCGGCAGTGTTGAATTTCCAGGAGTCGGGCCCCGCACCCAAAACAGAAACGTTACTTCTCGGTGCGGGCTGTTTTTGGGGGGTGCAGGCAGCCTTTGACGAGTTGGCGGGGGTGAAGGGCACGGAGGTGGGGTATAGCGGCGGGTGGACGAAGAATCCGACGTACAAGGAGGTTTGCGGGCACGGGACGGGTCACGCGGAGGTGGTGAAGGTAGAGTACGACCCTTCGAAGGTGAGCACCGAGAAAGTGTTGGAGTATTTTTTTAAGATCCATGATCCGACGACCTTGAACCGGCAGGGGCCGGATGTGGGGGATCAGTATCGGTCGGCGATTTATTTCACACGACCAGAGCAGGAGTCGGCCGCCCGAAAGGTGATCGCGAAGCTGACCGAGGCGAAGAAGTTTTCGCGGGCGATCGTGACCCAGGTGGATCTGGCGGGGCCGTATACGGCGGCGGAAGATTACCATCAGAAATATCATCAAAAGCACGGTGGAGGGTGTGCGGTGCCGCGCTGAGAGCGCGGCGATTAAGATTAAGATTAAGGTTGGCGTGAAGTATGGGGCGCGCTTACGGGGTCGGACCCCGATTCGGGCTTAAGATTCCAGCAGTTGTAGTTTGGGCTTCGGGGTACGACCCCACGCTTCGATGGTGGCAATTGTGACGAAAAGATGGCGGAGATGGTGAGGTTCAACGGGGAAAAGGGGGATGGTGAATAAGTGGGTGAAGAGGGGGTGGGCGGTTTCCGAGGGAAAAAGGCACCTATTTGCCTTTATTTAAGCAATATCCGCATGGATAAAAAAAAGTTTGGGAAGGGGGTTGACAGGGGCTTGGGCCATACTATTCCTAGTTCTCTTGAGCAAATCCACCACAACTCAATGGTGCAGTCGGCTAGGAAATGAATTTACGCAATTCAGCGTAAAAACCACCAAATTCACGACCTTGCCGGGAGCGGTACCGACGCGTTCCCACAAGGCCGTTTAACGGAGAAAAAATTATGATGCAGACCGAATTCACCGTGGGAGGGCGCAAATTCGTCCTCGATAAAAAGAAGGCCGAAGCCGCATTTGCAGGCAAGCGGGTGATCCTGGGCAAGGAGACGATGACCTTCAATCTGCTGCCCTTGAAATACACCTGGGCCTACGACCTGTACCGCAAGATGAAGGCCAACCACTGGGAGCCCGAGGACATCGGCATGGGCAAAGACATCGAGCAGTGGAAGGACTCGAAAGCGGTGAGCGACGTGGAGCGTTGGATCATCCGGATGGGAATCGGGTATTTCTCGGCGGCCGAGGGGATCGTCGGCGACAACATCCAGCACGTGGTGCGGGAGCTGGTGACGGCCCCCGAGTTGAAGCTGGTGCTGGGCCGGCACGCCCACGAGGAGAACATCCATGCGGATTCACTGCTCTACATGATCAGCTCGCTGGGGATTAACCCGCACGAGTGCGAAGCGATGTTCGAAGATGTGCAGTCGATCGTGAAAAAGAACGAGTTCGTGACGGGAATCTCGAAGGATCTGCGTCGTGACCTGGATCTGACGAAGCCGGAGAACAAGAAGCTCCTGGCCAAAAACATGTTCGTGTTCGGCCAGTGCATGGAGGGGACGCAGTTCTACGGTCTGTTCGGGATGGTGCTGTCGCTTTACCGGCAGAACAAGTTCCCGGGGATCGGGCAGATGTTTCGCTATACCCTGCGGGACGAGTCCAACCATATCGAGGTGTTCCGCAACCTATTCATGGATCTGGTGGAGGAAAACCGCGAGATCTGGGACGAGGAGTTCAAGGAAGAGCTGCGTCAGACGATGGCGCAGGCCGTCGAGCTGGAGAAGACCTTCATCAAGGACTGCCTGCCGGTGAATGCGGTGGGGCTGAGCCTTGATGAGTTCACCTCCTACATTGATTACATCGCGGACCGGCGCTTGGAGGGCGTGGGCCTC
This sequence comes from Methylacidiphilales bacterium, assembly GCA_044351535.1. Classification (GTDB taxonomy): domain Bacteria; phylum Verrucomicrobiota; class Verrucomicrobiia; order Methylacidiphilales; family Verrucolacustridaceae; genus Verrucolacustris. The sequence continues at coordinate 2,525 of JBILFP010000100.1, forward strand.
AAGCCGCTGCGCGGCGACGTGGCCAATCCGCTCCCGTGGCTGGCCGAGATGATGGACATCAAGAAGGAGCAGAACTTCTTCGAGGGTCGGGTGACGGAGTACCAGAAATCCTCGGCGCTCGCGGCGGTGCACGACGACGAGCTCTGATTTCGGGCAGTTACAACAACAGCAGAAGGAGACCGTAAAAGTATGAAGATGGACCGGCGTGAAGTGGACGTGGACTTGGCGATGAAGCGATTTCTCAATCTTCCGGAGGGAACTCCGGCGGAGTGGGGCAAGACAGTGCAGGATGTGCAGGTGGACCTCCCTGAGATCGAGGTCATTGACGGGGAAAAGCACCACGCCTTCAGCTTGGCCGAGGTGGCCGAGATGGTCGGCCGCAGTCTGGCCCGGCTGCTCAAGGCCAAGGGACAGGACTCCATCTTCACCGAATCGAACCGCCGCTGGGTGGCCCGGATCTGCACCGAGGTGGGGAAGAACCTGGCCCGGCAGGCCTTGGCCGAGCGGCCCCTGCGGCTCAAGATCGAGGATCTGCGAACCCTCGTGGAGAAGACCCTGGTGGACAACAACGCTTATGACGTGGCCCGGAGCCTGGTGGTGGAGCGCAAGCGCCGCCCGGAGGACATCAGCGCCGATGGGGATGCACCCGTCTGCACGACCAAGCTCATCCGCCGACTGGGACAGGCGGTGCCTTGGAATGAGTCGAAGATCGAGGTGGCGGTTCGGCAGGCGTTCCTCGCCCTGCGGATGGACTCCGCCCCGGCTGCGGCGATCGCCCGCGGAGTGACCCTGCGAGTGATCGAACTGGGCCACGCGACCGTTCATATCGAGGAGGTTCAGGATCTCGTTCAGGAAGAGCTCATGCGGGCCGGCCACTACAAGGTGGCGGAGCGTTACATTCTTTATCGGGCCACGCGAACCGAGCTTCGTGAGAAAAAGGCCCGGGGTGAGGAGACTGACCCGGCCGCCGCCCCAACCGAGGGAATGGTGGTTGTGGCGAACGCCGATGGCACGACCTACCTGTGGGACGGGGCCGATCTGCGCGCCCGGATCGAGTTTGCCTCGATCGGTCTGGATCTTTGCATCGGAGCAGGGGAGATCGAAAAAGAGCTGCGTCGTTCCGTTTTCGACGGAATCAAGAAGACGGACCTAAACAACACGATCGGCCTCAACGCCAAGACCCTGATCGAAAAGGATGCGGATTTCGCAAAGTTTGCCGGCAGGATCCAGCTCTCGTTCATTTACGAGGAGGTGTTGGGCTGGGACATCGTGCGGGACGGTGTGGGGGCGCTGCGGGACTTTCACCGTCGCCGTTTCCGGGAGACGATCGACCGCGGGATCGCGATCGGCCGCTTTAGCCAGGATCTGCTTAAGTACGACATCGACAAGATGGCGGCGGCGCTCGACCCGCTGGCGGACCTGGAGTTTGATTTCCTGGGCGTACAGACGCTGTATGACCGCTATCTGATCATCGACAAGAAGGCGGCGGTGAGCCGCCGCCTGGAGACGCCCCAGTTCTTCTGGATGCGGGTCTCGATGGGGCTGTTCCACGCCGAGCCCAAGGACCGGGAACAGCGGGCGGTCGAGTTGTACAACCTCTACAAGAGCCGCCGGTTCTGCTCCTCGACGCCAACGCTTTTCAACTCCGGCACCAACCACAGCCAGCTCTCCTCCTGCTACCTGTACTGGGTCGACGATTCGATCGACGGGATCATGCAGCGGGGCGTGGCGGAGAACGCGATGCTTTCCAAATGGGCGGGTGGCCTGGGCGGCTCGTGGACGAGCGTACGCGGGACCGGCAGCTATATTGGCGGCACCAACGGAGAAAGCCAGGGGGTGATTCCGTTCCTGAAGCTGCACAATGACCTGTTGGTGGCAGTGAACCAAGGTGGGAAACGAAAGGGCTCCGGCTGTTCTTACCTGGAGACCTGGCACAACGACCTGTTTGATTTCCTCGAGTTGCGGAAAAACACCGGGGACGACCGTCGTCGTTGCCACGACATGAACACGGCCAACTGGATCCCCGACCTTTTCATGAAGCGGATGGAGGCCCGGGAGCACTGGACGTTCTTCCGCTCCAGCGAGGTGCCGGATCTGCACCACAGCTACGGCAAGAAGTTTGAGGAGGCGTATCTGGCCTACGAAAAGAAGGCAGACCGCGGCGAGATCTGGGGTCAACAAGTCCCAGCGATCGAGGTTTGGAAGCGGATGCTGGCGATGTTGTTTGAGACAGGCCACCCGTGGATCACCTTCAAGGACGCGTGCAATGTGCGTAGTCCGCAGGACCACACGGGGGTGATTCACAGCTCCAACCTTTGCACGGAGATCACCCTCAACACCGGCAAGGACGAGACGGCAGTGTGCAACCTTGGCTCGGTCATCCTCGACACCCACCTCAAGGCGGACGGCTCGTTGGATCTGCCGAAGCTGCGCGAGACGATCCGTGTGGCGGTGCGGGCGCTGGACAACGTGATCGACATCAACTTCTATCCGACCGAGGCGGCCAAGACGGCCAATTCGCGTCACCGGCCGATCGGACTAGGCGTGATGGGACTGCAAAACGCCCTTTATATGAAGGGGCTGTCCTTTGCTTCGGAGGCGGCGGTGGAGTTCAACGACGAGATGATGGAGGCGATCGCGTATTTTGCTTACGAGGCTTCCAGCGACCTGGCGGCGGAGAAGGGAACCTACTCCAGCTACCGCGGTTCCAAGTGGGATCGGGGGATTATGCCGCAGGACACCATCGATCTCCTCGAGCAGGAACGGGGTGTGCCGGTGGAAGTACCGCGGGGCGGACGGATGGACTGGGCGCCTCTGCGCGAAAAAATCCGGGCCCACGGGATGCGGAACTCCAATGTGCTGGCGATCGCCCCGACGGCGACGATCTCCAACATCACGGCGACTTCGCCCTGCATCGAGCCGACCTACAAAAACCTGTTCGTGAAGAGCAACCTGTCGGGTGAGTTCATCGTGCTGAATCCGTTCCTGGTGCGCGACCTGAAGAAGGCGGGCCTGTGGAACCAGCAGATGGTGGATCAGCTGAAGTACTTCGATGGTGAGCTCGGCCCGGTGGAGGGCATGCCGGAGGAGCTGAAGCAGCGGTACCTGACGGCTTTTGCGGTGGGCTTTGAGTGGATCATGGCGGCGGCGGCCCGGCGCCAGAAGTGGATCGACCAGAGCCAATCGCTGAACCTGTTCCTTGGCCAGCCCGACCTGAAGGTGCTGTCCCGGATGTACCGGTTGGCGTGGCACCAAGGGCTGAAGACGACCTACTACTTACGGACCTTGGGCGCCTCGAACATCGAGAAGGCCACCGTGAAGCTGAAGAAGGAAGTGAAGGCCTCCCTGCAGGAAGGCGAGGCCCCGGTCGCCGAAGCGCCGAAAAAGGAGTACACCGCCGAACAGAAGATGGCGTGCTCGATTGAGGCGATGAGAAATGGCGGGGAGTGTGAGGCGTGTCAGTAAACGTGCCCTGGCGCGGTTGTGGAAGGCGGGAGGTTAAGGTGGAAGGACAGCCAGAACGAAAAAACTTGAAGGAGAAACCGGAGGAAACAAGCTAGGACTATGAACAAAGAACAGATTCAGTTCCTCAGTAACCTGTGTTTTGCGTTGGGATTCCTGTCGATCATCGGATCGGTGATGATCTGGTTTTCGGCCGGTGGCCAG
>JBILFP010000021.1:0-19411 GCA_044351535.1 Methylacidiphilales bacterium
AAATCCTCTGGGGAGCAAGCGAAGAGGCGCCCGGGGTGGAAGGCTTGAAAGTGATTCCCGGTGCCGTTCGGAAATTCACCACCGCGGGCTTGAAGGTTCCTTTGATTGGTTGGTGTGAAGTCCGGCCGACGACTCGGGCGAAGGATTTATTTTCCGGGGGCGACCGGTACTTTTACCATGTGCATTCCTACCGCCCGGAAAGCGCGCCGGCGGATTGGCTGGCTTGCGAGACAGAGTACGGGGGTTGGTTTCCCAGCGGGGTTTGGAAGGGAAAGGTGGCGGCCTTCCAATTCCACCCGGAAAAAAGCCAGGACAGCGGGATTTTATTGTTGCGGAAGGTTTTACAAAAAATCTCCGACGTCTGACTTGCATGCTCCACGCGGAATTTTAAGGATAGATGATGATGAAAAAACTACTCAGCCTCGCCCTGTTTGGTTGCGTGACGGGTCTTGCCACCGTGGTTCGTGCCGGTGACTCCTGCGGGGGTTGTCCGTCCGATGAGAAGAAGGATAAGGAAACCAAGGAAAGCACGTCCGAATCCAAATAAGCTTGGCGGAGAATAAAAAACCCGGCCCCCGCAACAAGGGGCCGGGTTTTTCTTAGAGAAATTGGTCCAGACCTTCGGCCAATCCCGATTAGCCGTCTTCTGCCATGGACTGGCCGGCGATCCAGGCGGTGGTCCAGGCGGCCTGGAAGTTAAAACCCCCGGTAATCCCGTCGATGTCCAGCGTCTCCCCTGCGAAATAAAGGCCGGGAACTTTTCGGCTTTCCATGGTTTTCATATTCACTTCCTCCAAGGGAATTCCTCCGCAGGTCACAAACTCCTCCTTGTTCATGCTTTTGCCGGTGACCTGAAGTTTTGTCTGATGGAGTTCCCGGAGAAGAAGATTTTCTTTCTCCCGGGAAAATTTGGACCAGCGCTCGTCCGGGGTGATGCCGGCGAATCCGCACAGTTGTTCCCATAAGCGGGAGGGCAGGGGAGGCCAACCCGAACGGAGCAGGGTCTTCGCCCCTTGGTCCTTTCTCCGATTTTGAATTTCCTGCCGGCTCTTCTCCGGGGATTGTCCGGGAATCCAGTCTAGAGAAAGTGGAAAACGATAGCTCTTTTCGTGCATGGCCCGGGCTCCCCAGGCCGAAAGTCGTAAAACTGCCGGCCCGCTCAGTCCCTCATGGGTGAAGAGAACCGGGCCCCTCTCGCGGAGAGGGAGGTCCGGCACGGCAATCTCGGCGTCCTGAATTGAAAGACCCGCCAGGGAACGGATCCAATCTTCAGCCAGATGAAAGGTGAAAAGGGAAGGTACCGGGGGATTCAGCCGGTGACCCAAGGGGGTGAGCGGGTGCGCACCTTGGCCGCAGCCTCCGGCGGCCCACAGCAGGCGGCGGCATTCCATGGTGGTCCCGTGGGACAGTTGCAGACGAAAACCCCCGCCTGGAAGAGTCGACACGGATTGAATTCCGGATTGGGTGAGGACGTTGACTCCGGCCTTCTGGGCGGCCTGGGTTAAGCATGCGATGACCGACTGGGACGAGTCGGTCACGGGAAACATCCGGCCGTCCGGCTCGGTCTTGAGGTTCACCCCGCGAGAGGCAAACCAAGCGACGGTTTCTTCCGGTCCGAAACGGGTCAGGGGTCCGATCAGGGCTTTGCCGCCCCGGGGATATCGGAGGGAAAGTTCGCGGGGATCGTAACAGGCGTGCGTGACATTGCAGCGGCCGCCTCCGGAAATCCTCACCTTGGACAAAAGGTGGGCTCCTTTTTCCAGGAGAACGACCGAGGCCCGGGGATTTTTTTCTGCGGCCGCGATGGCTCCGAAAAATCCGGCCGCTCCCCCTCCGGCCACCACGATCCGAAGAGGCTTCAAAATTCGTCCAGCGCCTGGGCCATGCTTTGGGGCAAGGGATGGGGTCCATCCCCTCCAAGCTCACGATCAATCTTTTCCAGGCGATGGATCAGCGGCAACACCTCGTGGCGCTCGATGGGGCCGCCCGCCGTTTGGCAAAAATGGGTCCGGCAGCCGAAAGGTCGCGCTGCATAGATCAGGCACTTTCCCGTGTCGGCTTGAAGCATAGGGCAGGCTCCGTCCGGGCGCGGGGGCAGGGCTTTTCGCCCGGTGGCCCGAAACGCCTGTGCGGCGAGGAGGGTTTCCCCGCGGGTCAGCTGGGGAATTTTTCCGGTGAGCTGAAACTGGCAGCACTCCGTTCGCCGCAGGCAGTTTCTCTGGACAGGGCGTTGGGCAAGCTCCGCATAAACGGAACGCACCTCCGCGAGGAATGCCGCATGGCGTTTCATGGTGAACTCGCCTGGGCCCTCCAAGGGAGGAGCTTGGGGTTAGGACTTGGGTCGACCCAACTTGGCTTTGACGGTGACCGGTTCCTTGGGGTTGTCCCGCGGGTCACGCGGCTTGGCGACGATCTTGTCGGCCACGTCTATGCCCTCAATCACTTCGCCGAAGACGGTGTATTGACCGTCGAGAAAGGCAGTGTCGACCACGCAGATGTAGAACTGCGAGCCGCTGGACTCCCGCTTGGGATTCACCTGATCGCCTTGGCGGGCGGCCGCGACCGAGCCGCGCTTGTGCTTTTTCCCGATCTCGGCCGGGATGGTATAGCCTGGACCGCCGGTGCCGTGCTCGGCGCGCTTGGCTTGGTCTTTGCTGAGCGGGTCGCCGCCCTGGATCATGAAACCGGGGATGACGCGGTGGAAGGTGGTGCCGTCATAGAAGCCCTCCTTCACAAGCTTTTTGAAGTTTTCCGCATGCTTAGGCGCGGCCACCGCGTCGAGTTTGATCACGATGACGCCCTCCGAGGTGGTCAGGGTGATGATTTCTTCTTCCACGAGCACGGGTTTGTCTTTCATGTCGGCGGTGTCCTTGGGTTGGTTGGTTTCTTTTTCCTCCGCGATCGCGGTGAAAAGGGTGAAACAGACGGCGGGAACCAAAAGAGAGAGTTGTTTAAGCATGGCGGAGAATGGTCCAAGTCAGGCCTCCGGCCAACACCGAATTTCCCGGATCGGCATGAGAGCGTTGGATCATGGCGAGGGCAAGAGCTTGATCGTCCACGGAAGAGAGACTGGTGAGGGTGCCGACCGGTTTTCCATCGATTACGGTGCAAACAGCGGGCAAGGAAGGGAGGGGGCAGGTGGAAGGGGGCAGGCGGGAACCGAGAATGCAGAGGTGGCGGTTGACGTGGCCGACGCTGCGGAGTCGGGAGATCACCTCTTGGCCGATGTAGCAGCCTTTGGTGGAGCTGATGGCGTCGGATTCGAAGCCGGCTTCCGGCGGAAGCGTGTCGGGTCCAACATCGACTCCCCACAGAGGCAGACCGCGGGCGATCCGTACAGGCTCCCAATCAGAGAGGGATGAGGATTCCAGCTTCCAAGTTGAGGAAGAAGGAATCCAGAGGTCGAGTCCCGGTCCGCGGAAGCGGGCAGTTGAAAAGGGGAGGCAGTCTTTGGGCGAATTGGGAGGAGGAGCGAAGAGACCGGGAAAATGGGCGAGATGGTAAAAGTCGGAGACGTCTTCCACGGTGACGTCATCGGCGACGATAAACTTTTCCAGGCGAGTGCGGAGGGATTCGCGAAGGGGGCCATCCGTTTCAATCCAGAGAGCTTCGGAGGTGGCTCCAATCCGGCAGTCAGCCTCCAGTTTTCCTTTGGCGGTGATAACGGCAGCGCGGACAGCCTGGCCGGGCTGAAGTTTTTTCAGGTCCTGGGTGACTTGGCCGTTGAGGAAGCGGATCCGATCCTCGCCGGTGAGTTTGAGGAGGGTGCGGGGTCCCGGCATCCAGGCGCCGGCGGGTGCTTTGATCTTTTGAAGGAGGTCGGGGTTCATCAGAATCGGCAAGTGACCGACGAACATTTCATGGATGAGGCCATTCGCCAAGCCCGCAAGGCGGCGGCCAAGGGGGAGGTGCCGGTGGGGGCGGTGTTGGTGGTGGGGGACCGGATCGTGGCGAAGGCGCACAACCAGGTGGAGGAGTTAAAGGATGCGACGGCGCATGCGGAGATGCTGGCGGTGACCACCGCAGCGGGGGAAACCGGGGAGTGGAGATTGAATGAGGCGACGGTCTACGTGACGAAGGAGCCGTGCCCGATGTGTGCGGGAGCGATGTCGTTGTCGCGGGTGAAGCGGGTCGTGTACGGGGCGGCGGATTCCAAGATGGGGGCGGCGGGAGGAGCGCTGAATCTTTTACAGTTTGAGGGGATGAACCACCGGTGCGAGGTGAGGGGTGGGGTCAGGGCGGAGGAGTGTCGGGACCTGTTGCGGGAGTTTTTCCAAAAACAGAGGGCGGGGAACGGTGCCGGAGGAAAGTAAGCCGGTCGTGCGTTGGCCCCTGGGGCCTGGGGTGGAGATTGTGAAGCAGGGGTCGGTGGGTCTTTATGCCTTAAGCAAGCCGAGCGGGATCCGCTCCCAGCCGAAGGAGGGGGGAAAAGATCCGCAGGCCTTGCTTACATGCAGCTATTCGTTGAAGGACGAGGCGTATCACATTCCGCCGGACAAGGGGGGCGGGAAGGTGTGGCTATTGCACCGGTTGGATGCGGGGACCTCCGGCGTGATCCTGGTGGCGGATCAAGAAAAGACGGCAGAGGAGGTGAAGAAGGCGTTTGAAGAACACCGCGTAAAGAAGACCTATGTGGCCTTAGTGTTTGGATGGCCGAAGGAGAGCGAGGGGGTTTGGCGGGATCGGATCGAAGTTAAAAAAGAAGGGGGCAAGGCGCGGGGAAGAACGGGTACGGGAATTTGGGCAGAGGCCAGAATGAGGGTCCGGGAAAAGTTTCAGGGTAAGGCCGGTCCGATGGCGTTGCTCGAGTTACAGCCCAAAACCGGCCGGACCCACCAGCTACGAATTCAGTGTGCCAACCGCGGTTTGCCGATTGTGGGGGATCGGACTTACGGCGACTTTCAGCGGAACAGGGAGCGAAAGGGAGGGCGGCTATTTTTGCATGCCGAGTCGATTGCGTTGGGGCGGGGTGCCGGGGAGTGGGTGGCGCGACGGGAGGCGGATTTTCCGGAGGGTCAAGGTGCGACATAAAGTTGGCACATTTTTAAGTCGTTCATGGACAAGGTTTATGCAAAAGTAGCCTTGATCTTTGGGGCGGCTGTGCTTAGGTAAATTGTTGATTTACAATCAAAAACAGCATAGCCGCCTGAGCAAATTTTTGGCGTTGGCCTGGATTTGCTGGCCGGCCTTTTGTTCTGGGCAAACGAACCTGCCGCTGGGCGCGATCCTCAACAAAAGCGGAACCAATGTGACCGGAGTCACCTTCCGGGTCTGGGCGCCGAATGCCACCAATGTCGTGGTTCGGGGCCAGTTCAACAACTGGGTGGATCTTTCGATGACGAAGGATGCGGCCACAGGATATTGGACGGCCACGAACTCGGCGGCGCGACCGGGGCAGGAGTATAAATATTTCCTTTGGTGGCCGGGAAACACGGCGGGAACCTGGAAGCAGGACCCCCGAGCCGTTTGGATCCGGAACGGGAACTCGGTGATCTATGACCATGGCGCCTTTGCTTGGGGTACGGTGGCCCGGCCCACCATTCCCGTAAGCCAGCAGGTGATGTACGAGATGCACATCGGAAGTTTTTACGATCCCTATCCCAGCGACGGCCGACCAGGCACCTTTGATGACGCCATTCTCCGCTTGGACTACTTGCAGCGACTGGGGGTGAACGTGCTAGCGGTGATGCCGGTCAATGAGTTCGGGGGCAATTACAGTTGGGGTTACAACCCTGAGCACGTCTATGCGATCGAGTCCGCTTATGGTGGGCCCGATGCATTAAAACGCTTTGTCAAAGCGGCCCATGAAAGGGGCATGAAAGTGCAAATCGACGTGGTGCACAACCACTACAATCCCCCGGGAGACGGGCTGTGGGATTTTGACGGCCCTTCCAATCTCTATTTTTACACGGATGGGCGTAGCTATACCCCTTGGGGATCCCGGCCGGATTACGACAAGGCCGAGGTGCGCCGCTATATCCAGGACAACATCAAACTTCTGTTGGATGAGTTCCGGGTGGACGGATTTCGGTGGGATTCGCCCCAAAACATTCTGGGTTACGACACGACCCAAAGCGGGGCCAACCCCAACACGGTCTTGCCCAATGGCAAAAGCATGATGATGGCCATCAACCGGATGATCCATGAACTGTATCCCGAGCGGTGGAGCATCGCGGAGGACGCGGATCTCCTGACGGTGCGCCCGGACGGCGACTATTATCCGCCGGGATCTTTTTGGGACCTGCTGCGAGTCGATGAGGCCGCGGACAGCTACGACGGCCATTGGCAGACCAGCTTCCACAACACGATCACTCCGGAAATCGCCAAAACCAACCCAGCCGTGGGACTGATCCAGGGGAAAGTGACGGAATGGTCCGAACCTCCGGGCTACCGGGTGATTTTCACGGACAACCACGACAAATCGGGAATCCTCAACCAGAGCACCCGCCTGGCCAACCGAATGGCGCCGGCCGATCCGACTGGGAAAATCGCACGCAAGAAGACGCTGTTGAACGCGGTGCTGACGTTGACCGCGCCAGGAACGCCGATGCTCTGGATGGGGCAGGAGTTCCACGCGACCGGGCCATTCAACGATTCCGTGCGAATGGGATGGCGGGAGGCCTCCGCCCAGCACCGGGTTTTCCGCGCCCACCGGGATTTGATCGATCTGCGGGAAACCCTGCCGGCCCTGCAGAATTCCAGCCTCGACGCCTCCACCGGCTTCATCAACGACGAGCTGGATTTGATGGCTTACTGGCGCCTGGGCGCCACCAATGAAGAGAATCTGGTGGTTCTTTTTAATTTCTCCGCCTCGGACCGAACCATTCAGTGTCCCGTGCCCACCACCGGCGTTTGGCATGTGCAGTTCAATTCCGATTGGGGGGTGTACGGATCCGATTTCGGCAACGTGGGGCCGACCAACAACACGGTCACGGCCTCGTTCGCGGAATCTTCGGTACGCGCGAATGTGCCGGTGGCGGCCCACAGTGTGGTGGTTTTGGCACGTACCGCCGCGCCGGCCGCGCGTCTCACCGACGATCTGGATGCCGATGGCTTGGCCGACGGCTGGGAGGCTTTGACCGGGGCCACCAGTCCCACGGGGGATGTCGACAATGACGGCATCTCCAACCTGCGGGAGTTTGAATTGGGATTTGATCCCAACGAGGTGGACCCGACAACGGTAGCGGGGCAGTTTAACGGCTGGGATCCGGCCTCTGCCCCCATGAAGACCACCCCGACCCCCAACCTATTGCAGTATCTCTATGTTACGGAAACGGCTGCTCCGGTTCAGGAAATGAAATTCCTGTTTTCCGGGGCCTACTATGGTACTTCCACCAACGCTTCCGTTGCCTCCATTAATGGCCCGGGGAACAACATCGCTTACTCGGCACCCGAGAAAGGGTATGTGTATTTTACCTTCAACACGGATACCAAGAGCTACTCGGTGGTTACTTTCACGCCGACCTCCCGGGTGGATGCGGAACCTGATGGCATGGATGATCGGTGGGAAACTTGGCACGGGGTGACCAGTGCCAGTGCGGATCCGGATACCGACGGATTTACCAATGTGCAGGAGTTTCAGCGGGGGAGTTCTCCCAATGCCTGGAACCGACCGAATCTGGGGATGGCCGGCTTTAATGGTAACTGGAACGCCAACGCGAATCCTTTGGTTTACTTCTGGCACAACGCCTGGCAACTGGATCTACCCTTCCGCAACGGGTCCACCGCGCAGTTTAAGTTCACAGGAACCAACGGCAGTAACACGACCTGGTGGGGGGATGTTCAGGCTGACGGCGTGGCCGAATCAGATGGTGGCGCACCGAATATCAACATCAACTTTAACAAAGGCAACGGCATCTACCGGTTTCAGTTCAACGAGGCGTCCTCGGCTTATGAGGTTACCTACGACGCGACGGATGCGAACGCGGATGGAGTCCAGGATGCGTGGGCGGCCTATTATGGGTTGATCGGCAGCAACGGATTGGCGACGGCCGATCCGGACGGGGATGGGATCAGTAATTTGGCGGAGTTCCGTCGCTTCAGTAGCCCGAGCGTGGTGGATCGGATGTCGGTGGTCGGCAACCCCAGTCCGCTGGCGTGGGGCCCGGACGATGCCCCCTTGCGGATGACCTGGTCCGATGCCCGGCAGCGTTGGGAGTGGATGGGTAATTTCACCGCCGGAGCATTGGAGTTTAAATTTGCCAGCGGCCCGGGATGGGGCGGTTCAAATTACGGATCCACCTCCGTAGCGCTGATTGGGACTAGCTCAACCTCCGTGACAAATAACGCATCCGTTAACCTGGCTGCGGGTCGGCATCGGTTCACCTTCTCCGAAACCAACGGCGGCTACACGGTGCAAAGTTTCCCGGTCTCCACGGAATGGCGGGAGGTCAATGGCTTGCCACCGGCGGGAGCGTGGACGAACGACACGGACAAGGATGGAGTGGTGGATCTGTTGGAATATGCCTTGGGGGGAAGTCCCACCAACGGTGCCGATGGAAGGACGCTGCAGACCATGGCGACAACCAACTCTAGCGGCACCAATCGGCTGGTCTTGCAGTGGCTGCAGCGGACGGATGGAGGAAGCTCGCTTGCGATCACGCCGGAATCCGCCACGGATTTGACGGGGGTCTGGAGCTCGGTGACGGCTTCCAACGCCTCCAACCAGGCGGGAGTTCCGGCGAATCACCAACGGCGGGAAGTTTCCATTCCGCAGGACGGATCCAAAAAATTCCTGCGGCTGAAGGTCAGCGGTCCGTAACGCTCCGCGCTTGTTTCGGCGCGGGATTCCTTGGAGGCTGATCGGCGATGGCGGATTCAAGTAAAAGTTCCCTCAAGCTGGCGGCCTGGTTGTCCAGCATTACCCTTGTATTGGCGGGGGTCTTGGGATGGAAAGAAGTTCTGCCCCCGAACGGCATCCTCGCTTTGGCGGCGCTGGCCATCGGGGGCTTTGTGGCGGTGGCCCTGAAGGATCGGTGGAAACGGATCCGGTGGGGAGGAGGGGAGATTGAGATGAAAGCCGAGCCGAAGCCGAACTGGTTGCGCCGTCTTTACAACTGGACGATTCATTGGGCCGCCACTCCCCAGGCGGTACCGGCCTTGGTGGTCATCGCCTTCATTGAATCCAGCTTCTTTCCCATTCCTCCGGACGTGCTGTTGCTAGCGCTCTGCTTCGCCCACCCGAAAAAGTGGGCTCATTTTGCTTTCTGGTGCACGGTGGGCTCCGTGGCCGGAGGGGTGTTCGGTTGGTGGATCGGGCATGCACTCTGGGAGGCGGTGGCGCCATGGTTTTTCGCCCATGTGCCCGGGTTTACCGAGGCCACTTTCCAAAAGGTGGAGGGGTTCTACCAGCAAAACGCTTTCCTCTTCATTCTTACAGCTGCCTTTACCCCGATTCCCTACAAGGTTTTTACGGTGGCTTCGGGGGTGTTTGCGGTGCCGATTCCGACATTGGTCTCTGCTTCGATCTTGGGTAGGGCCGGGAGGTTCTTCCTCGTGGCTGCCGTCATCCGTCTGGGTGGACCGGCCATTCGGCCTCATATCGAAAAGTATCTGGAGGTGGCGGTGACCCTTCTTTTCCTCCTTGGGGTGGCCGGCTTTATGGCCATCAAATGGCTCAGATAGGTGAAAAATTTTTGAACGTTTTGGCCTCTCGTCTGTCTATTCCTTTAGTTTTCAGTACATCTCCTTAGTGTTTGGCAAAAGGCGCGGGAAGAGGTTCCCGCGCTTTTTGTTTTAAGTGTTTGACCTATAGTGCTTTATGAAAATAAGCCTTTTCCCGTAACTTATTTATTGTCAAAGACATAAAAATTAAGAATCATTCGCACCGAAATCATGATCTCCCGGGTAACTCAGCATCACGTCGGACTCCATGCCTCCCGCATGGCCGAGGATTTGCAAAGGGAAGTTTGGGGTTTCGCCCAAGCCGTGGCCGACGCCCAGCAGCAACAGTGCGCGGACAACCGGATGAATTATTGGAAAAGTCGCCTCTCGCTTTCGGTCGACCATGCCAAGGCCCGCGGCATGGATATTCAGGAAATTGCCCACCAGTGCGAATTGTCTCTCTCGCGATCCCTCGGCACCCGGCCGCTTCCCGCCCAAGCGATGTTTCTCATCGAAAGTTTTCTGCGTCAGCAGGGCGTTCCGGCTCGCCTGAACGGTCAGACGGAAGCTTTTCCCCGCCGTTAAACTCTCTTCCTTTGCTACCGCGCCCTCGGTAGGCGGTTTTTCGCATCTGTCTGGCCCGGTGGCTTGACCCAATCCGGCCTTCCCATCAGAATTTCTTCTCATGGCAACGGCATCCCTAGCGGCGGTTGAGGCGGAAGGGGTTGGCTACGCCTATGGGAAGAAGCGCGTCCTCGACAACATCAGCCTGCACCTCGAGGAGGGCGGGATGTTCTGCGTCCTCGGCCCCAACGGCAGCGGCAAGACCACCCTCTTTAAAATCCTTTCGACCATTTTTGCCCTGCAGGATGGGGAAATCTCCATCGCCGGGCGCAGCCTGCGGGAGTTTCCCACTCCGATCCGCCGCAAGATCGGTGTGCTTTTTCAGAATCCGGCCGTCGACATGAAGCTGACCGTCCGCGAAAACCTCCGGCACCACGGACACCTCTACGGTTTGGAGTCCTACGACCTGGAGAAACGAATCACCAAGAACCTGGAAGCCCTTGGCATTGAGGACCGGGGAGGGGACTTTGTGGAAAATCTGTCCGGAGGTCTGCGCCGTCGCGTGGAAATCGCCAAGGCCCTGCTGACCCGGCCCAGCATCCTCCTGATGGATGAGCCGACCACCGGCTTGGATCCAGCAATCCGGTCGGAACTGTGGAGCATCATCTCGGGGATCCGGAACACCCGGAAGCTGAGCGTGCTTTTTACCACCCACCTTTTGGAAGAGGCTGAGCCGGCCGATGAAATTTTACTCCTCGATCAAGGCCGGAGCGTGGCTTCGGGTCCGGTGGCGGAGTTACGCTCCTCTTTGGGGAAGGAGTACGTCCGTTTGGGCACCTATCTGCCCAAAAAACTGGCCGCGAAAATCCGCAAGGAAGGGGAGATTGAGACCACCGTCGAGCCGGCTTCGGTCAAGGTGGTTCCGTTGCGGGGTACGGCAGCCCAGTTGGCGATCCGGCTGTGGCGCCAGTATGGCAAAGAGGTGACCTCGGTGACCTTGTGCCGACCGACCCTCGAGGACCTCTTTATGCAAAAAACCGGGCGCCCGTGGTCCTCCACCCCAGGGGAGATCTAAGTCATGTTGCAAGCCGCCTACAGTCTCGCCCTGCGCGAAGTGATGCGCTTCCTACGGCAGAAAAACCGGGTGATCGGAGCGCTGGCCACTCCGGTGATCTTCTGGTTCGTACTGGGTTCCGGCGTGGGTCGCTCCCTGCTGGAGGCAGGTTCCCGTACCCGGATCGATTACCTCTCCTACTTCTTCCCGGGGATCATTCTCTTGATCGTCCTTTTCACCGCGATTCTCTCGACCGTATCCATCATCGAGGACCGGAAAGAGGGATTCCTGCAAGGAGTATTGGTGGCCCCGGCGGGATGGGCGGCGATCCTGTTCGGAAAACTGATGGGGGGAACGATTTTGGCGGTGCTGCAGGCGATTGCCGTCATTCTCCTGGCTCCTTACTCCGACCACCATCCGGACCTGCGGGTGATTGTCTATCTGGTCGGGGTAATCTCAGTCCTCGCGATCGGCCTGACGGCGCTGGGCTTCCTCATCGCCTGGCCAATGGACTCCACCCAGGGATTCCACGCCGTCATCAATCTGTTCTTTGTTCCCCTTTGGCTACTTAGTGGCGCCTTGTTCCCTGCCGGCGGGGCCGCGGAGTGGGTCAAGGTGCTGATGCGTTTCAACCCGCTCAGTTACGCCCACAACGCCCTGCAGGGGTTGCTGGCGACCAAGCCCGGCATGCCTTTGCCGGCTGACCTCTCGCATGATTTCTCCATCGTGATTGCGGTGACCCTGGTGTTGGTGATGGCCTGCGCGTTCCAGGTCAGCCGCCGTTCGTGACCCAGCCGGCCCCGGCCGCACCGGGCCCCCGACCCGCCAACCGCCGACTCACCGCGATTGTCTGGACTCTTTTGGCGCTGGGGATCTTTACGGTGATGCTCGGCGGGATGCGGGAGATGTGGCTGGCCTCGGAACGGCGGGAGTTCCGAGAGTTGCCGGTGCTGGGTCAGCTGACGGATTTCCAACTCGTCGAACGGGACGGGCAGCCACGAACTCTGGCCGACCTGAAGGGCGAGATCTGGTTTGCCGGTTTCTTTTTCACCGACTGCCCCGGCCCTTGTCCCGCCCTGATCAGCCAGATGGTGGAACTATCTCGCGCGGTCGGACGCACCAAAGGAAAGGTACGGGTGGTGGCCATCACCGTCGATCCGCAGACGGACACGCCAGAGCGGTTGCGGGAGTACGCCCAGCGCATGGGAGTGGGGGAAAACTTCTGGCTGCTGACCGGGCCGTTGCCGGAGGTGTTTCGCATCGCGCGGGAGGGATTCAAGGTGGCAGTGGAGGAAAATCCGCCGGAGATGGTGCCGCAGGCCGGCAAGATGCTGCACAGCACTAAGGTGGCGCTGGTCGACGGACAGGGTAGGATCCGTGGTTATTATGACGGCACCGGCGGAGAACTTCTGGGACGGGCTTTGCCCGACCTGGGTGATCTGATGCACGAAGCAGGGGAGGGAGACCGGCCATGACGTTTCAAGATTTGCCGTTGATCAACGCCATCCTCAACACGATCACCACAGTGTTGCTTTTCGCCGGCTGGGTGCAGATCAAGAAGGGAAACAAGGAGGCGCACCGCAAGCTGATGGCGGCAGCCTTGACGGTGTCGGCTCTATTCCTGGCCGGCTATCTCGCCCACAAGTTTACGGTCGGGCCGAAGCTGTTCCCGATGCAGGGGTGGCCGCGGGCCCTTTATTTTTCGATCCTGATTCCGCACACGATTCTGGCGATGGTGAATCTCCCATTCATTCTGGCCGCGGTCTGGTTTGCCATCACCGGGAAGTTTGAAAGTCACAAGAAGATCACCCGGTGGCTTTGGCCGAGCTGGATGTTTGTCTCCGTCACCGGGGTGCTGGTGTACCTGATGCTCTACCAGTGGTTTGTTTGAGGCGTCGGGGGGTAAGGGGTTCGAGCACTTGGCTTAGGGCGTACTTGCAACTGAGTCTCAAGAGGCCCAAAATGCCTCTGTAGGATGAAAGCAATTGATTTGACCCAAGTCGGGGCTGGCAAGGAAGTCCGGGTAAGCCGGTTGGACTGCGCCCCCGGCACCTGCCAGCGCCTCCGCGAAATGGGGTTTTGTGAAAACGCCCTGGTCAAAAAAATCCGGGGCGGGGCGGATCTGGTCTGCTGGGTTTGCGGCACCCGGGTGGCGTTGAGCGCCCGGTTGGCCCGCCAGATCCTCGTCGAGACCGTCGACGGAAACTCCTAAAACGCCTTGAGCTCCGACCAGCCCCGCCGCTGGGTTGCGGTGGTCGGCAACCCGAACGCCGGCAAAAGCACCCTCTTCAACGCCCTGACCGGATTGCGCCAACGCGTGGCCAACTATCCGGGCGTGACCGTGGAAAAACGGACCGGCACTGCCTACACCCTGCACGGCGAGGCGGTGGAGCTGATCGATCTGCCGGGAATGTACAGTTTGTCGCCCCGCTCGCCCGATGAGGAGATCGCCCGGAAAGTTCTGCGAGGGGAATCCACCGGCATTCCAAAACCCGACGCGATCCTCTGCGTGGTCGACGCCAGCAATCTGGAGCGAAATTTATTTCTCGTCACCCAGGTGATGGAGTTGGGCCTGCCGGTGCTGGTCGCGCTCAACATGGTGGACGTGGCGGAGTCGCGCGGGATCCGGCTGAAGCCGGAGGAGCTAACTCGCCGAATGGGCGTGAAATTCGTGCCGACCCAGGCGCACCGTGGCAAGGGTCTGGTGGAGTTGCGCACCGCCCTCGGCCAGAAACTTTCCGAGCCCGGCGAACGCCGCTGGACGATGCCCCCGCAGCTGGCCACCGCGGTGGGCCAGATTGCGGCCGCGTGGAGGGATGCGCTTCCGGCAGAAATCGGGGCGGAAGCAAGGGCGTTGGAGCTTTTGGCGGGCTCCAATGAAGGGCCGGAGGGTGCCCGCAAGCTAGCGGTGGCTTGGCGGGAGCGCTTCCGCGAACAGGCTTACGACTGGTCGGCGGCGGTGGTGCAGGCCCGCTACGCCTATCTCAAGGAGATGCTGGGTCAGGCCGGCGTAGGCCACGGGCACGGCCATCTCACTTGGACGGATCGGATCGACGCGTTGGTGCTGAATCCCGTGGCGGGCTGGGGAGTGCTAGCGGGAATCCTGATGGCGCTGTTCACCTCGATTTTCTCCATCGCGGCCTATCCAATGGAGTGGATCGACTCCGGTTTTGCGGCGGCGGGTGAGTGGGTGACGGCGATCCTGCCGGCAGGGATGTTCCGGGATCTGCTGGTGGACGGGGTGATTGCCGGCGTGGGCGGGGTGGTGATCTTTCTGCCGCAGATCCTGATTCTCTTTCTCTTTCTGGGCTTGTTGGAGGATTCCGGTTACCTGGCGCGGGCGGCGTTTCTGTTGGACCGGGTGATGCACCGGGTGGGATTGAGCGGAAAATCCTTTATTCCGTTGCTGAGCTCCTATGCCTGCGCCATTCCGGGGATCATGGCGACGCGGACGGTGGAGGATCCCAAGGACCGGCTCACCACGATCTTGGTGGCGCCGCTGATGAGCTGCTCGGCAAGAATTCCGGTGTACACGACCCTGATTGCCGCGGCGGTGCCCGCGGCCGTGATGCCCTCGTGGGGGAAGGCCGGTACGATGCTGGGCCTGTACGCCCTGGGAACTTTCACCGCCTTTGGTTTGGCGTGGCTGTTCCGGAGAAAGATGCTGGGGGGTGGGTCCCCGCCACTGATCTTGGAGCTGCCCCCGTATCAGCGTCCCTCCTTCCGCACCGTGATCTTGAGGATGTGGGAACGGGCGGTGATTTTTATCCGGCGGGCCGGGACGGTGATCCTGGCTCTCTCCATCCTGCTTTGGTTTCTCTGTAACTTCCCGCACGGGGCGGAGGATCCTTCCGAGCGGCTGGCGCAGAGTTTTGCCGGGCAGATCGGGCATGCTCTCGAGCCGGTGTTGAAGCCGTTGGGTTTCGACTGGCGGATCGGGATCGGCTTGGTGGCCTCACTGGCGGCGCGGGAGGTTTTCGTGAGCACGATGTCGATTGTCTACCACGTCGGCGGGGAAGAGGAGGGGGTGATCGAAGCAATGCGCAACGCGACCTGGCCGGATGGAAGCCTGATTTATACCCCCATCACCTGCCTGGCCCTGCTGGTCTTCTATGTTTACGCGTTGCAGTGCCTGAGCACGGTGGCGGTGGCCCGGCGGGAAACGGGGAGCTGGAAATGGCCGGCCTTCATGATGGTCTACATGACGGGGCTGGCTTATGCCGGCGCCTGGCTCGTGCAAACCGTGGGCCGCGCCATGGGAAGCTGAAATGGAAGGCCTGTGGCAGCTGGCGGCGGTGATGGTGGCCGTGCTGGGGGCGGTGGGCTATCTCCTCTGGAAAATTTTCCGAAAGGGCGGGGGAAAGGGGTGTGGAAAGTGTTCCTAAAAAGGTTTTTTCGCCCTCCGGTCGGGTTTAAAATTTTTTCGTGACCAAACTTTCGGCCATTCCGGCGTCGGATCGCCTGGGCCGCCACCAGCCTGACAACAAGCACGTCCTTCCCTGGGTGCGGGAAGTCGTGGAGCTGACCCAGCCCGAGAATGTCTTTTGGTGTGACGGATCCGAGGCCGAGAAGGAGTACCTCACCGAGCAAGCGGTGAAGCAGGGGGTACTCATCCCTCTCGATCCCAAGAAGTGGCCCCGCTGCTACTATCACCACTCCAATCCCAACGACGTCGCCCGGGTGGAGCATTGCACCTTTGTGTGCACGCGCCGCGAGAAGGAGGCCGGGCCCACCAACAACTGGATGGAGCCGAAGGCGATGCGGCAAAAGCTCCGCGGAATGCTGGCCGGCGCAATGAAGGGCCGGACCCTTTTTGTGATTCCTTACCTGATGGGGCCGCCGGGTTCGCCGCTGGCCAAGGTGGGCGTTGAGCTGACGGACTCCATCTATGTGGTCCTAAGCATGCGGATCATGACCCGAATGGGAAAAGTGGCCTGGGATCATTTGGGGGATTCGGACACCTTCAACCGGGGCACCCATTCAGTGTTGGACTGCAACCCCGAGCGCCGGTTCATCGCCCATTTCCCCGAGGCCAACGAGATCATCTCCGTGGGTTCGGGCTACGGCGGTAACGCCCTGCTGGGGAAAAAGTGCCTGGCCTTGCGAATCGCATCCTTCCTGGGCCGGGACGAGGGCTGGCTGGCCGAGCACATGCTGGTGCTGGGGGTGGAGGAGCCGAACGGCCGAAAGAGTTATGTGGCGGCGGCGTTCCCCTCGGCCTGCGGCAAGACCAACTTTGCGATGATGATTCCGCCCAAGTCTTACAAGGGTTGGAAGATCACCACGATCGGGGACGACATTGCCTGGATGAGGACCGGGCCCACCGGCCGGCTGCATGCGATCAATCCCGAAAACGGATATTTCGGGGTCGTGCCCGGGACCAATGAGAAGTCCAACCCCAACGCGATGAGGATCATGGCCCACGACACGATCTTCACCAACGTGGCGCGGACGCCGGATGGCGATCTTTGGTGGGAGGGAAAAGACAACCCGCCGCCGCCGAACTTGATCGACTGGAAGGGCAACCCGTGGAATCCGGCCAGCGGGGAGAAAGCGGCTCACCCCAACAGCCGTTTCACGGCGCCGATGGCCAACAATCCGGCCCTGGCTCCCGAGGTGAACGATCCAGAGGGCGTGCCGATCAACGCCATCATCTTCGGGGGTCGACGGGCCTCGACCATTCCGCTGATTTTCCAGGCTTTCAGCTGGTTCCATGGGGTTTTTGTGGGGGCGTCGATGGGATCGGAGATGACGGCGGCGGCCGTGGGCGGCCACGGACAGGTGCGCGGCGATCCCATGGCGATGCTGCCTTTTTGCGGTTACAACATGGGCGACTACTTCGACCACTGGATGGAGATGCGGAAGCTGATCAAGATCCTACCGCGGATTTTCCATGTGAACTGGTTCCGGAAAGATGCGGAGGGAAAGTTCTATTGGCCCGGTTTCGGGGAAAACATGCGGGTGTTGGAGTGGATCGTGGGCCGGTGCCACGGGCATGCGGATGCGCGGGAGGGATCGATCGGCTGGGTGCCCCGTTTTGAAGACATCAACACGGAGGGGCTGGAGGGGATGACCCGGGAAAGGTTTGCCGAGATGATGAAGATCGACCCGGACGAGTGGCGGCGGGAGTTGGTGTTTCAAAACGAGCTTTTCATCAAGATCTACCACGAACTGCCCAAGGAGCTGATTTATCAGAGGGAGTTGCTGATTGCCCGGCTGTAGTAAAGGTAGGGCGGTCTCTTTGGCCCCCTTAGACCTGCCGCCGCCTATCCTCATTTCCCGCTCTGCGGGAAAAGGGTTCTTCGCTTTTGCGGGGGGATTGAGACCGCCTCATTGAGCGATGAACCTAGGGGGTTCAACGAGGCGGGTTGGGACAACCCGCCCTACCGGCATGGAAATTTGAACTAGGTAGGGCGGTCTCTCCGAGACCGCCTCATTGGGCGATGAACCTTGGGGGTTGAGCGAGGCGGGTTGGGACAACCCGCCCTACCTGATTCAAAGTCGGAAAGCGTGTACCGATAGGGCCAATTTTCCGGCCGGGATACATAACCTGCTCTGACTGGATTCATGTTTACATATTTCCATTTTTGTTGAGCGCTGGGAATTGACCTTAGTCGGTGGTCGAAAAAGTTTTCCTGAAAAATGATTCCATGCCGGCGACATAGCCAACGTTTCAGCGCATAGATCCACAGCGCCAAATCCACGGAATCAGGAACCCTGAGAATCATGTGAAAATGGTCAGGCATGAGGACGAGCAGCTCCACCCGGCAACGGTTGGCGCGATGATAAAAACAAAGGGCATCCAAGATGCCTCGAGCTACCGCGTCCCTGCATAAATGATTTTGGCCAGGTGGTTGGCAGCAAACGGTAACAAAGTGTTCAGGATTCTCCACCCAACCAGGGGTGTCATGTCTCAACCTGGGTTTTCTGGGTAAAAAGCGGTCCATATAAGATTAGACCATCAAAACCGGAAAAGGATGCGGTTAAGGGTTTGAATATTTAACGAGGCGGGTTGGGACAACCCGCCCTACCAGCATGGAATTTTGAACTAGGTAGGGCGGTCTCTCCGAGGCCGCCTCATTGAGCGATGAACCTTGGGGGTTCAGCGAGGCGGGTTGGGACAACCCGCCCTACCAGTTCTCGGTGTCCAACAGACAAGGAATCTCTACTGTGATGGCGTGAAAAAGCATTCGCCCTGGTGGGTGTTGGCGGGCTTGGGGGCGGGGATCGCCACGGGCCTGGGGTTGCGGGTGTGGCATCCCGGCGCCGGGCCTTTTTTGCAGGCGTGGATTGAGCCGTGGGGGGAACTCTTCCTGCGGCTACTGTTCCTACTGGTCATTCCGGTATTGCTGACGGCGCTCCCGCTGGGGATCGCCTCGGCGGGGAGTCTGCTCAAGCTGGGTCGAACGGCTCTCATCGCCTTACTGATGGCCTTGGTGCTGGGGGTGAGCAGCGTACTGGTGGCGTTGGCGTTGGTGAACATCACCCAGCCCGGGAAGACCATGGCGGCGAAGGTGCCGCCGGCGGAGGAGCTGGCGATGGAGGGAAGTGCGAGCTGGCTGGCCCGGGCGGTGGATTGGATTCCCGGAAATCCTTTCGGGCTTCTGGCCGGGTGGATGGGATGGGCCTCGGCCGCGCAGATGATGCTGGTGATCCTGGGGCTGGCGTTGGCGTGGGGGCTGGTGCTGCTGCTTTTGCCGGAGGGAAAGGGGGGCTGGCTGAGGTCCACGTGGGAGCGGGTGTTTGAGGTGTGCATGCAGCTGATCGGGGCGCTCATCCGGTGGGCGCCTGGGGCGGTGTTCTGCCTGACCTGTATGTCCTTTTTCCGGACGGGACCGGAGCTGCTGGGATATCTGGGCACGTTTGTGTTTACGGTGTTGTTGGCGCTGGGGGTGCAGGCGTTCGGGGTCTATCCGCTGCTGTTGAAGTTTTTGGCGAGGTACGATCTGGGAAAATTCTGGCGCGGCATTCGGGAGCCGGTGTCCACCGCCTTTGCCACGGCCTCGAGCAACGCGACGCTGGCGGTTTCGCTGCGGGCGGCGGAGGGTCCGCTGGAGATGCGACCGGAGGTAAGCCGGTTCGTGCTGACGGCGGGAGCAAGCACCAACCAGAACGGGACGGCGCTGTATGAGGGCGTGACGGTGATCTTCCTCGCTCAGGCCGCGGGGGTGGATCTGAGTCTTTCGCAGC